>NZ_CP011477.1:2145000-2445000 GCF_001010805.1 Spongiibacter sp. IMCC21906 | reverse complement strand
GTTTGGGTGTCATTGTTTGGTCTTTGTTGTTTACCGGTTCGGTGGATAACCGGGTAGACAGAGAAACCCAGATTCCGCCGTCTCCGCGTATTGAGCCGGTATTGGAACAAAGCCCTCAAGAGCCAGAAGGCGTGCCGTCGGTGGCAGATAATCGTTTACCTCCCCAAAAAACCTTAGCGCCTAGCGACGAGGAGGTTGATGGCGGTGAAGGTGTTCGCGCTGGTGCAGAGCCACCGAGCTTGTTTTCAGAAAAGCCTAAATCCGAATCCCAAAGCAAGCCGGAATCAACACCCAAGCCCGAGCCCGAGCCTGCACCCAAGCCCGCAGTTAAAACTGAGCCTGAGCGCGAGACTAGCAAAACCGAAGCAAAAAGCGCGTCCAAAATAGACCAGCGTGGTCTACCCAAGGCGTGGGTGGTGCAAGTGGGCAGCTTTGGTCAGAAAGCCAATGCGGATGCCTTGGTCGGCAAGCTAAAAGCCCGTGGCTACAAAGCTTTTTACGATAGTTACAGCAGCGGCGGCCGCAGTCTTTACCGGGTTCAAGTGGGCCCCGTTATCGAAGAGAGTCGAGCGCGATCACTGAAACAAGAAATTGATAAAGGCTTTGCGGTGAAGTCAATTGTGACCCGTTTTGAAGGGTAATTTCCCACTCCCGCGCAATTGCTGCTTGGGCTGGGCTCTTTGGCTTGTTAGAATCCGCAGCTCATCCCATCAGGAGAGCCGGACGCGGTGCTGACAAGCTTTAACTGGGCAGATTGGGCGATTATTGCCGTCATTAGCGCCTCCGCATTGATCAGTCTGATTCGCGGCTTTGTTCGCGAAGCGCTGTCGCTTGCATCGTGGGCTGCGGCTTTTTTTATTGCAGTGGCCTTTCATCAGCAAATGGTGGCATTACTGGCCTCGCTGGTAGAGAAACCCTACCTGCAAGAAATTCTAGCCTACGTATTGTTGTTTGCTGGCACCTTGGTTGTTGGCAGTCTGCTGACCTACTTAGTTGCTGAAATGGTTAAACGCACCGGGCTTAGCGGCACAGATAGACTACTGGGAATGATGTTTGGCACCGCCCGAGGGCTAATTGTGGTGCTCGCCCTGGTGGTATTGCTACCGTCAATGCTAAACGGCATTGAGCAAGATCAATGGTGGCGAGCTTCACAATTAATCCCCGAGTTCACCATGATGAGTGACTGGTCCGAACAAACCTTTAACGACCTTGTTTCTTGGGGGTCGTCTTTTTTCTCCAGCCATTCGAGCTGATGTTTTTTTGATAGCGTCCCAAATGAGGTAACACTGCATGTGTGGCATTGCCGGCATAGTCGCCAAAAACAATGTAAATCAGGATCTTTACGATGCGCTCACCGTACTACAGCATCGAGGCCAGGACGCGGCCGGTATCGTAACGTGTGAAAATGGCAAGCTAAACCAGCGCAAGGGTAATGGGCTGGTTAAAGATGTTTTCCACACCCGTCATATGCAGCGCTTAATGGGCAATATGGGCATAGCCCATGTTCGCTATCCCACTGCGGGCAGCTCTAGCCCGGCATTGGCCCAGCCGTTTTATGTTAACTCCCCCTATGGCATTAGCTTGGCGCACAACGGCAATCTGACCAATTCAGAAGCTCTGTCGGTGGAGTTGTTCCAATCAGATTTGCGACATCTTAATACCGAGTCCGACTCTGAAGTGTTGCTCAATATATTTGCCCATGAATTGCAGCGGTTGGGTAAGTTAATTCCTGCAGCCGATGATATTTTTGCGGCGATTGGCGGTGTGCATCAACGCTGCCGGGGCGGCTATGCCGTGGTCGCGATGGTGGCCAGTTACGGTATTGTCGGCTTTCGTGACCCCAATGGTATTCGGCCGCTGGTTTACGGCGTGCGAGAAACGGCTGCTGGCAACGAATATATGTTGGCTTCAGAAAGTGTGGCGCTGGATGCGCTGGGCTTTAAATTGGTGGCAGATGTTGCCCCCGGCGAAGCAATATTTATCAGCAGCGATGGCGATATCACTATTCGTCAGTGCGCGACGTCTAGCCGTTTAAATCCCTGTATTTTTGAGCATGTGTATTTTGCCCGTCCCGATTCCATTATGGATGGCGTATCAGTTTACAAATCCCGGTTGCGCCAGGGCGAGCGCTTGGCAGATAAGATATTGCGAGATCACCCTGATCACGATATCGACGTTATTATTCCTATTCCCGATTCAAGTCGGATTGCCGCGCAATCGATGGCGGCGCGGCTTGGGGTGAAGTTTCGGGAAGGGCTGGTGAAGAACCGCTATATCGGCCGCACCTTTATTATGCCGGGGCAGAGCGCACGCAAAAAATCGGTTAAGCAAAAACTCAATGCCATCGGTCTTGAGTTTCAAGATAAAAATGTGATGTTGGTGGACGACTCTATTGTACGGGGCACCACCTGCCAGCAAATTATTGAAATGTCTCGAGATGCCGGGGCCAAAAAAGTGTATTTCGCTTCTGCCGCCCCCCCGGTGCGTTACCCGAATGTTTATGGCATTGATATGCCTGCGGCAACCGAGTTGATTGCCCATGGTCGCAGTGTCGACGAGATTCAGGAAGAAATTGGCGCCGATTGGTTGATCTATCAAGACCTGGAAGATCTGGTGTATTGTTCTGCTGAAGGTAATTCCAATATCCAGGAGTTTGATTGCGCGGTGTTTACTGGCAATTACGTGACTGGCGATGTAGATCAGGCTTACCTGGATAAGCTTGCTGCCGATCGCAGCGACGATAACCAAACAGCACGCAACGCCGCTGTTGGGGATGGCGCACTGATCGGTTTGCACAACGACGTGTCCTAAAGATTTCAATGCTTCTTCTCAGAGGCAGATTTTGGAAAAGAGCATGACAGAGGAAGACTATCAACAACAGCGCGTAGCCGTTCTTGCCGAGGCAGAGCTCGATACTTTAGCCGTTAGAGCAGGGCAAGTGCGCGGCCCTGAAGGTGAGCATTCCGAGCCTATCTTCACCACCTCAAGCTATGTGTTTGGCTCAGCCGCTCAAGCGGCGGCGCGTTTTTCGGGCGAAGAGCCGGGCAATGTGTATTCTCGTTATACCAACCCCACGGTGCGCACCTTTGAAGACCGCATTGCGGCAATGGAAGGAGCCGAGATGGGGGTAGCCACCGCATCGGGCATGGCTGCAATTCTCAGCACTTGCATGGCGCTGCTGAAGTCTGGGGATCACATCATTTGTTCCCGCAGTGTGTTTGGTACCACCACCGTGTTGTTGAACAAATACCTGGCCAAGTTGGGGGTCAGTACCAGCTATGTTTCGCCGCTCAATCCACAAGAGTGGCGCGATGCATTGCGTCCAGAAACCAAGCTGCTGTTTTTAGAAACGCCCTCTAATCCACTGGCAGAAATTGCCGATATCAAAGCCTTGTCGGCGCTGGCCAAAGAGCACGGCAGCCTGCTGGTGGTCGATAACTGTTTTTGTACTCCTGCACTGCAAAAACCCTTGAGTTTGGGTGCTGCTATTGTGGTGCACTCGGCTACCAAATACCTCGATGGCCAAGGCCGTTGTGTTGGCGGTGCGGTGGTAGGGCGCAAAGAGCATATGGACGAAGTACTGGGCTTTATCCGCAGCTGCGGTCCCAGTATGAGCCCCTTTAATGCCTGGGTTTTTCTCAAAGGCTTGGAAACATTGCGTCTGCGTATGCAGGCCCATAGCAGCAATGCCTTGGCCTTGGCTCAGTGGCTGTCTGAGCAAGCGGGCATCGACAAAGTGTTTTATTCAGGTTTAGAAAGCCATCCGCAACACGCCTTGGCCAAATCCCAGCAATCGGCTTTTGGTGGAGTGCTGTCGTTTAGAGTAAGCGGCGATAAAGCTGCTGCCTGGCGTTTTATTGACGCGACCCGACTGGTGTCGATTACCGCAAATTTGGGTGATGCTAAAACAACGATTGTGCATCCGGCCACAACGACCCATGGTCGCCTCAGCCAAGAGGATAGAGATCAAGCGGGTATCACTGACAACCTGATTCGGGTAGCGGTCGGCCTGGAAGATATTGTCGATTTGAAAAAGGATATGCAGCGTGGTTTGGATGCGCTGTAGTTATGACTGATCTTCTCCAGCAATTTAGTGAGGAAGTTGGCCGCGTTGTATTGGGTAAGGAAGGCCCCATCAAGCAAGCGCTGTGTTGCTTGCTTGCCCGGGGACACCTGTTAATAGAAGACCTGCCCGGCGTGGGTAAAACCACTTTGTCACAAGCCTTTGCCAAAGCGGCGGGGCTGGCATATCAGCGGGTGCAATGCACCAGCGATTTATTGCCTGCGGACATGCTGGGAGTGTCGATTTTTGATCAAGATAGCGGCAGCTTTCAGTTTCATTCGGGGCCTATTTTTACCGAGTTTTTACTCGTCGACGAAATTAATCGCGCCAGTCCCAAAACGCAAAGTGCATTGCTTGAGGCCATGGCTGAGTATCAAGTCACGGTTGAGGGCCAAACCCGCAAATTACCCCAGCCGTTTTTTGTTATGGCCACCCAAAACCCTTGGTTTCAATCTGGCACCTTTCCCTTACCTGAGTCCCAGTTGGATCGCTTTTTAATGTGTATTTCATTGGGTTATCCGGACGAGCGGGCCGAGCGTCGCTTGCTTATGGAAGGCAATCCCCGCAATCACCTCGACGAGTTGACGCCGATACTCAATGCAACCCGAATACAAGAACTGCAAGCCGCAGTGGACCGCATCACGGTGAGCGAAGCGGTGGTGGCGTATCTACAACGCTTGATTGCCTTTACCCGTGAAGACGGGCAATACGCTTATGGACTGTCTAGCCGTGCAGCTATGTCACTGTTGCAATGTGCCAGAGCTTGGGCGCTGGTATCGGGTCGAGATTATGTGCTGCCAGATGATATTCAGCAGTTATTAGAGCCGGTGGTTGCTCATCGGGTCAAACCCTCTGCAGAAGGCCAGAGCGGCGCTATCGATTTAGTCCAGCGGTTGTTATCCAAGGTGCCGGTTGTGGTGTGATGAAGTGGCCCCTTGCCAAATTGTGGCAGCCCCACCTCAACCGCTGGCTGGACAAGCGCAATCCTGTTCAGCGTCAGCTTTTTCTTAATCATCGTCGTATTTTTATTTTCCCCTCCCGAGCCGGGCTGGCATTTTTAGGCATGCTGGCAACCTTGCTGTTATTGGCTATTAACTACCAAAACAATTTAATTTTTGCGCTGAGTTTTTGGTTGTTCAGTTTGTTGTTAGTTGCCATTTTGCATAGTTATCGCAATATCGCGGGCATCAGCTTAAAAGCGGGTGCGGCAGAACCGGTTTTTGCTGGCCAAACGGCGGTGTTTAAACTGTATGTAGAGGCGTCGCAGCGGCCGCGTCAGCAAATATATATTGGTTTCCTCGAGCAATCTGAGTTGAGTTTCAGCCTGGAAGCAGATCAATTAAATTACAGCCGTGAACTGCAGATTCACTGCGCCACGCAGCATCGAGGTTTGCTGCACCCCGACCGGCTGCAGTTGCGAAGTTATTTTCCGCTGGGCCTGCTGCGCTGTTGGTCATTGTCCCGCCTGGATTGGCAATGTCTGGTCTATCCCGCTCCCCAGGCCCATCGACCGCTGCCACTTAATGCGGGCACCGGGGGCGAAATGGGGCAGGATTTGCGCGGGGATAGCGATGAGTTTTCGGGGTTTAAGGCCTATCAACTGGGTGACCCGCCAAGGCGTATTCATTGGAAAGCACTGGCAAAAGGGCAGGGGCTGATCAGCCGATATTTTGAGCAAAGAGAGTCCCAGCAGTTGATGCTGGATTGGGCCGATTTGGCTGGACTCACCGTTGAGCAGCGCTTAAGTACGTTGTGTGCTTGGGCATTGCAGTGCGATACCGCCGGGGTGGAGTTTGGTTTGCGGTTGCCCAAGCGCGAAATTGAGTTAGGCAGTGGTGAGGCGCATTTAGAAAACGTGCTGGCTGCCCTGGCCTTGGCGGAGGCGTGATGCTGCTGCAGGGGCGTTATTCGGTAGTGTGGTTGCTGCTGGCACAGGCTGTGGCGATATTGCCGCGCTTGGATATTTTGCCGCTGTGGTCGTTTCCTGCGTGGCTGGCCGTGGCGTATTGGTATTGGCGCATTGCCCAGGGCCGCAGCGCATTTCCTCCCAGTTGGCAGAAATTTGCTTTGGCTGCGTTGGTGATAGCGCTGGTCTACTGGCAGTTTGAGCGCTTGGTCAATCTTGAGGCCATGTTGGCCATTCTGGTCTGCGCGTTAACACTAAAATTGCTGGAGCTAAAAAGCGCCCGGGATCATTGGTTGCTATTGCTGCTGTGTTATTTTTTGGTCGCCAGTGGGTTTTTATTCTCGCAGCAAATTGGCTCAGTATTGATCGCGTTGGGGCAATTGCTGGTGATTTTAATTGCCCAGCAATCGCTGCATCGTCAACGCCATGAGCCCATGACCATGTTGCGTTTGAGTTTGCTTATGGCGGCGCAGTCACTGCCGTTGATGTTGGCGTTGTTTTTAATTTTTCCCAGAATTGGGCCGCTGTGGTCTATGCCTTTGCCAGGTAAAGACGCCCGCACCGGTATGTCCGATAGTTTGGAATTTGGTGATGTCGCCAGACTCAGCCGTTCTGGCGAGTTAGCTTTTCGCGTCAGCTTTGAGGGCGAAGCGCCCCGGCAGCAAGATCTGTATTGGCGGGGCTTGGTGTTTGAAGACTTTGATGGTCGGCGCTGGACGGAGGCGCCGTGGCGTAAAATTCTTAAAGCCGCTCCGACAAACCTCAACGACAGCCAAGGGTATACCGTGACCTTGGAACCGGGCTTTCATCAATGGCTGTACAGTCTTGCCGTTGCCGACATCCATCGTGATGATATTCGCAGCAACAGTGCCTATGTCTGGTCACCTAAACGGCCGTTAAGTGGCCGCTTAAGCTACCGCGTAGAAAGTGACATTAGCCGTCGCAAGCCCGAGCCGTATCCCGATACGCTGCGACGGAATACGAGCTTGCCAGGGGCGGGCAATCCCAAAGCCAGAGTCTTGGCGAATCAGTGGCGGCAGTTGGAGGATCCTCGCCAGCGGGTTGCCGCTGCGCAGCAATATTTTCTGCAAAATGACTTCATCTATACCTTGAACCCGCCGACGCTGGGTGAGAACAACGTGGATGGGTTTTTGTTTACGGCTCGGCAGGGATTTTGTGAGCACTTTGCAGGCAGCTTTGCTTTTTTAATGCGCGCTGCCGGTGTGCCCGCACGGTTGGTAGTGGGGTATCAGGGCGGCGAACTCAACGCGGCGGAAAATTATCTGATGGTGCATCAATCCGACGCTCATGCATGGGTAGAAGTATGGTTAGACGACGAGGGCTGGCAGCGGATTGATCCCACCAGCTTTGTCGCACCCTCACGTATTCAGCTTGGCGCTGATGCCTTAATGCGAGAGCAGGGCAGTTTTCTTCAAGATGCGCCTTTGTCGCTGCGGCATTTTGCCTGGGCCACCAAAATGCGTTACTTCATGGACAGTATTAATTATGCCTGGGCACGTTGGGTGTTGAATTACGATGAGCAGCGGCAATGGCAGTTGCTTGGCAAATTATTAGGTGAAGTCAGCCCCATGCGCTTGTTGGCGGTGGTGATGTTGGCGGGTGGCCTGCCGCTGTTGTACATCGCTTTATCGTCTATGCGACTGCCCCGGTCGAAGAGTGCAGACCCCTTCAGTCGAGAGTATTTGCGCTGCTGCCGCGCACTGGCGCGTCGAGGTGTAAGCCGAGAGCCTGGCGAAACCCCGGCAGCATTTTTGCTTCGGGTACAGTCTCAAGCACCCGAGTGGGCGCCGTGGTTGGCAGAGGTGACCACAGCATATACCGCAAATATGTATCAGCATCGGGAGAATGTACTACCCAGCGGCGGGTATAATAATGGCCTGCAGCACTTGCGAAAACTCCGCAGACCCTTTAAAAAATAAGGCTCTGAAGTCGGCGCCGTCATCTTGAATGAGCATCTGATAAACCCCGCGTTTAAATCAAGACCTTGAAAACCGGTATGCTCATAAACTGTGTATCAAGAACAACGCGCTGAGAACATGAAAAGGGAAATACAATGTTGTTAAAAGTCCTCATATTGTTGGGCGCTTTAATTGGCTTGTTATTATTGAGCCGTGTACTAAATCGTTTTTTAGATGAATTTGCCCGGGCGCGCAAAGTGCCGTTAATGCGAGTGTTGTTTATTCGCAAGCTGTTCAACACCTTGATGATTGTGTTGGCGGTGATGGTGTTCTGCTTTATTTTGGGTTTGGGGTATCAACAGTTATTTATCTTTCTGTCCTCGGTGCTGGCGGTTATCGGCATTGCGCTGTTTGCGCAGTGGTCGATTCTCAGCCATTTAACGGCGGGGATGATTATCTTTTTTGGCTTTCCCTACAGGGTGGGGGATCGGGTAAAAGTTGTCGATCCTGATGAGGATATTTCGGGGGAGATCGTCGAGGTGGCGTCGTTTCATGTTTTGATACGCCGGGATGACGGCAGCACGGTGACTTATCCCAATAGTGCATTGTTGCAAAAACCCGTGATCAAATTACTTGCTAAGAAGCCTGCACCAACAGAAGAGCTGCCAAGCCCCGTGGAAGTTCAAGAGCCTGCTAAACCCGGTATTCAATCTTGATGTGCCTTATAAAATAGTTGCGCGCAAGAAATGGCGTAACGGCTTAGCTGCTTGGGGTCATAGCTGCTATCTAGCCCCAGTAGCAGACGGGTATGGGTCTGGCCGTGAAGCATGGCAATAAGCTGCGAAGCCGCAGTATCCACATCGGCAAAGTGAAGTTGGCCTTGCCGTTGTTGCTCGCTAAGAAACTCTTTGAGCTTTGCCCGCATTTTGACTGGCCCGGCCTGCCAAAATAACTCAGCCACGTCAGAGCGTCCGCCTTCGGCGGCGCACACCCGCATCACCCCCAGCGCCTCGCGGCTGACCAGTAATTCGGCAAAGCTAATGCAAAATGCTTCCAGGTAGTCGTAGCAGTTCGCGCTGGCGTCTAAGTTATCCCAAATTCGGTATTGTTGACAGGTCGCCTCTACAGCGTCACTAAACAGCTGCTCTTTGCCGCCAAAGTGGCTGTAAAGCGTTTGCTTGGACACCCCGGCCAGTTTGGCAATCGCTTCCATACTGCAGTTTTCATAGCCTTGTTCTAAAAAAAGCTCAGATGCAGCAGCCATAATTTGAAAGCGCTTTTCTTCGCTTTTACTGCGACCTTTTTTGCTTTTGCTGGGGTCTTCTTGAATGGTCACGGATATCGCCTGTGGTTTAAATACTCAACAAAGTTTAATCAAAAGTAGACTAGACAGTCCAGTTTGTTTTAACTATATTCTGGACTGACTAGTCTAAGAAGCTTTGCGCTATGAACCGTATCCCTATTTATCTATTGTCGTTTATTGCTACCTTCATCAGCTTTTACACGGTGGCAAATCCTCTGCAGCCGGTGATTACTGAGCCCGTTCATCGTCAAGATGGCTATGAGGTGTTTCGGGTGTTTGCGGGCAGGGTGCTGGGTAGCCAGCGGGCGGATATTGGGTTTGAGCAGGCTGGGGTTGTGCAACAGGTGCTGGTGGACGATGGCCAGGCAGTAAAGGCCGGAGAGCTGCTGGCCAAATTAGATCGGCGCAGTCTCAATATTGAACGAGATCAATTAAAGGCACGACAGCAAGAACTCAA
Source organism: Spongiibacter sp. IMCC21906 (assembly GCF_001010805.1). Lineage (NCBI taxonomy): Bacteria > Pseudomonadati > Pseudomonadota > Gammaproteobacteria > Cellvibrionales > Spongiibacteraceae > Spongiibacter > Spongiibacter sp. IMCC21906. The sequence continues at coordinate 2,435,352 of NZ_CP011477.1, read as the reverse complement.
TGCACGGTTGTCGCAGTTACAGCGGGATGTGGTGCGTTATAAAGCCTTGCGGGAAAAGTCCTATGTTTCCGAAGGTCAGTTGGAGGAGTTAGAAACCCAGGTGACCGCCAGTCAGGCTCAGTCAGCTCAGATAGATGCCCAGCTGAAGGCGATAAATTTGCAATTGGAAAAAACCGAATTAAAAGCCCCTTTTAATGGTGAGGTTGCCAAGGTGCAGGTTGAAGAAGGGGTAGTGGTTGGCCAAGGCCAGGTGGTGATGCAACTGGTTGAAACCGGCGAATCAGAGGCGGTTTTTGGGATTTCAGATCGATTGGGCCGAGATTTGGTTATGGGCCAGTCCATGCAAGTGTCTGGTGATTTTGGCGACATTGACACCAATCTGATTGCGGTGGCCAGCAACTTGGATTGGCGCAGCCAGACCCGGACCATTCGGGTGGCCTTGCCAGAAAACACCTCCGCAGTAGACGGTAATACAGCTTATATCCATCTCCCTCAGCACCGTGAGGCAACAGGGTTTTGGATGCCGGCCCAAGCCTTGCTGGAAGACGTGCGGGGAACGTGGGCGGTCTATGGCTTACAGAAAAATGCCGAGGGTTATCAAGTACAAAAACATTCGGTGGAGGCGCTATATCATCACCGTGGCCGTGTCTATCTGAGTGGCGAGTTGGCAGACGGAAGCTTGGTAGTGACCGAAGGTGTTCACCGTTTGGCGCCGGGACAAGCCGTGGTGCTGGCCGGGCAGGCCAATGCTGATGATGTAAAAGGCAAGCCCGCTGTAGGCAATGCTTCTGAAGTAAATGTCCCTGAAGTAAATGCTTCTGAAGTAAATGCTTCTGCAATAAATGCCGCTGGAGGTGGTGATGCCTCGCGCGCTGAGTAACCCTCGTTATATTGCGCTGGCCATTGCGCTTATTGTCGTTGCCGGGTTTTCGGCGCTAAGTCATTTGCCACGATTGGAAGACCCGCATTTTGCCAACCGCGCAGCCATTGTCATTGTGCCGTTTCCCGGTGCCAGTGCCGAGCGTATTGAGGCACTGGTGGCCGAACCCTTGGAAACGGCCATCAGACAAATGCCTGAGGTGAAACACATTACCTCCAATGCCCGGCCCGGAGTTTCGGCCATTGTGGTCGAACTGAAAGACAGTGTAGATGCGGCTCATACCGATCAACTCTGGGCAGAGCTGCGGGATAAAGTGGCTCAGGTTGAAAGCGTGCTACCTGCGGGGGCGGGGCAGCCGCAAGTCGACAGCGACCGCAACTACGCCTTTACCTGGATAGCCGCACTGCGCTGGAAAGATCCTACTCATACCGATCCATTACGATTAAGCCGTTACAGCGAAGAGTTGGCAAACCGCCTGCGCAATGTATCGGGAACCGATCTGGTCAAACTGTGGGGTGAGGCCGAAGAAGAGATACAAGTTAAAGTCGATACGGTTAAGGCGGCAGCAGTCAATTTAGATGTACCGAGAGTCGCAGCGTTGATTGGTGGCAGCGATGCCAAGGTGTCGGCAGGTGAATTAAGTGGCAGTACTCGCCGCCAATCGATAGAGCTTATTGGCGGTTTTGACCAAGTGGAGCGCGTGCGGCAGGTGCCCTTGTTGAGTTTACAGGAGGGGGGCTCGCTACAGTTGCAGGATATTGCCGATGTGTACCGAGGTGAGCCCGATAGCCCCTCAGAGTTGGCTTTTTTTGATGGCGATAGAGGTGTTGCCATTGCTGCCCGAATGCTGCCAGATTTTCGGGGAGACAAATGGACGGCGGATGTGCGTACGGTGGCGGCAGAGCTCTCTGCCGCTTTGCCAGAAGAAATCGTTCTTGAGGAATTGTTTGTTCAAGAGCGCTATACCGATATTCGCTTAAGAGAGTTGCTGGGCAATATCGCCTTGGGCTTTTGCCTGATTTTTGTCATCTTGCTATTTACTTTAGGTTGGCGCTCGGCAGTGGTGGTGGCGTTGTCGTTACCACTAACGATGTTGTTTGCTTTGGCGGTAATGCGGTTTGTGGCGCTACCTATTCACCAGATGTCGGTGACCGGTTTGATTGTCGCCTTGGGCATTATGGTAGATAACGCCATTGTGGTCGCTGATACCGTTCGCCGCTATCGGTTGGAGGGGTTTTCTGCCAGTGCGGCGGCGGGAAGAACACTCAAGCATCTTTGGGTGCCCCTGCTTGGTTCTACTCTTACCACCGTGCTGACCTTTATGCCCTTGGCTTTAATGCCAGGGCCATCGGGTGAGTTTATTGGCCCGATTGCCCTGGCGGTGATTTTTTCATTGGCCGGATCGTGGTTAATCTCGCTGTTTCTGGTGGCACCTATTGCCGGACGTTGGTTGTCTAAAGAACAAAATAACGGTTTAGCCTTTCCCAAAGGGGATGCGCTATTTCGTCGCAGTCTTGCTTGGGTGTTGCAATGGCCTCGCCGCAGCATGGTTATTATTTTTCTGTTACCGATAAGCGGCTTCTTTTTAAGCTCAACCTTGAAGGAGCAGTTTTTTCCGCCCGCTGATCGAGACATGATTAATTTAGAAGTCTATTTGCCTGCCGGTAGCAGTATTCACAATACCTTGGCGGCAACCCGAGACATCAGTGATCATATCCGCCAGCTTGACGATATTGTGGCCCTGAACTGGTTTGTTGGCCGCAATGCGCCGCCATTTTATTACAACCTCAGAGATAACAAAGACGGTTCTCCCCAATACGCCCAAGCAATGATCACCGCCCGTGATTTTAAAGCGGCGAATAAACTGGTTGGCTATCTTCAACAAGATTTAAATCAGCAATTTCCTGGCTATCAAATATTGGTTCGGCGCTTGGAGCAGGGGCCGCCGGTCAATGCGCCGGTGGAGCTGCGTTTATACGGCAGCAATTTAGCCCAGCTTAAACATTTGGGTAATGAAATCCGCTTGCTGGCGTTGAACACCGAAGATGTGCTGCATGTGCGCACCTCAATGGGAGAGTCGGTCCCTAAGGTATGGCTCAAAATTGATGAGGCCGCGTCCCAGCGCAGCGGTCTTAAACTCAAGGATTTGTCAGGCATTCTGTCGGCGAGCATTGACGGGGTGTATAGCGGGAGTCTGTTGGAAGGCTCCGAACAATTGCCGGTACGGGTGTCGGGCAAGGGCCTGAAAGACGCCAGTGTCGATTTACTGATGTCGATGCCCTTGGCGCTGGAAACCGGCCCCAGACCATTGTCAGCACTGGCAGAAATGGAAATAAAACCCGCTCAGGCGGTGATCAGCCGTCGTGACGGTCGCCGGGTCAATACCATTGATGTGCATGTTCGCGACGGGGTTTTGCCCGCCTTGGTATTAGAGCGGCTAAAAACAAAATTAGAAAATGGCGCCTTCCACTTGCCGGTTGCTTATGAACTGGAGATTGGTGGCGACTCGGAAGCCCGCAATGAAGCCGTCGGCAAACTCGTTGGCAGCCTTGGCATTATCGGGGTACTGATGCTGGTCACAGTGTTGATGTCTTTTAATTCATTTCGTTTGTCGGCACTGGTATTTGTGGTGGCATTTCAGGCGGCGGGCTTAGGCTTGTTTAGCTTGTGGACCAGTGGTTATCCCTCTGGTTTTACGGCTGTTGTTGGCTTGATGGGCCTGATTGGTTTGGCGGTGAATGCGGCCATCGTCATTTTAACCGAGTTGCGGCATTCCAGTCTGGCCATGGCGGGAGACAAACAGAATATTATTGATACCGTGAGTGCCTTAACTCGGCATATTGGCTCCACAACCTTAACCACAGTGGCGGGGTTAATTCCGCTGATTTTTTCAGTGGGGGGCTTTTGGCCACCCTTTGCCATTGTGTTAGCAGGGGGCACCGTATTAACCACCTTACTGTCGCTGTATTTTGTACCCGCAGCGTTTTTAGTGTTACGACGCCCCTATGTACTGCAATTAATGCAAGAACATCGACGAAACTCAGCGGCGATGACCGCAAAGCAGTAGTTGTTGACTTCTCCATCCAAAAGCTGGGTGGATAGTCTTAATTAGCCGATATACCCAGCCGCGACACAGCAACCTAGTTTGTGGCGGATAACGGTATATTTTCTCCTTGCCAGGATTTATGCTCGGTTTGTGGGAGTCGCGTGTTCGTTTTTCCAGCCCAGGATTTTAAGATCAGCCAAGGAACGTGAGGCAAGACATATGAAACCCCGCCAACAATACATGCGTGCCTGCACGCTTTGTCGAAACGTAGCTCAGTACCAATTCCCATTATTTCAATATACATTCAATACGTTGTGTTAGTTTCTGTGGTGATCGTCACCGGGCAAACCGGGAGTGCATCATATACAAATGTTATGTGTTTTAGGGGGAAAGCATTGAGAATAAGCGGAGTGCAATATTATTGGCTTATTACTGCGGTTTTAATCTTACAGCTGATGCTGGCATACCCGCTCAATACCTATGCGGCTGAAGTACAAAGTAGCATCTCGCTAAAGGTAGCAGTGATTGCAGCAATGATCCCGATTGGCATATGTTATTTGACAGTACTTCTAGAAATATGGGCAGTATTTCGCTTTAAGGCCGTAATCTATGCCGTTGCGTTGGGTGTGTTGGCGTTTTTCACCTATTCAGGATTTTTGGTAGTTCTCATGCTAAGCCCCCATGTTTATTGGGTTTGGCGTTTCAACGGAATTAAAGTTAGTGCCAAAAACACATAATCAATGTGGTGTTGTCGCCTGCGGCTACAGCCTCCGTTCCGCTGGCGCTCCGGCACCCCAAACTGCGGCGTTAAAGCTCTATCGGAAGATCGTGATCGGAGTCATATATGGTCCGCCCCGTATTGCAAGATAATTTTCTCGTTATGGTAAAAGGTTGCTTCCATATATCCGGCCTTTGGGGTGAGGTCATTAAAACCTCTGGCCCTGATGGAATTCGCGCATATCTGTCTCATCAAGTCTTCGGCTTCTAATGAGCCCGAGACCCCAGCAGACTTACTGATATGCAGGTGTTACCTTTTTTGCCATCACTTAAACTTTATCTACGCAACTCGTTGATAACAGTTTGCTGTTAAATTCCTTACATTATGCCGCGCTGGCTTGGTAGGTCGATTTATTGCTGAGCAATGCCCAGGCCACTCGTGCATTTTTATTGGCGACCGCAACGGCCGAGATATTTTTCCCTCGCCGCTCTTCTAACTGCATCACCCATGCACTGCGCTTGTCTTGATGCTTGTTCGCCACTCTCGCCACCGTACGCCCGCCGTGGATGAGCAGTGTTCGCAAATAGGTATCGCCGCGTTTACTAATTCCTAGCAAGGTAGGCTTACCTCCGGTGGAATGTTGTCGGGGAACTAATCCTAGCCATGCCGCCAATTCACGCCCATTTTTAAAGGCGCTAATGTCGCCAATGGCAGCTACCATTGCCGTTGCGCTCAGTAGTCCTACGCCAGGAATGCTCAGCAGGCGCTGACAATCTTCCTTTTGTGTACAAAGCGATTCAAGCTTGGTTTCCAGTGTTTTAATACGCCGATCCAGATGAACCATTTCATCGTAAAGATCGGTTAATAGCTCTCGAAACATTGCCGTTAATTCGTTACCGGCATCTTCCAATATCAGGGGTATCGATTTTCTAATGTATGAAATCCCTTGTGGAATGGTCAGGCCGTACTCCATTAGCAAGCCCCGAATTTGGTTGGCTTGTGCAGTTCTTCTGGCAACCACCTGACTTCGAATTCGATGCAGGCTTTGAATGTCTTGCTGCTCAATACTTTTTGCAGGAACAAAGCGCATTGAGGGGCGCTGAACAGCTTCGCATATCGCCTCGGCATCAGCGGCGTCATTTTTGTTGGATTTGACAAAAGGCTTTACAAATTGAGGGGCAATCATACGAACGGTATGGCCAAGCTTCTCCAATACGCGCACCCAATAATTTGCGCCACTACAGGCTTCAATGCCAATAATACAAACTGGGAGTTGGACTATAAAGCTGGCAAGATTCTTTCTAGCCAGCTTCTTTTTTAGTACGGTGACGCCGTGACAATTGACACCGTGAAGTTGAAAACTTTGCTTGGCCAAATCGATACCTAGCACTGCGACGTCATTTTTTAGGTTATGATTACTCATGGTCTGCTCCGCTCTATTTGATGTATGTTCGCACGCACATCATGGCTCATTCGAAGCCGTATTTGGAGTGGGGCGGACCATTCCATTAGGTCTTGCCTTTTTCCTTTGCTATAACATTTAAAACGTGGAGGAAAGAGTTAAGACCTAACCCTAATGGCTTTCACGCGGCTCGGTACAGCGATTGGCGGCGTTCCCTCAAGGCAGTTTAGGTTCTACGAATAACTGTTTTGGAAAACGGGGGGAGCTTATGTGGAAGTGGAAGAGAGTATGCCGGTAAACGAGGGCGCTTACCGGCATACTGATCTATCTGCGGCGAGTGACTTACGCTTCTTTCGCGAGCTGATGAACTTTGTCATCATCGCTGATCAGTTCGTTTAGCACTTCGGGTTTGCCTTTGCAGGCTTGGGCGAGCAGGTCTTTATTGCGGGCCAGAAAAATACCGAATTCTTCGGCTTTAGCTTCGTCTACACCGGGAATATGACGATGTAGCAATTCGCTGAATTGCTCGCCCAGTTCCAGCATTTTGTCGTAGGCGTCGGCGTCTTTTTTACTGTCAAACATGCTGTTGTCCCTGTCACACATCCACTTGGCTACCACGGCCATAGATTCACCTCTTTGCGGCAATGAATTTGGGTATATCGCGTTTTCAGTCAGTAGCGATTTAACAAAACTACTGGATGAATATACATACTTTAGCGTCTATAACGCTCAATGACTAGCCCCTGCAGAAATGTCTTTGGGGTTTTAATGTTGGCGGTGAATGAAATGTCGCATTAGTAAATACAATTGAGTCCGGTGCTAGGCGGGAGGGCTTGGTATACTGCGCGGCAATTGCGCGTGCAGGCTGCATAGAATCTGCTCGCCTGAATATTATCTTTGGGAGCCAGTATGAGTACGAGCAAAGAGTTACAAACTTTGAATAATAAGTTGGATTTGCTGCGGCGAAAACTGGCGGATGTTGAGCAGACGGGTAATGTACCTTTGATGCGCAAGTTCAGCCGGGATATTAGCAAGTTGCAGCGTCAGATCGGTAGTATTAAGGGGATGCGCTCTCAGCGTAATGCCGACGAGGGTGCTAGCTTAAAAGCGATGAAGTTTAGCCGTAGTCTGACCAAGCTTGAGCAGGCCGATATGGGTAAATTTAAGAAGTCGGTCAAAGGTCTGGTTGTTGTGCACCCGCTGACTGCACTGGGTAAAGAGATGGGGCTGACTGAGGTGACGGGTTACGCGCCGGTTGAGTTTTAAGCGCTGCTTTTAACGTCGTTTTAGATCAATTGCTCCAAAATTAAGGTCCGCTTCAATTTTAGATGCACACAAAAAAGCCGCCCGAAGGCGGCTTTGAGATTCACTGCAAAACAGCTGCTTACATCGCCACTTCGGTAATTTCTACCGCCGCAATTTTAGCGCCTTCTTCAGCGCCTTTCTGGAATGACTCGATTTGATCGAAGTTCATGTAGCGGTAAATTTCACCGGACATGCTCTTCAGATCTTTACAGTATTCCAGGTACTCAGCTGGGGTAGGCAGTTTGCCAACAATTGCGCCAACCGCAGCCAGTTCGGCAGAGGTCAGGTAGACATTGGCGCCTGTGCCCAGACGGTTGGGGAAGTTACGGGTTGAGGTAGACAGTACGGTGGCACCGTCGGCAACCCGTGCCTGGTTACCCATGCACAATGAACAACCGGGCATTTCCATGCGGGCACCGGCTGCGCCAAAGATGTTGTAGTAACCTTCTTCCATCAGCGTGTGCTGGTCCATCTTGGTTGGTGGTGACAACCACAAACGAGTAGACAAGCTGCCTTTGTAGGCGTCTAGCAATTTACCTGCAGCGCGGAAGTGACCGATGTTGGTCATGCAGCTACCGATAAATACTTCGTCGACTTTGTCGCCAGCCACTTCAGACAGCAATCTGGCATCGTCTGGGTCGTTAGGGCAGCAGACAACAGGTTCTGTCAGTGTGTCCAGATCGATCTCGATAACCGCAGCGTATTCAGCATCGGTATCAGCTTCCAGCAGTTCTGGCTTAGCCAACCACTCTTCCATTTTCTTGGCGCGACGCTCAAGGGTACGTGGATCGCCGTAGCCTTCGCTAACCATCCAACGCAACAGCGTGATGTTAGAACGCAGGTACTCAGAGATTTCCTCAATACCTTGTTTAATAGTACAACCTGCCGCAGAACGCTCGGCAGAGGCATCAGACAGTTCAAAGGCTTGCTCTACAGTCAGACCTTCCAGACCTTCGATTTCCAGGATGCGGCCAGAGAAGATGTTCTTCTTGCCTTTTTTGGCAACCGTCAGGTGACCGTCTTTGATGGCTTGATAAGGAATGGCGTGAACCAGGTCCCGCAGGGTGATGCCGGGCTGCATTTCGCCTTTAAAGCGCACCAATACCGACTCTGGCATATCCAGCGGCATAACGCCGGTGGCAGCGGCGAATGCCACCAGGCCAGAACCCGCAGGGAAGGAGATACCCATGGGGAAGCGGGTGTGGGAGTCACCGCCGGTGCCGACTGTGTCAGGCAGCAACATACGGTTCAGCCAGCTGTGGATGATGCCGTCGCCGGGACGCAGTGAAACGCCGCCACGGGTCATGATGAAGTCAGGCAGCTTGTGCTGAGTGTCGATATCAACGGGCTTGGGGTAAGCCGCCGTGTGACAGAACGACTGCATGGTCAGGTCGGCAGAGAAGCCCAAGCAAGCCAGATCTTTCAGCTCGTCACGGGTCATGGGACCGGTGGTGTCCTGGCTGCCCACGGTGGTCATTTGGGGTTCGCAGTAGGTGCCAGCGCGCACGCCTTGGCCTTCTGGCAGACCACAGGCGCGGCCAACCATTTTTTGCGCCAGCGTGAAGCCTTTGCCGGTATCAATGGGTTGAGAAGGCTGACGGAACAGCTCTGACGGAGGCAGTCCCAAAGATTCGCGAGCTTTAGTCGTCAAGCCGCGACCAATGATCAGGTTGATACGGCCACCCGCACGCACTTCGTCCAACAGGACCTGAGACTTCAGCTCAAAAGTGCTTAAGGTATCGCCAGTTTCGTGGTTTTTGATCACACCGTCATAAGGACGAATTTCGATCACATCACCCATGTTGAGGTTGTCGACGTCGGCTTCAAAAACCAATGCGCCAGCATCTTCCATGGTGTTGTAGAAAATGGGGGCAACTTTACCGCCAATGCAGACACCGCCGCCACGCTTGTTCGGTACACCGGGAATATCGTCGCCAAAGAACCACAATACAGAGTTGGTGGCAGATTTACGTGAAGAACCGGTGCCGACTACGTCGCCAACCATGGCGATGGGGTGACCTTTCTTTTGCAGTTCCTCAATCTGCTTGAGCGGACCGATTTGGCCTTGCTCGTCTGGCGTAATGCCGTCACGCTCCATTTTGTACATAGCCAGGGCGTGCAGCGGAATATCGGGACGCGACCAGGCATCTGGGGCAGGAGAGAGGTCGTCGGTGTTGGTTTCGCCGGTCACTTTGAAAACCGTTTTTACAATGCTTTCAGGCACTTCAGCACGGTTAGTGAACCACTCTGCGTCTGCCCAGCTTTGCATGACGGCTTTGGCGTGCTCGTTGCCCGCTTTGGCTTTTTCTTCCACGTCGTGGAAAGCATCAAACATCAGCAGGGTGTGCTTGAGCTCAGTGGCAGCAAGCTCGGCCAGGTCGGCGTCGTCCAGCAAGTCAACCAAGGTCACGATGTTGTAGCCGCCGTGCATATTGCCCAGCAGTACAACGCCTTCTTCTTTGCTGATCAGTGGTGAAGTGGCTTCGCCTTTAACGATGGCAGCCAGGAAGCCTGCTTTAACATAGGCCGCTTCATCAACTCCGGGCGGAACACGGTTGGCGATGAGGTCGACAAGCGTCGCTTCTTCACCAGCTGGTGGGTTTTTCAGTAATTCCACCAAGCCGGCAACTTGTTCGGCATTTAGGGGTTTGGGGACGATGCCCTGAGCGGCGCGCTCTTCGACATGCTTGCGGTAGGCTTCTAGCACTTTGAACTCCTCTTTTTGTTTCGGTACCCGGACACCACCGGGATCGCCGGTAATCGGGGCTATCGATGCCCATCATCGATGCGAAATAAGGTCGGCAAGTATACTGAAAAACCCTACTCAGGTTAAGACATTAGCGATTTCGTCCGTGCATTATCATTATTATCAGCATGGATAATAGTCATTCTCGGCCTTGCGAGGCTTGGTCGATCTCGCTTAACCTTTCTTTTTTGGTTTACTGAGTCTGGAGATTGTTTTGGTTGAGCTGCTGCGCCGTGTTCCCACTCCCTGCATTGGCGTTTGCTCCACAGGCATTGGCGATAATGTCTGCCGGGGTTGTAAACGGTTTTGCCATGAAGTGATCGACTGGAACGGCTACACCCCTCAGCAAAAGCAGATTATTGACCAGCGTCTGGATCGTTTGCTGATTCAGGTTATGACGACCAAGCTGCATATCGTCAATGCTGAACTGCTGGCCTGGCAGTTAAATGTGCAGAGCGTGCGCTTTCCCCAACACAAAGACCCTTATATCTGGTTGTTTCAACTGCTGCGAGCTGGGGCCGGGCAAATCAGCGAGCCTCGGAAATATGGCTTTGTTGTGGATACCGCTTGGCGGGACCAGAGCTTGTTAGAACTACGAGAGGCCATTGATAAAGAGTTTTTTGAGTTGTCTCATGCTTACTATGATCGCTACTTTAATCGCTATATGCAGGGCGAAGGATAAATTCCTTAGCTTTGCTATAATTCGCGCCTTTCTCTTTAAAGCCAGTCGGTCAGGTAGCCAGTTATGTCAGCGGTTGATATCAGTGAAATACTCGAGTTTTTGCCTTGTGCCACCCCGGATGCCTGGGTAGAAGCCGCCTTGGCGCACCCTGAAGAAATTCTGATCGATCATGCCAATTGCGAGAAAAAAGCTGCTGGCACTGCGCTTAACCTGATGTTTCGCTACGTGGACAAGCTAGAGCTGCTCAATAAAATGTCCAAGCTAGCCAGAGAAGAGCTGCGACATTTTGAGCAAGTGTTGGCCATTATGAAAAAACGCGGCATTGCCTACCGCCATGTTTCATCCGCCCGTTATGCCAATGGCTTGCGGGAAGTTGCCCGTCATAGTGAGCCCGGTAAACTGGTCGATATTCTGGTGTGTGGCGCACTGATTGAAGCCAGAAGTTGCGAGCGCTTTTCGCGTATTGCCCCCGAGCTGGACGATGAGTTACGGCGCTTTTACGAATCGCTGCTCAAATCAGAGAGCCGCCATTTCAAAGATTATCTGGCATTGGCGCAACGCTATTCAGATGAGCCTATTGATGACCGCATAGCCGCGTTTAAAGCCCGGGAACAGGAACTGATTTTGTCACCCGATGATGTCTGCCGCTTTCACAGTGGGCCATTGGCGGCTTAACAACAGTGCGGTGAACCGGCACTGTGAAAACACTGCGCTTAGTGAAAGCATTGCGCCTAGTCGCTGGATCCCGGCTCGCTGCTAGCCCCGCCCGGGATGACTCAAGGGATTGAGTTTGCGTGGCTAGATGTGCAGCGCCATCGTCATATCTGGCTTGGGTCGATATTCAGCAAGCCACTGGGTATAGCCCATACGCTACTGATTTTGTGGAGCATTTTTTGGCTATTAGTAAAACTGGCTGTTAGTAAAACAAGGACGTTACATGACTACCTATCATCAAGCCGTTGGCAAGCCCCTCGAAATCTTTGTTGGCGGGATAGCTGCCTTATCATCAGTCATGCTGTTTCTGCTGTCGGCCGTGCTGTTATGGCATGAAGGCTTTGCCGCTTTGGCATTCATCAGAGTTATTGTTGTTGTGTTAGCCGCGTTTTGGTTGGCGGTTGTTGGGGGCAGGCTTTTGTGTGGCTTGCCCCGGTCGGGTGGCCGTTTGTTGACGACTATTGGCTTACGATGTTGGCTGTTTTTGTTTGGCGCAGGCTTGCTCGCCCTGGCTGTGATGCTGGTAGTTGAGGGTGCGTGGCTTGTTGCGACATTTTTAGCCTTCGCTGGTTACCGTGCTTTACAGCGGTCTCAAATAAACAGCTAGTTAATACCGTTAATGGTCCAGCTGAGTTTGTTGGTATTGATGTAGCCCCAGGCAGGTTGAACCGGAAATTGCCGCGTTAAGCGAAAGACCCTGTCTCGATAAGTTGCTTGGCCAGTTCAGCGATATTACGCTTTTGTTGGTTGGCGTTTTTCATCAGCAGGTCTTGGGCTTGCTCTTCTGCTAAACCGTAATTACTCATAATAAATTGCCGGGCTTTGTTCAGGTATTCCCGATCTTGGACCATGGGTTGCAGGGCAGAGACTTCTGCGCGTAGGCAATCAATGCTGTGAAAGTAGCTGATGGTGATGTCGATGAGTGCTTGCAGCAGGCTGTGAGGAACAATATCTATTGCGTAAAGACTGATGCCCGCTTCGGTGGCCAGGCGGTTAATGCCTTCGGATTTTTTTTTGCCTAGGGTGATAACGGTGTGGGGGCCTTGCAAATTGCGCTGGGCTAAGTGCTCTAATGCATCGCGTTTAGTAGAGTTGGTGTCTATTAAAATAATTTCTGGGTGAAGTTTTTCCATAACACCGTAGATATCTTCTTCACTCTCTCGGTGGTTGAGCATTTCCATGCCAGCCCACGTCACAATGGGTTCGAGTTTATTGGCTCGATTATCGTCAATGTCTATCAGTAGCACTCGCACCTTATTATTTACACCTCATTTTTTTTGCGGTTCACCAGCTTTAAGGCTGGAATGTCTGCTTGAGAAAAGTTTTGCTGTTCAAGGTAGCGGAGTATACCGCCAACGGATATGACCTGACCGTCCAGAAAGCGGTTGGCACCGAGATGTTGAGATTTGGGCAGCACCATTTTTTCATGCAAATTGCCTTCGGTTTTTCGGTCAATATGGGGGCTGTCCAGGCCGATAGCCGTAGCGGCAATGCGGTATTCGGTGGGTTTGTAAACTTGGCGCACGGTTTGGTCGATGTCGATGGGGGTGGTGAGCTGCCCCCAACGATACATTTGCGAGATAAACCATTCCGGGTGATTAAGCCAGGGGAAGTTGGCAGAGTAGCGGTGAAAAACGTGAAAGTCGGGGACTTTCTCGGGTTCTTTGCCAAAGTGTTTTAATGATAAACCGTTGAGTGACATAGAGATGGTGTCAACGGGGAGCGCGATATATGCGGCTTGACTCAGGATGCGAGCGGCGGCTTTGCGGTTTTCTTTTTTATCGACCCAGATGCAGGCTTTTAACAACGCCCGCAAAATGGCTTGGTGGGTAACGGGGTGGTCTTCAGCCCAGCTTTCGGTAACGGCAAAGACTTTTTCGGGGCTGTTGTTCCAAAGCTGGTACTTGGTGGCAACAACGTGCCCCAGCTGCTGCTGCACGGCCAGGGTATTCCAGGGTTCGCCGACGCTGAAGCCTTGGATCTCGCCGTCGTTCATCGCGGTAACCATACGCGGCGGTGGAATCACCACAATATCGACGTCGTTGTCGGGGTCGATGCCGGAGCTGGCCAGCCAGTAGCGCAGTTCAAAGCTTTGGGTTGAGCAGGGGTAGACAATGCCAAATTTCAGTTTGGGGCTTTTTGCACGTTTGCGTTCTTCTATCACGCATTGCAAGGCTTGAGCCGCAATTAAGGGGCTGAATTCGCAACGGGGGTCGATTTGGTAAAGCTGATCGTAGAGTTCGTTGTTGATGGTAATGGCATTGCCATTCAGGTCGAGCACCAGAGCGCAGACAAAATCCAGCTTGGGGCTGGAAATGCCCAGCCGTGAGGCAACCGGCATGGAGGCGATCATTTGTGCGCCGTCTAAAATTCCCAAGCCAACTTTGTCGCGAATACCTGCCCAGGACGCTTCCCGTGACAGCCTGACGTTCAGGCCTTCTGCCGCAAAATAGCCTTTTTCTTGGGCAATCACTAAGGGGGCGCAGTCAGTCAGGGGGATAAATCCCAAGGTGATATCTGATTTCTCCAACTCGCCCAGCTTATTATTTTGTTTGCTACTCATATTTACTCCTTCATCCGCCCACCACGCGTTTTAATTTTTGAGGGGGCGTTTTGTTGTCTCGTTTTTTTGCGGGCACATCTGGTTTTGCTTGTTTTCGGTGCAAGAAGGTCAGCACCTCGGCGCGGTAGTGATTGTAATTTTTGTTGTCTGCCAAGCTGAGTCTATCCCGGGGGCGGGGTAGATCAATGTTCAGTACTTCACCTACCTTTGCCGCAGGGCCGTTGCTCATCATTACAATGCGATCTGATAATAATACGGCTTCATCGACATCGTGAGTGATAAGAATAACGGTGTTATTTAGCTCTGCTTGAATTTCCATCAATGAATCTTGCAAATGCGCGCGTGTTAAGGCGTCCAGTGCGCCAAAGGGTTCATCCATCAGCAGGACTTTCGGTTCCATGGCCAGCGCTCTGGCTATGCCTACTCGCTGCTTCATACCACCGGATATTTCGGCGGGTAGCTTGTGACTGGCGTGAGTCATATGCACTAATTCAAGATTATGTTCTATCCATTCTCTCATTTCAGCCTTGCTTTTATGCCCTTTAAATACCTGCTTGACGGCAAGTTCAACGTTTTCATATACCGTTAACCACGGGAACAGCGAGTGATTTTGAAAAACCACTGCACGATCTGGGCCAGGTGAGTTAACTTCTTTGGATTCCAATATAACGGCACCTTCTGTTGCTTGGTAAAGGCCCGCAACAATATTTAGAACGGTGGATTTACCGCAGCCAGAGTGACCGATTAAGGAGATAAATTCGCCTTTGTTAATCTTCAGGTCTATGCCATCCAGGGCCCGAAAGGGGCCGCTTTTGGTGGGGAAATCAATGCTGACCTGGGAGATATCAAGATAATTCGACATGATTGTTCCTTAGCTTTGGGCTTCGCCGCGGGCGATAAGCTTGTGAAGGGTTTGCATCAGGAAGTCGAGAATAAAACCAATGAAACCAATGGTGACGACGGCAACCATGATTCGGGAGAGGGACTCAGAGCTGCCATTTTGAAATTCATCCCAAACGAATTTACCCAGCCCCGGGTTTTGGGCGAGCATCTCGGCGGCAATTAATACCATCCAGCCAATGCCGAGGGAGATACGCAGGCCAGTAAAAATCATGGGCAGTGATGCGGGTATGGCGATTTTCTGCACCCGAGTGACCCAACCCAGCTGAATGACCCGGCCGACGTTAATCAGATCTTTGTCAATATTGGCAACGCCCACGGCGGTGTTGATCAGCGTGGGCCACATGCAACAGAGGGTGACGGTAATGGCTGAATTAACAAAGGATTTGGAAAACATCGGGTCATTGCTGACATAGACTGCACTGACGACCATAGTGACCAAGGGTAGCCAGGCCAGGGGCGAAACGGGCTTAAAAATCTGGATAAGTGGGGCGATGGCCATGTTCAGCAGTGGGCTCAGGCCGCAGGCCACGCCGATGGGAATGGCGATAAACGAGGCGACAATAAAGCCGGTGAACACGGTGACTAAGCTGGTAAAAATCTGATCGATAAAGGTGGCTTTGCCGGTGTAGTCTCGAATTTTTATCTCGGCGTCGGGATTTTTGGCCAATAGCGCGTCGTTGCGTTTGTGTTGCCGCTCGTAAAAAGCTTCGGCTTTTACGCGTTCGGCTTGATGTTCTTCCAGCAATCCCTGCGCGGCACTGTACACCGCAGCAGGACCGGGGAAGGTGCCCAAACTGGTGTCCACTTTGGCGGCCAGGGTTGACCATACCGCCAGAAATACCAGCACTGCCATAATGGGCAAACCGATTTGACGCAGAATTTCTTGACCTTGTTCTTTAGGGTTGTCACCCGTGGCCAACTTGAATACGGGGATCATCCAGCTTAAACCCGCCAGATTCAGGTAGTGCATTGTGTTTTGTTTAAACATGCCTGTCTCCATGGTGGCCCCGGACGCCGGGCCTCGTGGTACTTACTTCAGTGCGTCTTTGGGTTTGAGACCAATTTTGAATTTGCTCAGGTATTCATTCGGTTTGCTGCCGTCGTAGCTTATCTCGTCGATAAACTCGGTTTGTGGCGGTTTAAAACCGGTTTCAGTGGCAAAATCCGGGAAGTCGCTGGCGGCCATTTTGCCTTCGGCAATCAGCTGCTTGGCGGCTTCGGCATAGATGTCAGGACGGTAAACTTTTTTGGCGATATCCATATACCAGCTGTCGGGCTTATGTTCGGCAATTTGACCCCAGCGGCGCATCTGGGTCAGGTACCAAACCGCGTCGGAGTAGTAGGGAAAAGTGGCGTTGTATCGAAAGAATACGTTGAAGTCAGGCACGTCGCGCTTGTCGCCTTTTTCGTATTCAAAGGTGCCGGTCATGGAGTTGGCGATAACATCGTAGTCGGCGCCGACATAGTTGGGTTGACTGAGAATTTTGACCGCTTCGGGGCGGTTGGCGTTATTGTTGTCATCCAGCCATTTGGCGGCGCGGATCAGCGCTTTGACGACAGCAATATGGGTGTTGGGATATTTTTCAGCCCATTCTTTGCTTACCCCAAAGACTTTTTCTGGGTTGTTTTTCCAGATTTCATAGTCGGTAATGACCGGAACACCGATGCCTTTGAACACAGCTTGCTGGTTCCAGGGCTCGCCTACGCAGTAGCCGTAAATGGTTCCGGCTTCCATCGTTGCGGGCATTTGTGGGGGTGGGGTGACGGAGAGCAGGGCATCGGCGTCAATCTGGCCGCTGATATCCCCTTTCATTGGAGCATAGTATCCGGGATGAATGCCGCCAGCAGCCAGCCAGTAGCGCAGTTCGTAGTTATGGGTCGATACTGGGAAAACCATACCCATTTTGAACGGCTTGCCCTTGGCTTTGTAACTTTCCACAACCGGCTTTAAGTAGTCTGCCTTGATGGGGTGAATGGGCTTGCCGCTGTCATCGTGGGGGATGTTCTTTTTCATTTCAGCCCAAACGTCGTTGGACACGGTAATGCCATTGCCATTCAGGTCCATGCTGAACGCGGTGATGATGTGCGCCTGGGTACCAAAACCGATGGTGGCGCCCAGGGGCTGACCTGCCAGCATGTGAGCGCCGTCGAGTTGACCGTCAATGACGCCGTCCAGCAATACCTTCCAGTTTGCTTGAGCTTCCAGGGTGACGTAGAGACCTTCGTCTTCAAAAAAGAATTTTTCGTAAGCGATGGCCAGGGGGGCCATATCGGTCAGTTTTATAAAACCGAATTTCAGTTCGGCTTTTTCCGGGGTGCCGGCAGTGGCAAGGCTGGCAGTACTGACTGACAGCGCGCATAGGGCAGAGGTGATCAAGCGATGATACCAAGACATTTGTCTGACTCCGTTATAGGTTTTGGCCCAACTGGGGTGTGATCAATACCAACAGTTGAGGCCAAAAAATCTTTTATCGACGAGTGGCTCGCCGGATTAACTTCCGGGTTAGAACGCTCTAGCGAAGAGGTAGCAATTGATGCGCCATAAGACATGGAGTCATATAAAACAGTGAGATATAGAGTTATCTTAAAGTGGTTTGATTAGTCTTATGCGCTATCTTTGTGCGAGGCCTTGTCGCTTGGTGGGGGGTGAATTTTGGGTAATGCATGCTAATGGTGCAAATAAAGTGCATCTTATGATTGGCGGGGTCAGTAAATCGGGTGGCAGGTGGGTATTGCAGAGGCGGTAAAAATATCTTGCTGATGTAGTGAGGCCGCCGTTTAAGCGGCCCGAATTATGACGTGATCTTGCGATGATGCAGTTCGATATCTTGACCGTCGACGGCTAAATACCAGAGGTGTTGATCCCAGTCACCCAGTACGATGCGTTCGGCGGGCTGACCGTTTACGGATATTGAATGTCGATGTGGCCGGTGGGTATGACCGTGAATCATGCGCTGGCAATTGTGCTGGGCTAAGACAGCGATCACCTCATCTGGCGTGACATCCATAATATCTTCGGCGTTATTGCTGGTTGCTTCGTTACTGGCAATGCGCATTTGCTTGGCAATAATGCGGCGCTCTTCCAGTGGCTTGGCCAAGGCGGCTGCCTTCCACTGGGGGGTGCGGGATTGAGCCCGAAAAGCCATGTATTTTTCGTCTCGGGTACAAAGGCTGTCGCCGTGCAGAAGCAGGCAGGGCTCGCCGGCAACCGTAATCACGGTTGGATCTTCTAGCAGGGTCGCCCCAGCGCGGCGGCAAAAATCTTCGCCGAGCAAAAAGTCCCGGTTGCCGCGCATGATAAATATGTGGGTGCCAGAACGAGATAGCTGTTCAAGGGCTGAGCTGATTTCATCTACAAGGGGGCGATCATCGTCGTCACCGATCCAGAATTCAAAAAAATCACCGAGAATATAAAGTTCGTCAGCGCTGGGGGCATCATTTTGCAAAAAGTGAAAAAACGCCTGGAGGGTATCCGGGCGTTCTTCTTCAAGATGCAGGTCAGAAATGAACAGTTGGTGCATCAGTCTTCCCAAATAGCCTTCTCGATAACCACGTCTTCAGCGGGTACATCTTGATGACCGGCTTTGCTGGTGGTGGGCACAGCTTTTATTTTCTCAACCACGTCCATGCCGTCGCTTACTTTAGCAAAAACAGCGTAGCCCCAGCCTTGCATAGACTTGCTGCTGTGGTTCAAAAAGTCGTTGTCTTTGACGTTAATGAAGAACTGGGCACTGGCTGAGTGGGGGTCCATGGTGCGGGCCATTGCCAAGGTGCCTTCTTCATTTTTCAGGCCGTTGTCCGCTTCGTTCTCAATGGGCTCACGGGTTGTTTTTTCTTTCATGCCGGGCTCAAAACCACCGCCTTGCACCATAAAACCGTTGATTACGCGGTGGAAGATAACACCGTCATAAAAACCTTCTTGGACGTATTGCTTGAAGTTTGCTGCCGTTTTGGGGGCTTTCTCAAAGTCCAACTCGATTTTGATGTCGCCAAAATTTGTTTTAAAGATAACCATTTACTTCGATCTCGCTTATAACTGGAATTTAAAGCCGGTATAATACGCGGTTTTTGATCTCGCGGCGAAATCCATGTGATTTTCCGTTTTTTGGCGGCAGTAAAAAGCCTTGTTGTTTGAGGTTGAAGTGGATAGCCGTCTCTCCGATTTTTCCCTGCTAGCAGGGTGTTCTGGACGTTTTTAATGAGCGAAGAAGCAGCAACGGGTAATAATTTTTTACGTCATCTGGTCCGGGAGGACATTAATCAAGGACGTTTGGCAGAGCAGGCGCTGGTCACCCGTTTTCCTCCCGAACCCAACGGGTACTTACATATTGGTCATGCCAAATCAATTTGCCTTAATTTTGGTTTAGCCAAACAGTTTGGCGGGCAATGTCATTTGCGTTTTGATGACACCAATCCGGCTAAAGAAGAACAACGCTATATTGATGCGATAAAGGAGGACATTCAGTGGTTGGGTTTTGAGTGGAACGGACCGGTTCGTTTTGCTTCCGACTACTTTGATACCTTGTATGAGTACGCCGAGCATTTGATCCAATCTGGCAAGGCTTATGTCTGCGAACTGAACGCCGAGGAAATGCGAGAGTATCGCGGTACATTGACGGAGCCCGGTCGCAATAGCCCCTATCGCGAGCGCAGCGCCGAGGAAAATCTTGCGTTGTTTAGAGCGATGCGTGATGGCCAGTTTGACGATGGCAGCAAGGTTCTGCGGGCAAAAATCGATATGACGGCTGGCAATATCAATCTGCGAGACCCCATTATTTATCGCATTCGCAAACAGCACCATCACCAAACAGGCGATAAGTGGTGTATTTATCCCACCTATGATTTTACCCACGGTCAGTCGGATGCCATTGAGGGCATTACCCATTCTATTTGTACCTTGGAGTTTGAAGACCATCGGCCGCTATACGAATGGTTTATTGCTAATTTGCCGGTGCCTGCTCAACCAAAACAGTATGAGTTTGCCCGCCTAAATCTGAATTACACCGTCACCAGTAAGCGCAAGCTGAAAAACCTGGTGGATGAACATGTTGTGGCTGGCTGGGACGACCCTCGTATGCCGACTATTGCCGGTATGCGTCGCCGTGGTTTTACCCCGGGCTCGCTGCGGCATTTCTGTGAAATGGTCGGTGTCGCCCGTAGTGAGGGGGTGGTGGATGTGGCCATGTTGGAGCACGCTATTCGGGATGATCTGGATAAAAACGCGCCACGGGCAATGTGTGTACTGGAGCCCTTGAAGCTGGTTATCACTAATTATCCAGACGATAAGGTCGAAACTTTGTCGGCGCCGGGCCACCCCAACCGGGATGATCTTGGCATGCGTCAGCTACCTTTCTCAAAAGAAATCTACATTGAGCGAGAGGACTTTAGAGAAGAGGCTAATAAAAAGTACAAGCGCTTGGTGCTGGGTAAAAAAGTGCGTCTGCGCAACGCCTATGTCTTATTCGCCGAAGAAGCCATTAAAGACGAGGCGGGCAATATTGTTGAGGTGCATTGCAGCTATGACCCTGACACATTAGGTGAAGACCCCAGCGATGGTGTCAAACCCAAGGGCGTGATCCATTGGGTTTCTGCCAGTCATGGCAAGCAAGCTGAAGTGCGTTTATACGATCGGCTGTTTAATCACGAGGCGCCGGATCGGGGCGGTGAAGCGTTTCTGGATCACGTCAACCCGGATTCTTTGCGGGTGCTGGAAAACTGCTGGATAGAACCGAGTTTGGCTGAAGCGAATCCCGAGCAGGGTTTTCAGTTTGAACGCACCGGTTATTTTGTTGCAGATCGATTGGATCACCGTGGGGATAAACCGGTGTTTAATCGTACCATTGCACTGCGTGACACTTGGGGAAAGGCTGAAAACGCCTAGCTTTTTAGTGTTATTACCGGCCCACGATGATGGGGGCCAAGGCCAATCAGCATATCTATAGCCCTAGCTGATACCAGCATAATTAAAGAGTGATATGAGCATACAAATTTACAACACCCTTAGTCGCAGCAAGCAGCCATTAACCCCGATTGTTGAAGGCAAAATTGGCATGTATGTCTGCGGCATGACGGTTTATGACTACTGTCACTTGGGGCATGCCCGGGTGTTGTTGGCTTTTGATGTGATTACCCGCTTTCTTCGTGCCAAGGGCTACGAGGTTAGCTACGTTCGTAATATCACCGATATCGACGATAAAATTTTGCGTCGGGCTGAAGAAAACGGCGAGGCTTTCGAAGATTTAACGGCTCGTTTTATTGAGGCAATGAATGAAGATGCCGATCGGCTCGGCATTCAAGCCCCCAATAGCGAACCCCGTGCCACTGCGCATATTGGCGATATCCTGGCAATGATTCAGCGATTGATGGATAGCGGTTTTGCTTATCAGGCCAGTAATGGTGATGTCTATTATCGGGTAAGTCGTTTTGAAAAATACGGTGCCTTGTCGGGTAAAAAAACAGACGAATTATTAGCCGGTGCGCGAATTGCTGTCGATGAGGCAAAGGAAGATCCCCGAGATTTTGCCTTATGGAAGGCTGCTGCGGCTGAGGAAGTACATTGGGATTCACCCTGGGGAAAGGGGCGCCCGGGCTGGCATATTGAGTGCTCGGCGATGTCTACCTGCTGTTTGGGTGAGAGCTTTGATATTCACGGCGGCGGGCCGGATTTGGTGTTTCCTCATCACGAGAACGAAATAGCGCAGTCTGAAGCCGCCACTGGTAAGTCTTACGCCAACACCTGGATGCATGCGGGTGCGGTGCGGGTGGATAATGAAAAAATGTCCAAATCGCTGGGCAATTTCTTCACTATCCGAGAAATTCTCGACAAATATCACCCCGAAGTCGTGCGTTATTTTTTGGTGGGCAGCCACTATCGCAGTGCGATTAATTATTCTGAAGATAATTTGCGGATTGCCCAGCAAAACCTTGAGCGTTTCTACCACGCTCTAAAAGGCTTGGACGTTGCCGCTAGTGACTATCCCAGCCTCGATGCTGACAATGAGTTTGTGTCGCGATTCGATAAGGCGATGGCAGATGATTTTAATGTGCCTGAGGCGTTGGCTGTTATGTATGAGCTGGTGCGGAAGATGAATACGCTACGCGGCACTGGCGATCAGGCTGCATTGAATGAGCATGCGGTGATACTTAAATCCTTGGGTGGCGTTTTGGGGGTTTTGCAAATGCCTGCAACGCAGTTTTTGCAGGCAGGCAGCGACGACGCCATTAGCGGGGACGCTGTAGAAGGTTTGATCGCCGAGCGCGCCCAAGCGAAAAAAGACAAAGATTTTGCCCGGGCGGATGAAATTCGCCAATCTTTGCTAGACCAGGGCGTGGTGCTGGAAGACAGTCGTCAGGGCACCACTTGGCGTCGAGAATCTGCAGACTAGCTTACGCGACGTAGATAAGCTTGTTCTCTATCGTTCGCTCAGTTTGTCTGACGAGCTTGGCTTGTCTGCACAGATGGTTGTGGTAAGAGAAGGATTAGGCTTTCTTCCAAAAGCGTAGTGCTGACAGAAAGCCAATTGCGAAAAGCACGCCTGAGCTGTTGGCAAGCATGTCGGCAATAGAGGGGACTCTACCGGGTGAGAAGCCCTGTATGAATTCTAGCAGGGCGCTAAAACCAATAACTATGATGCCGCGAGTCAGCAGTTGAGAATAGTTATTGCCACCACTCAATAGCATTAACAGAAAATACGCACCACAATGTTGGAGCTTATCCCAAACGTTAAATTGCAGATCACTGCCGCCCGGTAATAAGGAGAGCAGAGTGATCAGCATTGCGTAAACGAGGAGCGCGATATTGCGCCAACTGTTAATTAGCATTGTGCGCAGGCCTGTAGTCGTCTGGAAGTAGGGCCAATAAGCGTCGTTGGGCATCCTGATTAATCACTTCAAATTCGGTATCTTCTGGGTAGTCTTCCCAGTGAAAGCGTTCGACGTGAATTTTCAGGTCGCTAAAGGGGCGGGGGAGTTTGCTTTTGTCCCAAGTGTTTTCAATTCGCCAGCCTTTATATTCGCCGCGCATTAAATATAGGGGGACCTTGGCTTTGCGGGCCAGGGTTAAGGCACCAGCTTTCATTTCGTGGCGAGGGCCTCTGGACCCGTCAACAGTGAAAGCAACGGTTCGACCTTTACGTGCGGCGCGCAGCAATTGAAAAAAGGCATCTTGGCCGCCACGGCTGGGTGAACCCAGGGCAACTTCAAAGCCGATTTTTTCCAGTGATCGGGCAATGCCGTAGCCAAAATGGTTTTGGGAGGCGATGGTGGTAAAGTCGCGATGGCGGTAGTGGCTACAAAGAGGGATCAGCTCATCGTGAAACAGTGCAATGATGCAAGGGGTTTCCATCTTTGGGTCGTTGCTGCTGCGCAGGGTTTTACACACTCCGAACAGCATATCCATAATAATAACTAAGATACCTCGGGCGATTTTTTGCCCTGGGCCTATGACTTTTGGCTTTTTAACGCGCCCCATCGTTGTTTGCTTCCTTTAATTGGGTTTTAGCCTAATGCTTTTTTATCCAAGGGCTTTTTCGCCAGAAGCAACGCTTTGAAAGATGAGGGTGTTAATGGTCATGGGGCCTACGCCGCCAGGAACCGGGGTGTAGGCCGCCACTCGGTTTACAAGTGGTGCTAGCTCTATATCGCCAACGCCGCCGGGGTGGTAACCCGCGTCGACAACGACGGCGCCATCTTTTATCCACTCAGCTTTAATAAACTCTGGCTTGCCGACAGCGCCCACCACGATGTCTGCTTGCTGAATCAGCTCGATCAGGTTTTGGGTGCGAGAATGACAGATAGTAACGGTAGCGTTGGCTTCTAGCATCATCATTGCCATGGGTTTACCTAGAATGGGGCTTCTGCCCACCACTACCGCATGCTTACCTTCGAGTGGAATATTGTAGTGCTCAAGAATGCGCATAATGCCTTTCGGAGTGGCGCAGCCGTAGGCATCTTCACCCATGGCCATGCGGCCAAAACCGAGGCAAGTCACGCCATCGACATCTTTGCTTAAGGCAATGGCGTCGAAGCAGGCGCGCTCATCAATCTGGCTGGGCACTGGGTGCTGTAATAAAATTCCATGAACGTCGGGGTTGTTGTTTAACTCATCAATTTTATTAAGCAGTTCTTCTGTGCTTGTGGTGTCGGGCATTTCCACGGCCAAGGAGTCCATGCCGATACGCTTACAGGCATTGCCTTTCATTTTTACATAGGTGGCAGAGGCGGGGTCCGCGCCGACTAAAATGGTAGCCAGGATGGGCGTTTTTCCACCGGAGCGTTCTTTCATTACGGCGACGCGTTTTGCTAATTGTTCTTCCCAGCTTGCCGCTAGTGCTTTACCGTCCAGTCGCTGTGCTGCCATTCCTGTCTGCCCTATAAAAGATGATTGAAATGAAGGCGTTATTGTCGCATGGTGAAAAAACTCAGGCCACAAACTCCTGTAATAATTTTTGTCAAAATCGTTGACGATCCAGGACTCCCTGAGTATCATGCGCAGCTCCTGTAACGGGGCAACTGATATACGAAAAACGGGGTATAGCGCAGTCTGGTAGCGCGCCTGCTTTGGGAGCAGGATGTCGGGAGTTCGAATCTCTCTACCCCGACCATTTTCGTAGGTCAAAAGCGGTTTTTTTGCGCCCGTAGCTCAGCTGGATAGAGCAACGGCCTTCTAAGCCGTCGGTCACAGGTTCGAATCCTGTCGGGCGCGCCATTTATAGGAATAGTTAGACCCCTCAGTGGTGGCCGTAGCTCAGTCGGTAGAGTCCAGGATTGTGATTCCTGTTGTCGCGGGTTCAAGCCCCG
Organism: Spongiibacter sp. IMCC21906; assembly: GCF_001010805.1. Classification (NCBI taxonomy): domain Bacteria; kingdom Pseudomonadati; phylum Pseudomonadota; class Gammaproteobacteria; order Cellvibrionales; family Spongiibacteraceae; genus Spongiibacter; species Spongiibacter sp. IMCC21906. Next base: position 2,410,595 of record NZ_CP011477.1, on the reverse strand, counting down.
TCGGCCACCCCATTTCTCCCGCTTTCCTTTCGTAAAAAATTTGATACCGTAAGTTTCGCTTTTGCACAGGTTGGCTATTTGCTGTGCTGCAGATTTTTTTCGTGCGCGCTACTGTGCCAAACAAGTTTTGTTCCTCCCGTTAAAATCGTCAAAATCACACTATTGCACGATAGAACTGAGATGCTCTTCACTAAATTCATGTTGTGTGCTTTGGTAACATGCCTATAAAAGCTACTCTATTACGCATAATGGTTCTGTGGTGGATAAATTGCTTAAGGCGTTTCGGTTTCCATGCTTTAATTTCACCCTTTACCACAACTGTTAAGTAGTACATTGAACAGTGATGTTCAGGTGAGTTCCACCAAACGATGGAGAGTTCCCATGGCGTTGTTTTCTCGGCTGGTTTCCAGTCTTTTCTTGTCCTTGGTTTTGGCGCAAAGCGCCACGGCGGACCCTATCTCAGATTTATTAGAGGCGCTGGGTATTCAGTCTTTACTTCGGGATGCTCCGATAGTGGGGACTATTGGTGCCTCTGTGCTTGATCCTAATGGGACGGGTGATAACGACTTTTTGGGTGCCGATGCACTTAATCCAGAAAATGATTTAGGCCTAACGCTGCTTTCTGGAGAGCTTTTAGGCTTCGGTAATAAAACCGGATCGGACACCGCTCTTCCTTTAGATTTTCTAGGCCTGGGTGATTTGCTAGGGGCTTTAGGGCTTACCTATGAAGCCGGTTTTGCCGGCCAACTTCGGGGCTTGCTTGCTCAAGATGGAATGATTACTTCCGCTTTGGTGGGCACCTTGGGTGATGTTTCTTCCTTACTCAGTACCGACCTTTTGGGTTTGGAGGGCTTTGCTTTGCCTAATGGCGGGGTCGGCTTACCCGGTTTAAATGACCAGCCGCTGGGTTTGGCTATTTTGGGAGCGGCTAACTCGGGTAATGCTTCTTCCGACGGCCTGTTGGGTTTATCACTGCTGACGCCGGGTTCTTCAGGTAACGGCGGTTTAATTGGCGTGTCTGTTTTGTCGGGTGATAACTCTGGTAATGGTAGTGCGATTGGATTGGCGATTTTAAGCGGCAGCAATAGTGGCAATGGCGACAACATTGGTGCCAGTGTATTAGGCGGCGACAACGCAGGTAATGGTGGCGATCTAGGGGTTGGCGTTCTTAACGGTAATAACAGTGGCAATGGCGGCACAATTGGTGGCGTGGCTGTTTTAAACGGTGACAACAGCGGCAATGGTGATCTCGTTGGTGTCGGTGTATTGAATGGCGCTAACAGTGGTAACGGCGATTCGATTGCTGCTGGGGTACTTAACGGTGACAACAGTGGTAATGGTTCTGTTGCTGCAGCTGTGCTTAATGGCAACAATTCTGGCAACTCTGAAACAATTTCTCTTGCTGGCTTGAATGGCAGCAGCTCAGGCAATTCTGATTTTGCCACGGTTGCGGCAATTAACGGTGATAATTCGGGTAACTCTGGCACTCTTTCGGTGGCCGCCATAAATGGTGCCGATTCAGGTAATAGTGATTTTGCTTCAGTGGGCGCACTGAATGGTAGCAACTCCGGTGCCGGTGGCGTGATTACGGTTGCGGCATTAAACGAAGCTAATGGTAATGGCGGTGATGATGCGGCGAATTCTTGCGCGACTACCGGTGGTGTTGGCTGTGATGATCACGAGCCTTTGGCGACGATGGAAACGTGTAAAGACGGCGATGGCGATGGTATCTGCGACGAAGACGACGAATGCAAAGATACCCCGGCAGGTGCGCCAGTATTTTTAACGGGCTGTCATCTCACTGAGGATGCGCCACTGGTATTGCGCGGTGTTAATTTTGAATTTGATAAAGCGGATCTGACGCCAGAATCTATTCCCATTCTTGAGCATGCGGTAAAAGTATTGAATGCCCAGCCTTCGGCCTTGGTTGCTGTGGATGGACACACCGATGCTAAAGGCAGCTTTGAATACAATGACAAACTCTCGTACCGCAGGGCGGGCACGGTCTACGATTACCTGATTGCTGCGGGTATTAAAAGTGAGCGACTGGTGTTTCGTGGCTTTGGTGAAAATGTGCCTGTAGCGCCTAATGAGAATAGCGATGGTAGTGACAACCCGGAAGGGCGTGCCGAAAACCGTCGGGTTGAGCTTAATATTTTGAAAGCTGATGATTTTATGGATGTTAAGGAAGTTAACGAGGCTGGCCGATAGCTTAAAGGCTTGTGTCCCATTGTTATGAGAGTGAGGGTCAGTAAGAGCTGGCCCCGATCCCCGTCTCTGTGGAATCTATTTATTAAAGGACTATTTTATGGCTATTGATTTACCTCCAGCGATACCGCCTCAGCTAACGCAGTTAAATAGAATTGAACAGTATGTTGCTGGTTCTTCGCCTTATGTTGGGATTGTGAACGGCTACGAAGTTCGTGTAAGCGGTGATCATCATTTAAATGATGAGGAGTTGGCGAAGATTTTTGCTGCTGCCAAAACACCCTCCCAAGCCATTATTCTGATGAATGCGATGACTATTCGTAAAGGTCATTTGTTGGTATCGATGCAATATGCCCCCGATGTGAATGTAGTGCATGTTCATGCGATTCAAGGCAGCGTTACCAATGTGCAAGGGGAAGGTATTGCCGAATATTTTACCGGCCTGGAGGGTGATGACGATCTTACCCGCGCAGATTATGAACGCGCGCGGGTAATGGCGAATGTACGAAGTGAGCGCGCGGGTGTTAATTACTCTGCGCGTTTTGACGTTGATCCAGAAAACCCTGCGAATGTGGCGTTGATATTTGATCCTGAGCCAGTTGAAGACCACGATGCCACTGATGTGATTTTAAAGCTGGGCAATGAGGGCAGCCGTTTTGTGGGGCGCTATTTTGGCGATGCCGCACTCAGTCACAACTTTAAAAATGGCACTAATGCTGCGGTTGCTTACCAAACAGCGTTTACCGATTTGGGTGAGTCTAGAGGCGGTGAAGATTACCACCGGGTTCAACTTAGCATGGATCGTCCGTTTGCCTCGGGCTTGTACGGCATTTCTGCCAGCCATGTGGAGTATTCTCAGGATCTAGGATCGTTTGCGCTTGCTACTGGGGGCAGTGGTGGCGGGCTAACTAATGTTCCTGTGCTGGGAGAACTTGACGAGGTGCTGGGTGGTTTGTTGTCCAGTCTTCTTGGTGGAGGCGGCGGTGGCGCAGCTATTCAACAGGTTGATCTTGAGGCAGATATTAACGCCATTGTTTTATCAGGTGAGCAAGTTCTCGCGGGGGACTTAGATTACCGATTTAATCTCTTTCAGAGCATTGAATATATCGACTCGCAAATTGAAGTGGATACGCTTGATCCGATTCAAGATGAAAAATACGGCGTAGTTGAAGTGGGCGTAAAATACTTTGGCGCTAAGGCGCTCAATGAGAGTCTTTTGCGCTGGTCTGGTCAGTTTTCTGTTAAAGCCGGTGTAACTGGCGATAGTGGTACGTTAGGGACCTACGATGAGTTTGTCGCCAACAGTACGACAACCCCGGTGCCGGAAGTGGCGCCTGCAGCTCGCACGGCAGAATTTATTTTGCTTAAACCGAAGCTGGCAATGAAGCTGCCATTAACAGCGTCTAGTTCTATCAATGCCAACTTTTCGGCGCAATTTGCTGACGAACAAGTGCCACAGCAACAGCAATGGGTATTGGGTGGTATGAGCTCTATTAGCGCTTATTTACCTGGTGTACTTGTGGGTGACAGTGGTTATCACGGCTTAGTCAATTATGAGTACAGTTTTCCGTTGAACTTTGCAAAAATCACAACCTCAGCCTTTGCTGAATACGGTGCTGCTTGGTACGAGAATGTATCGGGTGACCTGGGCGATGAGCGCAGCATTGCTGATGCTGGTGTGCGGATGCGAGCAGAGTTCGACTACGACTTTACCTTGGATGCTGTCGCCGCCCGCAAGATTGCTGACGACGGCTTTAATGATAGTGATGACCTGGATCGTCTTGAAGCAGATTTCTATATTACGTTGAAGAAAGTCTTTTAAGGTTTGTTGTTAGGGCTGGTTTATTTAACCAATAGACATTCAAGCCATTTTTAGAAATATTGTGTCAAAAACGCTGTGGAGATAACTCTCTACAGCGTTTTTTTTTGAGCTTGAGAAAAGGGGGTTGAAAAAGAAGTATTCGGGAAAACGGGGGGCAGAGAGAAAAGGGTGAAAAAGGGGTGAATGCTTATTTGAGGCAGTCCAGGTAAGCGTTTATGGCCTTGTTCAAGCCTAATTCGATTGCATCAACGGTAAAGGCATGGCCAATAGACACTTCTAACAATGATGTCATAGTGCGTTTAAACAAGTGAAGGTTATGCAGGTTAAGGTCGTGACCCGCGTTTAATCCCAAATTGATCTCGGCAGCACAGTCGCTGGCTGTTTTAAATTGTTCCAGTACGTGGTCCTGGTCTCCCTTTCCGAAAGCTTCGGCATAGGGGCCAGTGTAAAGCTCAATTCGGTCGGCACCGATGTCTTTGGCTAAACAAATTTGCTCTGGATCGGGGTCCATAAACAAGCTGACCCGAACCCGCATGGCTCTCAGTTCTTCAATGATGGGCAGTAATCGATCGCCGTCCTTACGTAAATCAAAGCCGTGATCTGAGGTCAGTTGTTGATTGCTGTCGGGCACCAGCGTGCATTGGGCGGGCCGAGTTTGACGAATAATCTCCATAAAGCCTGGATAATCACTCACGCTTTGACGATTACTTTTCATCGGCGCAGCAAAAGGATTGCCCTCAATATTGAATTCTGTATCACCTAGCATGGCCGCTAACTCATAACAGTCGTCGGCACGAATATGACGCTGGTCTGGCCTGGGATGTACGGTGATGCCGTGGACGCCAGCAGCAATACATTTTGCGGCGTGCAGCGGCACGCTGGGGTATTCCGTATCCCTGGAGTTGCGGATTAATGCGATTTTATTGAGATTAATGCTGAGCGCAGTCACCGATGAAATTCCTTAAGCTATTTAGCGGGGGTAACGGTAACTGAATTAATAAAAATAGGCTCAATGGGCAAGTCGTCGAAACCGCCATAAGAGTGGGTCTTGGTATTGGCAATTTTTCTGGCGATATGCTGCCCGTCTGTTACTTCACCAAATACCGCGTAACCATCCTTGCCAGCCCGGGCATCTAAATCCAGGTTCATGCGCATGTTGATAAAGAATTGGCTGCGGGCGCTATTGGGATCGTCGGTGCGGGCCATGGCCACGGTCCAGCGGTTGTTGCGAATGCCCGACTCTTTGGCTTCGTTAACAATGGATTCGCCGTTGGGTTTTTCTTGAAGGTCTTTGTCAAAGCCGCCACCTTGAATGGCAAAGCGTTTGATGACGCGATGAAAAATAGTGCCTTCATAAAAACCGCTGTTGGCGTATTTTAAAAAGTTAGCGACGGTAATGGGAGATTTTTTGTCATAGAGCTTAATAGTGATGTCGCCTTCGCTGGTATGTAGCACCACAACACTGTTCTCTGCGGCTTGCGCCCACGCCGAGATCGAAAAACAGATAAGAAACGCTGAAATTAGACGGGGGATCATTTTCATAGTTATACCCATTCTGAACGCTTTTTAGGCATCATTCGCGGAATAATAAGGGTGATCATAACGCCAATCAGTACAGCGAAGGCACCATTGAGAAAAAACTCGTTTTCTTCATTTTCTCGTAGTCTGGCGTTATCTGTTTTTAAAACGTCTACCTCACTGCTTAATGCCTGATTGGATTTTAAAAGTTGGCGGTTGTCTTCATCCAGTTTGATGGCATTGGCAGAAACGCGTTTTAATTCTTCAAGCTCTTCTGATAAAGCGCTGTTTTCATTGGCGACAGTTTCCAGTTCGGATTTAACCTCAGAGCTTTGTTCGCCGGTGTTTTGCAGCTTGGCTTTTAGCGCCTGATTCGCGGCATTCAGTTCTTCTACTTTGGCGTTGGCGCGTTCTAGCAAGGTGCGTGCAACAGGTGTGCGGACAAGGTAGTGGGAGGGGAGCCAGCCTTCTATGCCGCCACCGGTGCGAACATGGGAGTAGCCGCTGTCACTATTGGACCCCAATAACTCTACGCTTTCGCCACTGGGCAGCCCTCGGTGGACTATGCGGTGTTTTGAGCTGTCGCCGGAGCGTAGGGGAACGTACACTTTGTCGCTAATATAACGAGTCTCAGCAATGGCGTAAGTGGCTGATATCATTAGCAGCAGGCAGGCGAGCAGTTGTTTTTTCACTGGAATATCCACGTTAATTTGTATGGCTAAGTTGTTAAAACATAAAGAATAAAGCAGTTGTGATAACAGTTCAATTTTGCGGTAATCAGGGCAGAACCCGTTTATAGGGTTTTACTTTCACTTGTTGGTAAACCCCGGCGGCAATATAGGGGTCGGCGTCGGCCCATTTTTGGGCGTCTTCCAGGCTGGCAAACTCGGCGACCACTAAGCTGCCGGTAAAGCCTGCTTCACCCGGATCTTCGCTGTCAATTGCAGGGTGGGGGCCAGCCAAGACCAAGCGGCCATCAGCTGCCAGGTCTTTTAATCTCGCGATATGAGCATCTCGCGCGGCCAAGCGTTTTTCCAAGCTGTTTTTGACGTCTTCGCTAATAATGGCGTAAAGCATAATCGCTCCTGAGTAAGTGCTATTTGACGCGGAAAACTTCGTCCATTTCTAGCCCGGTCAGTTTTTTGATTCGATTAACGAGGTAAAGCAGCGCGCCCATCATAAACAGGGTGCAGGGCAGGGCGATGACAGGAAAACTCAGCCCCGTCATTTTGCCAAGCTCGGCGCTATAGGCCTCGGTGCCGGGCGGGCTAATCAGTATATATTTTGCCAGCCCGTAATTGAGTGCTGAAGACAGAAAGAACGACATCGCAACAAGGTAGGTCGATTTGACAAGAGCTTGGTCAAATTCTGATTGGGTCTGGCGCAGGGCCAGGGCCGTATTTACCCGTTCTAAATCGATAAACTCTTCGTTAAGCATCAATTTGCGTATTAACGGGAAGCGGGTGTATTGAGAGACCAATACCGCAATACCAATTAACCCGGGTATAGCGGCTTCTTTAATGGCGATGTATTTAGCGTCTAGCTCTAGCAGGCTGATGCCGCCTGTAAGCAAAATACTAACAAAGCCAAGAATAGAAAATAGGTTGGCTTTGCCCATTTTGGCAAAGTCATAAATACCGAAGGCAATTGGGAATGCCAGTGCAATCACGATACTATAGTGGGGGCCTAAATATTGTGCACTGCTGAGCTTTGTCAGTATTAGTGTTGGAATGACAATATTGAACAACAGATTGGTGACAACGCTGTGGCGTTGTTCCTTGGGTGCCTGTTCCGGCATGTTTGTCCCTTAATAGTTTATCGAGATGCAGTGGGGCGTTGCTTGAATGTGGCCCACTATACCCATTTTGAATTTTTATCACTAGCCTCAGGAGGGCTTGGCGATGGTCGTTGATTTACATACCCATACCACCGCCTCCGATGGTGGCTTGTCGCCGGTAGATTTAATTGCGCGGGCGAAGGCTCGGGGCGTTGAATTACTCTCCATCACGGATCACGACACGGTGGGTGCCTACGCGGATTTACCCGTTGAGGCCACGGACGGCATTGCCATTGTGCCGGGGATCGAGCTGTCTTGTACCTGGTCTGGGGTAAATATCCATGTGCTGGGTTTAGGCATTGACCTCTCCCAGGCAAATTTGATTAAAGAATTAGAAACCCAGCGTCTTCGTCGCGGACAGCGGGCCGAAGTGATTGCGCAAAAGCTGGAAAAGTTGGGGATTAAAGGCGTGTTTGAGGGCGCTAGCCGCTTGGCTAAAGGGCGGGCTATTGGACGTCCTGACTTTGCTAAATACATGGTCGAGGCAGGGTATGTGAGCTCGATGAATGCGGCTTTCGATAAATACCTTGGCTCCGGGAAGGTGGGTGATGTCAAAGCGGTCTGGCCGGAAATGAGCGAGGTCGTTGCCTGGATTACTGAGGCGGGTGGTGTTGCGGTGGTGGCTCACCCCACCCAATACAAAATGACGAATGCCAAGCTGCGACGCATGCTGGACGCATTTAAAGCGGCTGGTGGTCAAGGCCTGGAAATCAGCAATGGCAAGCCACCTTTGGTGGAGTTGCGGTATTTGCGCCAGCTGTGCAAAGAATATGGTTTTGAAGCCTCTATGGGCAGCGATTTTCACAACCCCACCACATGGTTAGATGTGGGCTGTAATATGAGCAATTTAGGTGACTGTCAGCCTGTATGGCAGCGCTGGTCAAATTGACATGTTGCTACGTAATCTGTTTATTGAGGAACGATTTTGAGTCAATTCTTCCAAATTCACCCAGAAAACCCTCAGCCGCGCTTAATTAAGCAAGCTGCTGATATTATTCGAAATGGTGGTGTGGTGGCGTATCCGACGGATTCAGCCTATGCCCTTGGTTGTCATTTGGGCGACAAGCGGGCACTGGAGCGTATTCGCAGTATTCGTAAACTGGACGACAAGCACAACTTTACGCTGATGTGCAGCGATCTTTCTGAGTTGGGGAGCTATGCTCGGGTGGATAATTCGGCTTTTCGAATTCTGAAAACCTGTCTGCCTGGACCGTTTACCTTTATTCTTAAAGCCACCCCAGAAGTGCCTAAACGATTGCATCACCCCAAGCGTAAAAGCGTGGGTTTGCGGGTGCCCAATAATCAAATTTGCCTGGATTTACTGGCAGAGCTGGGTGAGCCATTAATGAGTGTGACGCTGATTTTGCCCGGTGACGAGTTGCCAATGACTGATCCCTACGATATCCGCGATACCATAGGTCACCAGTTGGACCTGGTGATTGATGGCGGTTATTGCGGCTTAGAAGCTACAACGGTAGTGGATTTGGTGGATGAGGTCCCCGTTGTTACCCGTCAGGGTTTGGGTGACTTCAGTGAATTTGCAGAATGACTGTAACCACTGGCACGGATAGCCGTATAATTGCCGCTTTGTGACACCCAGCGGGAATCAAGATAAACGTGCAAGACGAAGAACACAGTCAACAAGACCAGCTAGCAGAGGAACCGATGCTATCGGTGGCGGCACCGCTGCAGCCTGTGGCTGTGCCTGAGGCGGGTATCGAAATTGTCCGGCTGCAAGCGCTTCGTCAGCAGCCTAGCCAGAGCGAAATGCCTTTTGCGGTGGTGCAGGGCAAGCCAGTTACTGAAATCCCCAAAGATTTGTATATTCCCCCCGAGGCTTTGGAAGTCTTTTTGGAGGCTTTTGAAGGGCCGTTGGACCTGCTGCTGTATTTAATCAAGCGGCAGAACCTCGATATTCTTGAAATTGACGTGTCTGCGATTACTGAGCAGTACATGCAATACGTGAATATGATGAGCGCGATGCAGTTTGAATTGGCATCAGAATACTTGTTGATGGCCGCCATGTTGGCGGAAATTAAATCTCGTATGCTGCTGCCCCGGTCCTCAGATGACTTGGACGAAGAAGAAGATCCGCGGGCGCTACTGATTCGACGCCTGCAAGAGTACGAGCGCTTTAAACAGGCAGCCGAGAATATAGACCAATTACCCCGGGTGGGCCGGGAAATTCATCTTGCCGAAGTGGCGCCGCCAGAAATGGAAAAGGCACGTACTGAGCCAGATGTCGATTTAAAAGAATTGTTGTATGCCCTGAGTGAGGTGCTTAATCGTGCCGATCTTTACATTCACCATCAGGTCGAACGAGAAAAATTGTCTACCCGGGAGCGAATGTCGGAAGTGTTAGCGCGATTGCGCAGCGACAGCTTTACCCCATTTGTTATGTTATTTCGAGCTGAAGAGGGACGTTTGGGTGTGGTGGTGACCTTTCTCGCTGTCATGGAGCTGATTAAAGAATCTCTTATTGAGATCGTTCAGTCCGAACCTTTTGCCCCGATTCATGTAAAGGCCAAGGCAACATAAACATGGAAGCAGATTTACTAAAACGCGTGATAGAAGGGGCCTTAATGGCTGCGGGTAAACCGCTGACCATTGCCCAGTTGGCAGCTCTATTTGACGAAGAGACGCGTCCCGCTGCCACGGAAATTCGTGACGCACTGACTGAGATAGAGCAAGCCTGTGAAGGCCGTGGTTATAATTTGAGTTTGGTGGCCAGTGGTTACCGTTTTCAGGTGGCCAAAGACTTGGCGCCTTGGGTGGGCAGGCTTTGGGACGAGCGTCCGCAGCGCTATTCACGAGCGATGCTAGAAACCTTGGCCTTGATTGCCTATCGCCAGCCCATTACTCGCGGTGATATTGAAGATATTCGCGGCGTGGCTGTCAGCTCCCATATCATTAAAACGATGTTGGAGCGGGAGTGGGTAAGAGTCGTCGGCCATAAAGATGTACCCGGCAGACCGGCAATGTACGCGACCACCCGACAGTTTCTCGATTATTTTGATCTTCGCAATCTGGACGAGTTACCCAGCTTGGCCGAGTTGGCAGATTTAGACTCCCTTAATGGCGAGCTTGAACTGGGCGGCGGTGGAGATCAGCTGAAGACAGAAGGCGTGTCTATTGTTGAAGACAGTGCCGATGTAGATGATGACAATTATCAAGCCGAAGCCGAAGCCGAAGCCGAAGCCGAAGCCGAAGCCGAAGCCGAAGCCGAAGCCGAAGCCGAACTAGATACAGATACAGATACAGATACAGATACAGATACAGATACAGAAATTACTTCTTTCCCCGTCGATCAGGAGCGTTCATGAGTCTCGCGGATGAAAAACTTCAAAAAGTTCTTGCGCGGGCCGGGCTAGGATCACGAAGAGAAATGGAGCGTGTTATCTCCGATGGCCGGGTTAGCGTCAACGGTAAAACCGCCACCTTAGGCGATAGAGTGACCAGCGAAGCCAAGATTAAGGTAGATGGCAAACCGGTGAAAGCTGCAGCTGCTAAATCGGCTATGCCCAGAGTGTTGTTATACAACAAGCCAGAAGGCGAGATTTGTAGCCGCAAAGACCCGGAAGGTCGCCGCTCAGTGTTTGATCGTCTACCCGCGCTGCAAGGTGAGCGCTGGGTCTGTGTGGGCCGTTTAGATTTTAATACTACAGGCTTGCTGTTGTTTACGACCGACGGTGAGTTGGCAAATAAGCTTATGCATCCTTCTACCGTGATTGAGCGTGAGTATCTCTGTCGGGTGATGGGGAATGCCACAGAAGAAAATCTTCAGAGCTTGGTCGATGGTGTGCAGCTGGACGATGGTGTGGCAAAGTTCACCGACGTTGTCGATGGCGGTGGTGAGGGCATCAATCACTGGTATTACGTGGTGATTATGGAAGGTCGTAACCGTGAGGTACGCAGGCTTTGGGAGTCTCAGGGCTTGCAGGTGAATCGCCTCAAACGGGTGCGTTACGGTTCGGTGTTTATTCCGTCCAAGGTCAAGGTTGGTCAGTGGACTGAGCTAAATACCCAGGAAATTAGCGATATTTATGGCATGGCCAATATGGAGATGCCTGTTTTGGAAACGCCTGTGGCGACTAAAACACGTCGTCACGACAGTAGAAAGCGCTAATGCATTTGCCGTAAAAGATAGCCAAAAAACAAGCAAAAAAAAGACCCCATTTAGGGGTCTTTCTCCTAGTGTACGATGGGGCTAGTGAAACGCTTGTTTTTGCAATGCAGCAGCAGTACTGAGTCCATCCCAATGATCGTTGCGACCTTCGCGCCAGCCAGTTATCCACTCTTGTTTGAGTTGATCCTGATTGTGGGGGCAACATTCTTTGGTTCTGCCAGATATGCCTGCGGTGTAACCACGTTGGTAAGCGCGCTCGGTCATATCGCGTTTCTGTCTTTTCATAGGGCAAATGCCTCCGGTATTTTTTTCAACGTGTTGCTTTCGAAAAGCTCGTACCATTGTTTTCTGGAGTTACTGTTTAAGCAATTGCTTCTTGTACCATGGCTCCTTGTATTACTGCTCCTTGGGCCTTATCAGTTTCGCCAGCAGGGGTTGCCAGAGAAACGAATCCTTATGTAATCAAATTTTAACAATGGTCGTCGAGGACCAAATTCTTATAAAACGCCGCCCCTTTAGATGGCTTTTATATATAGCGTTAAGGTTCTGTAAGTAAAAGAATTTTTCTTTAGTGTATAGGTATTTTTTACGGACCCTGTTTAAAGGTCATTTTCAAATAATTGCTTATGATACAAAACAGTCTTTTTGAACGCGCGGCAACGCGCTCAGTTTGTAACTTAGTGATCGATTTGTAGCATCGCGGCGCATTGCCCAAGGTATTGAGAATTCATGAAAGAAGTATTTACGTTTCAAGCGACATGCCCAAAAGGCCTGGAAGGCTTGTTACAAGAAGAAGCCCGTCAGCTGGGGATGCAGTTTGAAAAAGAAACTGTGGGTGCAGTGATATTGCAGGGCAGTTTGGAAAATGCGTATCGGTTTTGTCTGTGGTCTCGCTTAGCCAATCGACTGTTGCTGGTGTTGTCGCGTTTCACGGCTCCTGATGATAATACCTTGTATGAAGGCGTAAAAGCGGTGAACTGGACTGAGCACCTGGCAGCAGGCGCAAGCCTACTGGTGGATTTCAGTGGCCGCAGCGGCGCGATACGCAATAGTCATTTTGGTGCTCTGCGCTGTAAGGACGCTGTCGTTGACCGTTTTCTGGAAGCGGGCCTGGATCGCCCTTCTATTGTTAAACAATCCCCGGACCTGAAGTTAAATATCCGGCTGAGAAAAGGTGAAGTTACTGTCGCTATCGATCTCAGTGGCGATAGCTTACATCGACGGGGTTACCGTCTTGACGGTGGCATGGCACCGCTAAAGGAGAATCTTGCCGCCGCGTTATTGCTTCGCGCCGATTGGCCGGGTATTGCCAGTCGTGGCGGTGCGCTATTAGACCCTATGTGCGGCTCCGGTACCTTCTTGATTGAGGGGGCGATGATGGCAATGGGGATAGCGCCAGGTCTAGACCGAAAATACTGGGGGTTTGAAGGGTGGTTAAAGCACGATGCCTCCCAGTGGCTCGCGCTTATAGAGCAAGCATGCGTAGAACGAGACCTGGCGTTAACACGGCAGTTTCCACCGATTTTGGGTTTTGATGCCAACGGCAAAACGGCGGCGATTGCTCGGCAGAATATTGCCAGGGCGGGTTTGAATTCATATGCCACGGTTGTTCGGCAGGAGTTGGCAAGCTTAAGCCTGCCGAATACCGATGCCCCTGAGGGACTGCTTATTTGTAATCCGCCCTATGGCGAACGCTTGGGTGATGAGGCGGAGTTAAGCCACCTTTATCGCAGCTTGGGCAGCGCTATGAAGCGAGATTTTGTCGGTTGGCGGGGCGCCGTTTTTACCGGCAACCCAGAGTTGGGCAAGCGCATGGGTATTAAAAGTGGCCGTCAGTATCAATTTTTAAATGGTGAAATTGCCTCCAAGCTATTGTTGTTTGATATTCAATCGGATTCCTTTGTTGATCAACATTCAGCGCCGGGTGAGATAAGCCGAGCAAGACCGGCATTGAGCCCCGGTGGTCAAATGTTTGCCAATCGGCTGCGAAAAAATATTAAGCGCATGGCGAAGTGGAAACGCAAAAATGAGGTGCATTGCTACCGGGTTTATGACGCCGATATGCCGGAATACGCAGTGGCTATTGATGACTACCAGGGCAATATTCATATCTCTGAATACGCAGCACCGGCGTCAATACCGGAAGAAGATACCCAGCGCCGGTTGCGGGATGTGGTACAGGCTTGCGCCGAAGTATTTGACTGTGATGAACGACAAATCGCGATTAAAGAACGGCGGCGGCAAAAGGGCACAAAACAATATCAACGCCGTGAACAAGAGAATCAGTATCTAGAGGTAAAAGAAGGCGCGGCGACGGTATTGATCAATTTAAAGGACTTTTTAGATACCGGGTTATTTTTGGACCATCGGCCTGTGCGTTTGGAAATTGCCAAAATGGCAAAGGGAAAGCGCTTCTTAAACTTATTTTGCTATACCGCCGTGGCCAGTGTTCAAGCCGGTGTCGGGGGCGCAAAACACACAACCTCTGTAGATATGTCCCACACGTATTTACAGTGGGCCAAAAATAATTTGGCCTTGAATGGTTTGAGTGATGCCAGGCATCGCACAGAGCAGGGCGATTGTGTGCAGTGGTTGGCCAACTGCAAAGAACAGTACGATCTGATTTTGCTGGACCCGCCAACATTCTCTAATTCAAAACGAATGGAAGGGGTGTTAGATACCCAACGTGATCACGCGGATTTAATTGCGGCGAGTATGGCGCGTCTGGATAAAGAAGGCGTATTGATATTTTCCACCAATAAACGCGACTTCGTTTTAGATGCTGACTTGAACGAACAATTTGATATTGAAGACCGTTGTCGCTGGTCTTTAGATGAAGACTTTAAAGGGCGCAGCAAAGCGATTCACTTTTGCTGGTTTATACGCCATAAAGCGTAATGAATGTATTTAGGGCCTGTTAACTAGCTGGTAATAACCCAGGCCCTATTCATTTAGCTTGATTGCTTGGATCTTGGTCGCTATCAATCTTAGTAGCTATAGATCTTAGTAGCTATAGATCTTAGTAGCTATAGCCCAGTCTTAAGCCGTAAGTATCTAAGCCTTTATTGTCGTCGTCATTTAAAATGCTGCCATTAGAAATATGGTCAAAGAAGAAGCTTAGCGACATACCATTGTTAAAGTTATAGCCAAAACTGCTTTCGAAATGAAACAGTACCCGCGAGCCCATTTCTCTTCGTTCTTTGGATTTCTTTTCTAAGTCACCATCATGTATTGCAAAGCCGCCGCCTACTTCAAAGAAAAATGGTGACTCGCCGAAGGGAATCTGGGTATTTAAGCCGGTGTAAACGTAGCTGGTGCCGTCGGCAAGGTTAATAACTGCACCGCCATGCGCGAAGGCGCCACCCCATGAATATGCTTTCATTAAGTAATGATACGCAATATTGATATCAGGGCCGTCTTCAGTCTCGCTGGCAATGGGTCCTTTATTATGCGCTAGTAGCCCTAGTCGCCATTCATGTTTGTTGTACTCTGCCGAGTGGGCCAAGCTACACAGTAACGAGAGGAGTGTGACGAGCAATAGCCGATTCATATAAAGGGTCTATGAAATAAAGATAGGCGTTATGATAATGCAATTTTCTTATCAGTCTCGAAAAAGTTTTGCCTATTTGTCTGGAAGTGTTGTGCCATTGCGATTTGCAGCGGAGGCAAATTTATAGGGAGAAGAAAAAGAAGGACAGTTGGCGCAGATAAATAAAAAGGCAGTAGACGAGCTAGAAGGGTGAGCGCGTTTGCTTTGACGTAATGAAAAATATGGGAGTCGACAAATCGCGTGACTCCCAGAGTTGGACGGGGTGCTTACAGGTTACAGAACGGTGACGTCGGCGGCTTGTGGGCCTTTTTGTCCTGTTTGTACTTCAAATTCTACAGCTTGGCCTTCTGCCAGTGTTTTAAAACCACTGCCGCTGATGGCGCTGAAATGAACAAACACGTCTGGACCAGAATCCTGCTCAATAAAACCGAATCCTTTTGTCTCGTTGAACCACTTAACTTTGCCAGTGCTTTTAGCCATGTTGATAACCTCGTTATGGTTTATACCTTGAATTGCATGAGCAGAGATAGGCAGGGTACTTATGAAACAGAACGAGGTACTTAAAACGACTTCGTGGTGCTTTTACATAAAACCAAGCTGCATCTATTTGCCAGCGGCTTAATTATATACACACTCGCCAGCGGCATATAAAGCCTTTTCCTCGCTAAAATATGAACTTTTTATTGCGTTTTGCGAGGTGGTAGACCTGTGTGCTGGGTTAACAGACGACGACCATTGCCGGGTTTGTTTTTGGGTGCGCCCTTTTTGGGTGTCCAGTTGACCGGTTGTTTTGGTGGCACTAAATGCTTTTTGCCATAGCCGATAAGGTCTCTACGACCCATTTTTAATAGGGATTCCCGTAGTGATGGCCAGCCTTCAGGGTCGTGGTAGCGCAGGTAGGCTTTATGTAGACGCCGTTGTTTTAGCCCTTTGGCGCTAAAGACGTCTTCGCTATTGCGGGTGACTTTACGGAGTGGGTTTTTCCCCGAGTAATACATCGCAGTGGCGTTGGCCATTGGCGAGGGATAAAAAGCCTGTACTTGATCGGCTCTAAAGCCATTTTGCTTTAGCCATAAGGCCAGGTTCATCATGTCTTCATCGCGAGTGCCGGGATGGGCAGCGATAAAATAGGGGATCAGGTATTGCTCTTTGCCAGCCTGCTTGGAGAATTTTTCGAACATGGCTTTAAAGCGGTCATAGCTGCCCATGCCGGGTTTCATCATTTTAGATAGCGGGCTATTTTCTGAGTGCTCGGGGGCAATTTTTAAATAGCCTCCCACATGGTGAGTCACCAGCTCTTTGACATATTCAGGGGTTTCTACCGCTAAGTCGTATCGCAGTCCTGAGGCTATCAAAACTTTTTTAACGCCGTCCAGCTCTCTGACTTTTCGGTATAAACCGATTAAGGGGCTTTGGTCGGTGTCGAGGTTCTTACAGATGCCGGGATATACACAGGATAAGCGTCGACAGTTTTCCTCAATCTCTTTGCTCTTGCAGGTCAGTCGCCACATATTGGCGGTGGGGCCACCCAGGTCTGAGATCACACCAGTAAACGCCGGGGTTTGATCGCGGATTTTTTCTACTTCTTTAACGATGGACTCTTCTGAGCGGCTTTGGATAATACGGCCTTCATGCTCGGTAATTGAGCAAAAGCTACAGCCGCCAAAACAGCCGCGCATGATGTTCACCGAGAAGCGAATCATATCGTAGGCGGGGATTTTGGCCTGGCCATAACGAGGATGGGGCTTACGCTGGTAGGGCAGTTCAAACACCCAGTCCAATTCGTCAGTGGTAAGCGGGATCGGTGGTGGATTTAGCCAGACCTCTTGATCGCCGTGACGTTGGATAAGTGCTCGGGCATTGCCGGGGTTGGTTTCCAAATGCAGCACCCGGGCCGCATGGGCGTAGCTCACCGGGTCAGATTTAACTGTCTCGTAGTCGGGCAGGCGAATGACGGTGGTTTCTGGTGGGCTGTTATGTTTGCGAGCATTTCGCGGGTCAAGAATGCGAACTGTTTGGACGTCTGTTTCTGCGGCGGCCTCTTGCTGGGATTTGTCACATTCTGGCGTAGCGGTGGTATCGACATAGGGACTGGTTATCGGTTCTACCGGTCCAGGCGTATCCACGGTGCTGGAGTTGATCACTGTCCAGCCTGCTGGTGGGGCTTTGCGAACAAAAGCCGTGCCCCGTAAATCTTGAATATCAGCAACTTGCTCGCCCCGTGACAGGCGGTGAGCAACATCGACAATAGCTCGTTCGGCATTGCCGTATAAAAGAATGTCCGCGCGGGCGTCTAATAAAATAGAACGGCGGACTTTGTCGCTCCAGTAATCGTAGTGAGCAATGCGTCTGAGACTGGCTTCAATGGAGCCAATCACAATGGGTACATCTTTATAGGCTTCGCGGCAGCGTTGGGAGTAAACAATTACAGCCCGGTCTGGCCGTTGGCCACCTTGGTTGTCCGGTGAGTAAGCATCGTCGTGCCTGAGTCGGCGATCTGCGGTGTAGCGATTGATCATCGAATCCATGTTGCCAGCGGCAACGCCAAAAAACAGATTCGGTTTACCGAGGATTTTAAACGGGTCAGCGGACTGCCAGTCCGGTTGGGCGATAATGCCAACTCGAAAGCCCTGGGCCTCCAGTACGCGACCAATCACCGCCATGCCAAAGCTGGGGTGGTCAACATAGGCGTCGCCAGTCACAACAATAACATCGCAGCTATCCCAGCCCAATGCGTCCATTTCTTCTCTACTGGTGGGAAGAAATTTTGCCTCACCGAAGCATTCTGCCCAATAGCGACGATAGCTATAAAGCGGGGTGGGGGACGAATTAGCAGACGGGTTGGTAGACATGGCGACCTGATGGAGAGTGCGAAATGGCAATTGCGTATTGTACAGCATCCCCCGTCCTACTGCAGAGTCCTCGTGGGTATTTATTGGTTCTGCGTATTTGCCGTGGGTGCACTCCGTGGCGGCATAAGCTATTCTTTTGCGGCAGATGTACTGCGGGAGTGTTAGATGGCTTGGTTAAACGCGCATATCGCGTATTGGCACTGGATGGTACTAGGGCTGCTTTTGGTCTCTAGCGAAATCTTTGTGCCCAGTTTTGTGATGTTGTGGTTTGGCGCCAGTGCGGTTGCTGTTGGTTTGGTTATCGCGGTGGTGCCGTTGGATTTTGTTTGGCAGTTGCTACTCTGGGGGCTGTTATCAGCGTTGGATCTGTTTATTTGGTTTAAATATGTGCATCCCAAAATGAAGAATAAAAGCCTCGCTGGTATGGCCCGAGAGCAGGTGGTGGGTCAACAGGGTATGGTGATTAATAAAGGTAGCAAGTTTGGTCATGGCATTATGCGGTTTTCTGTGCCGATGTTGGGCAGCGAAGAATGGGCCTTTATTTGCAATGACCCCATTGAGGTAGGTGATAAGCTACTAGTAGAGGACTTGTCGGGTAATAAGCTGATTGTTAAACACGCTGAGTAAGTTCATTCATTTAGAGACTTAAGATATGGAAGGTCTGGCAATAACGGGTGCCTTGGTGGTGATGATTATTGTCACCGTGGCAATGGGGGTTTGCACCGTTCCTCAAGGCAGTAAACACATTGTGCAGCGTTTGGGTAAGTATCACAGCACATTAACACCGGGCCTGAATTTTATTATTCCTTATATCGATAAGGTCGCTTACAAAATAACTACCAAAGACATTGTGTTGGATATTCCCTCTCAGGAAGTTATTACCGAAGACAATGCCGTCATCATTGCTAATGCGGTGGCGTATATCAATATTGTGTCCCCAGAGAAGGCGGTATACGGGGTTGAAGATTATATTATTGCTATTCAGAATTTGGTGCAGACCACCTTGCGTTCGATTGTGGGTGAAATGTCGTTGGATTCCGCCTTATCCTCCCGAGATCAGATAAAAGCTAAACTTAAAGCGGCGATTTCGGACGATATTTCCGACTGGGGGATTACCCTTAAAACAGTGGAAATTCAGGACATCAGCCCCTCTGATACCATGCAGCGAGCTATGGAAGAACAAGCCGCCGCTGAGCGCCAGCGTCGGGCGGCAGTCACCAAGGCCGAGGGCGAAAAACAAGCTGCCATTTTAGAAGCCGAAGGTCGGCTCGAGGCCTCCCGTCGCGATGCCCAAGCACAAGTTGTGTTAGCTAAAGCCAGCGGTGCGGCCATTGAGGTCGTGTCACAGGCGGTAAAAGGTGAAGAGCTTCCCGCGCTCTATTTGCTGGGTGAAAAATATGCCGATGCGCTTATTGAGTTAGCTAGCTCAAACAATACCAAAACCTTAGTGTTGCCCGCAGATTTGCCGCAAGCGCTGCGAGGCATGTTGAATAAGACCTAGGATCAAAATTTGTTATGGAACACACCTTAAGACTGGTCATCAGTTGCCCTGACCGGGTCGGTATTGTCGCCCGGGTTAGCCAGTATGTGGCGGACCAGGGTGGCTGGCTAACCGAAGCCAATTACCATGCGGATGCTGAAAGTAATTGGTTTTTTATGCGCAACGAGATTCGTGCCGCGTCGTTAACCTCTGGCGTGGAGGCATTTTGCGACGGCTTTAAAAAAATTGCTGATTCTTATGATATGCAATGGCAATTGGTAGATTCTAAGGTGAGGCGCCGAGTGGTGATTTTGGCCAGTCATGCCTCCCATTGTATTGCCGATATTTTACATCGCTGGCATAGCGGTGAGTTAGAGTGCGATATTCCCTGTGTCATCAGCAATCATGAAAATTTGCGCAGCATGGTGGAGTGGCATGGTATTCCTTTTAAGTACGTGCCCATTAGCCCAGAAACTAAGGCTGAAGCCCATCGGCAGATTATGCAGCTGACCTTGGACGCCAAGGCCGATTGTGTGGTGCTCGCCCGATATATGCAGATTATCCCACCGGAGTTTTGTGCGGCTTTCCCCGGTAACATGATTAATATCCATCATAGTTTTCTTCCTTCATTTATTGGTGCCAATCCCTATCAAAAGGCATTTGATCGGGGGGTGAAGCTTATTGGCGCGACCAGCCATTATGTGACAGAAACCCTCGATGAAGGTCCCATCATTGAGCAAGATGTCATTCGTGTGAATCACCGCCATAGCAAAGATGATATGGTGCGATTGGGTAAAGATGTCGAAAAAGCGGTGCTGGCCAGAGCGTTGCGAAACCATTTAGAGAGCCGTGTTGTGGTTCATGGAAATAAAACCGTCGTTTTTGATTGAGAAGCCCTGTAAATACAAGGCGCCGTAACAAAAATGTCATCATTAATCGTTTTAATGCAGTCATCGAAATCGTCAGCAAGGGTTTAACTGATGAGTGAGAAAACAATATTAATCGTCGACGACGAAGCCGCTATCCGAGAAATGATTCGAGTCGGGTTGGAATTGGCGGGTTATGACTGCTTAGAAGCCGGTAATGCCCAAGATGCCCACGGGATCATTGTTGATCAGCGTCCTGATCTGGTACTGCTGGATTGGATGATGCCGGTAACCAGTGGTTTGGAATTGTTACGACGTCTGCGCCGAGAAGAGTTAACCAAAAACTTATTGGTGATTATGCTCACGGCTAAAGACGATGAAGATAATCGCGTTCAAGGTTTGGACGTGGGTGCAGATGACTACATCACCAAGCCTTTTTCGTCCCGAGAATTGATGGCTCGTATCAAAGCTGTGCTACGCCGCAGTGGTGGCCAAAACGATGAAGAGAGCATTGAAATCAAAGGCTTGAAACTCGATCCGGCCAGTCATCGCGTATTTGCCAATCAGTCGCCCCTCGACATGGGACCTACTGAATTTAAGCTGCTTAAGTTTTTTATGACCCACCAAGAACGGGCCTACAGCCGTGGTCAACTTTTGGACCAGGTGTGGGGTACCAATGTTTATGTGGAGGAGCGCACGGTTGACGTCCATATTCGTCGTCTACGCAAAGCGTTGTTCACCGATACCCGTGATTTTGGTCAGCTAATACAGACGGTGCGGGGTACAGGCTATCGATTTTCTGCAACGGGTATAAGCGCATAACGTGTTAATGCAGAACTACAGCTGGAAGACTGAGCTTCTTAAAGTCTGCTTGCCTTTGGCAGCTGTTGCTCTGCTGAGCGCATTCTTAGATGTCGGCATTTGGCCGCTTTTTATTGCAACAATAATTACCTGTGGTTGGCTGCTTCGACAGTTGCAAAAGCTTAGCGATTGGCTGCAAACCAGTGTTGATAGTGAGCCGCCGGAGGCGATAGGGATGTGGGGCCAAGTTTTAGATAATATTTACGATCTGCACAAGCAGTCGCGGCAAGACAATAGCCGTTTGATAGCAATGATCGATTATTTGCGTTCGTCCTTTGCCTCGATGTCTGATGCGGTAGTGATGCTGGATGCCGCTGGTAATATTGAGTGGTGTAATCTCGCTGCTTTGGATTTGCTGGGATTACGACAAGAGGAGGATATCGGCCGGCAATTGGTAAATCTTCTTCGTACCCCGGTCTTCTTACGCTACTTTGAGGCGAATGACTTTAAAGCCCCGTTGGAAATGTATTCCCCGGTAAACGGTCATATCCATCTCAGCGTGAGTGTGAGTTATTTTGGTCAAGGTAACCGCCTGCTTTTTGCCAGAGATGTTACCCGCACTCATCGTCTTGAAAAAATGCGTAAAGACTTTGTTGCCAATGTCTCCCATGAGTTACGCACGCCGTTAACCGTCATTAATGGCTACCTGGAAACCTTTGCCGAGCATGGCGGTGAGAATCCTCGCTGGGACAGGGCGATTAAGCAAATGCTTCAGCAGTCTAAGCGTATGCATAATCTGATTCAGGATTTGATGCTGCTTTCTCGTCTCGAAACCTTGCCCGCTGCTGCAGAGCAAGAAACCATAAAGCTGCGTTCATTGATGGAAATGATTGCCGAAGAACTGGCGGCGGCGGCAAAAGGTGATCGCATTGTGACGATTGAGTGCGATGAAGCGGTGCATTTAAAAGGCAGCTATGCAGAACTGCGCAGTGCGTTTTCTAATCTGGCCGTGAATGCAGCTCGCTATACTGAAGATGGCGATCGCATTACTCTCCGTTGGTACCAGGACGCGCAAAACGGCTTTTTTGAGGTGGAAGACTCGGGGATTGGCATAGAGCCCCAATACATTCCCCGGTTAACAGAACGGTTTTATAGAGTGGAAGAAAGTCGCTCGATTGATACCGGTGGCACCGGCCTTGGTCTGGCGATTGTAAAACATGTTTTGATACGCCACCGTGCCGAATTGCGTATTCATAGTGTCATATCCGTAGGTAGCCGCTTTACTTGTGTATTTCCTAAGTCCTTGTTGGTAAAAGAATAATAATCATTTTTCTGTGGTTCATCATTTTGTAACATTACTGTCACATTGCCTCTATAGAGTGCCAGCTGTAAACCCTAACTGCACTGAGGAGTCGTACGTGAAAATCAAGCAAAGTTTGGTAGCAGCAGTCCTAGCCATCGGCGCAAGTATCGCCTCTGCGGGTGCGGAGGTAGATAAAGATCTACACGTTTACGAAAAAGCTTCTGGCGTATCCGGTAATCTTTCTAGTGTTGGTTCGGATACCCTCGCTAACCTGATGACCTTGTGGGCCGAAGATTTTAAGCGCGCTTACCCCAACGTTAATGTCCAAATTCAAGCAGCGGGCTCCTCTACGGCACCACCAGCACTGACTGAAGGCACCTCAAACCTGGGGCCCATGAGCCGTAAAATGAAGGATAAAGAACTTGAGTCCTTCGAATCAAAATACGGCTATAAACCCACTGCGGTGCCGGTGGCGATTGATGCGCTGGCGGTATTTGTCCACAAAGATAACCCCATTGAAGGTTTAACCATTGCGCAAATAGACGCGATTTTCTCCAGCACTCGTAAATGTGGTGCGCCCGACGATGTTAAAGCGTGGGGACAAGTGGGTATGACGGGACCATGGCAGGGCCGCGATATTCAGATCTTTGGTCGTAACTCTGTGTCTGGGACGTATGGCTACTTTAAAAAAGAAGCGCTGTGTAAAGGCGATTTTAAAAATGGCGTTAACGAACAGCCGGGCTCGGCCTCAGTTGTTCAATCGGTTTCTACCTCTATTAATGGCGTGGGCTATTCGGGTGTAGGTTATCAAACGCCGAGCGTTCGTCCTGTCCCGCTGGCAAAAGACGACAAAAGCGGTTTTGTTGAGGCAAGTTCCGAAAATGCCACTAACGGCACTTATCCCTTATCTCGCTTCCTTTATGTTTATGTAAACAAGGCACCGAATAAACCACTGGCGCCGTTGGAGCGCGAGTTTTTTAAACTGGTTCTTTCCAAACAAGGGCAAGAAGTGGTGGTAAAAGATGGCTACGTGCCTCTGCCAGCTAAAGTAGTAGAGCGCATTTATAAACTACTAGAAATGTAAGATAGTTTAATTAAAGGCCGCTGCGACCCTATTATCGTAGCGGCTTTTGCGTATTAAACAATTTAGTTGTCTTAGCGGTGGATTTACCCTGTCACGTTAATGCAACCCACCAGTTAGACACTATTGCTATCTAATTACCGCTACGTTTTGTATCAGGGCGACTTCCCATGAGTTCAGCAGAAGTGAGACAAACAGCCTCGACTTTCCGTCGCTGGCGACAATTTAAAGACCGCGCAGCAACGGCAACTATCACCGGTGGTGGCGTGGCCGTGTTGTTCGCAATTTTGCTGATATTTTTCTATCTGCTTTACGAAATTCTGCCACTATTTAAGTCGGCTTCTATCGAAAAAGTAGGGGACTATTCATTGAGTTCGTCTGCTGCACCGCTATTTTTAGCGATGGAAGAGCAGGCTGAGGTCGGGCTTAGAGTCGATAATCAGGGCTTGGCCGAATTTTTCGACGTTGCCACAGGTGACGACCTCCAATCTCAGCAACTACCATTAAACGATGCTTCTGTAAGCAGCTTTGCTTTGGAGTCAGACGAGAGCCGGGTCTTTGCGCTGGGGCTTAGTAGTGGTGAGGCGGTGATCGCCAAGCATGATTACCGTGTGAGCTATCCTAATAATGAGCGACTCATCACTCCTGTATTGCGGTTTCCCTATGGTGAGCAAGCTCGGCAAATTACGGATGGCGCTCCATTAACCGCACTGGCTTTGCGTGATGCAGACGATGCTTTAATGGTCGCCGGTATTGCCGATGGCAAACTTCTTGCTAAACGTTGGACTAAAGAAGAAGATTTTTTAACAGAAGAAGTGACGCTGGTTGAAGAGCGTGTAGAACTTCCCGCATTAAATATGTTGGCAACAAGCTTGTTGATTGGCCCTAACCAACACTGGCTTTATGTGTTTAGCGACAGCGGTGAGTACAATTTGATTGATCTGCGCAAGCTGATCATTGCTGACAAGGGCCATCTTTTTGAGCGTGGTAATTTAAGCGAAGTCCGCTTTTTGTTGGGGGGTATTTCATTATTAGTGGCCGGGGATGACGGTGAGTTGTCTCAGTGGTTTGTCACTCGTAGTGATGAGTCGAACAGTGGCTATCGGCTACAGAAAATTAGAGGCTTTGAGCGCAGCGCTCAAAAAGGTGTTGCGGCCATTGTGGCCGAACATCGTCGCAAGGGGTTTCTGACGGTTGGTGAAAACGGCGATCTAGACATTTTTCATTCCACGGCACATCGCCGCTTGTTAGATAAGCAACTGGAAATTTCACAGATTACCGCCATGGCGATTTCGCCCAGGGCAAACCGTTTGTTAATAGAGTCCGACTCGGGACAGCTTTATAACTATCTGCTTCACAACGAGCACCCTGAATTATCTTGGGCAGCTCTGTGGGAAAAGGTCTGGTACGAAAGCTATCCAGAACCCGATTATGTGTGGCAGTCGTCTTCAGCCAGTAATGATTTTGAACCGAAATACAGCTTTGCACCGTTGGCTTTTGGCACCTTGAAGGCCGCATTTTATGCCATGTTAATTGCTGCGCCCTTGGCGATTTGCGGGGCGATTTACACGGCGTATTTCATGGCACCTGCTTTGCGCCGCAAGGTAAAACCGGTAATTGAATTAATGGAGGCCTTGCCCACCGTTATTTTGGGCTTTTTGGCTGGGCTGTGGTTGGCGCCATTTATCGAAAAAAATATGCCTGGCGTCTTTGCTATTTTGTTAATGATGCCGATAGGGATTTTAGCTTTTGCGTGGCTGTGGTCGAAATTACCTAACGACTTCCGTAAAAATGTCCCGGACGGCTGGCACCCCGTGTTATTAGTCCCGGTTATTATTTTGCTGGTTATCGTCTGTGTGCAAATGAGTGCGCCCATGGAACGCGCCTTTTTTGATGGCGATATGCGTCGCTGGCTTACCAATGATATTGGTATTTCTTTTGATCAACGCAATGCCTTGGTCGTGGGTATCGCCATGGGCTTTGCGGTTATTCCTACTATTTTTTCTATTGCGGAAGATGCAATTTTTTCCGTACCCAAACACCTTAGCTATGGTTCGTTAGCGCTGGGGGCAACGCCTTGGCAAAGTATGGTTGGCGTCGTGTTGCCTACGGCCAGTCCGGGTATTTTCTCCGGTTTAATGATAGGCATGGGCCGGGCTGTGGGTGAAACCATGATTGTGTTAATGGCCACCGGTAATACGCCGATTATGGATGCCAACATCTTTGAAGGTATGCGTACTCTTGCGGCAAATATTGCGGTAGAAATCGGCGAGACAGAAGTAGACAGTACGCATTTTAGAGTGTTGTTTTTGGCTGCATTTGTGCTGTTTATGTTCACGTTTGTTGTGAATACCTTTGCCGAAATTGTGCGCCAGCGACTACGCATGCGCTACGGTAATCTTTAACAGGCTTTGGGGATAAAGCAGCATGGAACTTCAGGGTCAGAAAAAAGACGGTTTTATTGACTGGTGCAAAGGCGGCGAGCCGATGATCTGGGTCAATGCCGCCGCCGTCACCGTGAGCACATTGGCAGTTATTGGTCTGTTATTTTTATTAACCGTGAGAGGCTTTGGCCACTTTTGGCCCTCGCAGGTGATGGAAGCTAGCTACGCGCCGCCGGGTGAAACCGCGTCTGCCATCATTGCCGAGCATGTTGAAACAGAGTCGGTACCTATTGAACAGCTCCTCAGCGCGGGTTACTCGTTGCCAGATGACAATGCCTTTATTGATCGTGCACTGTTAAAACAAGGCAACCGGGATGTCACCGGGGTCGACTTTAAATGGGTGCTCAGTGACTATTTAGAAGAGGTGACATACCCTGTCGATGTTGTTGTTATCGAGCGTCGGGAGTGGGGTAACTTTTATGGTTATTTGCGCAATGTAAAAGAGAGCGGCCAGAATCTTGAGGCCCATTCTCCCGAGGCGTTATGGCAGTTGTTTCAAGAGCGGGCAGAGCGGGCTAGCGAGCTTCATGAGCAAATAGAAACGATTGAAAAGAAAGAGATCGGCTCCATCAATTTTGCAATTGAACGTCTGCGCCTGAAAGAGCGGGGCTTGGCCTTAGATACCTCACTGTCAGCCGTCGACAGGCAACGAGAAATGGCCGATATCGCGGCCAGTCGAGCTGAGCTGGATGCTGAGTACAGCGTTTTGCAAAACCAGCTGCAAGACTTATATCAGCAGTGGCGGCGAGACAGTTTTACTGCCGAGACCAGTGACGGCAAACAAGTGGTCATGAATTTCTCGACGGTAGTTAAAGCCCATAAACCGAACAGCATGGGTTTGCTAGAAAAGCTGGTGGTGTATTGCCAACAGTTTTGGGCGTTTCTCAGCGAAGAGCCTCGAGAAGCCAATACCGAAGGGGGAATTTTCCCGGCTATTTTTGGCACGGTTATTATGGTGCTGATTATGTCGGTGCTGGTGACTCCCTTTGGTGTTATTGCGGCGGTTTATTTGCGTGAATACGCTAAACAGGGGTTAATGACCCGGATCGTTCGAATTGCGGTTAACAATTTGGCGGGGGTCCCGTCTATTGTTTATGGGGTGTTTGGTCTCGGGTTCTTCATCTACTTTTTAGGTGCAGAAATGGACAAAGCCTTTTTCCCGGAAGCACTCCCTGCGCCAACGTTTGGTACGCCAGGGCTGCTATGGGCGTCGGTGACATTGGCGTTGTTAACCTTGCCGGTGGTGATTGTGGCCACAGAAGAGGGCTTGTCTCGTATTCCGCTTAATTTGCGAGAAGGCAGTTTGGCATTAGGCGCGACCAAGGCAGAAACCTTGTGGCGAGTGGTCTTGCCAATGGCCAGCCCGGCAATGATGACAGGCTTGATTCTTGCGGTGGCGAGAGCCGCGGGGGAAGTGGCGCCGTTGATGCTGGTGGGGGTGGTGAAGTTGGCACCGTCGTTGCCGGTAGATGGTAACTTTCCCTTTGTGCATTTAGATCAAAAGTTTATGCATTTGGGTTTTCATATTTATGATGTGGGCTTTCAAAGCCCGAATGTAGAAGCGGCACGGCCGCTGGTATATGCGACAGCACTGTTATTGGTGATTATTATCGCCTTGTTAAATTTGAGTGCCGTTGGGTTGCGCAATCGCTTGCGTGAAAAATACAAGTCGCTGGAAATGTAAGGCGGTTGATGATGGCTGCAAATATGACAACGGACAAGACTATGACTAAATCCCACGCCATAGACATGGAGTCGCTGGGGCGAACTCGTAACGAAAATAATATTCAGCAAGAAGATATTGCGTTGACGGTAGAAAATCTCGACCTCTATTACGGCGAGAAGCAAGCCCTCTTCGACGTTAATATGCTGATTCCCCGAAAAAAAGTGACCGCATTTATCGGTCCCAGCGGTTGTGGTAAATCGACCTTGTTGCGCAGCTTTAACCGTATGAATGATCTGGTGGATGGCTGCCGAATTGAGGGGGCTATTCGACTGGATGGCAGTAATATTTATGAGAAAGGTGTCGATGTGTCAACGCTGCGTCGGCATGTGGGCATGGTGTTTCAAAAACCGAACCCCTTTCCCAAATCTATTTATGAGAATGTGGCCTACGGTCTGCGTATTCAGGGCATCAACAAAAAGCGGGTGCTTGACGAAGTCGTCGAGCGCTCCTTACGTGGTGCGGCGCTGTGGGATGAAGTAAAAGATCGTCTTAACGACAATGCACTGGGTATGTCTGGTGGTCAGCAACAGCGTTTGGTTATTGCCAGAACCATTGCTGTTGAGCCAGAAGTGCTGTTGTTGGATGAGCCCGCTTCGGCACTTGATCCTATTTCAACGCTGAAAATAGAAGAACTAATTTACGAATTAAAAGACAAATACACCATTGTTATTGTCACGCATAATATGCAGCAGGCAGCTCGGGTTTCTGACTACACTGCTTTTATGTACATGGGCAAGCTTATTGAGTTTGATAACACAGAAACGCTGTTTACCAACCCCGATAATAAACAAACTGAAGACTATATTACTGGTCGCTACGGTTAATTCGAACAGGCATCAAGGGCAGATATAAGGGGTAGCCGACAATGAAAGAAAAAGATTTACATGCGCATCATATCTCTCAGCAGTTTAATGCCGAGCTGGACGAAGTAAAAACCCGTATGCTGGAAATGGGCGGTTTGGTTGAGAAACAAGTCGCCGACGCCACCACCGCTTTTATGAACCAAGATTCGGGTTTGGCTGATGAAGTCAGCAAAGGCGACAGACTGGTCAACGCATTAGAAGTTTCTATAGACGAAGAGTGCACCATTATATTGGCGCGCCGGCAGCCCGCCGCCAGTGATTTGCGATTGGTCTTGTCCATCAGCAAAATTTTAAGCGACTTAGAGCGAATGGGCGATGAAGCCAAGAAAGTGGCAGAAAGCTCAATCAAGCTCAGTGAGTTGGGTGGTCTACCCCGCAGCGTATTGGAAATTCGTCATATTGGTGACCACGTTGCTGGTATGGTGCACAGTGCGCTGGATGCCTTTGCCCGCTTTGACAGTGAACTGGCCCTGCAAGTCGCCGAAGAAGATAATGCCGTCGATTTAGAATATGGCACCGCCATGCGTAGCTTGGTGACCTATATGATGGAAGATCCCCGCACTATTTCCTCGGTCTTACAAGTCATGTGGGCATTGCGGTCTTTGGAGCGCATCGGCGATCACGCAAGAAATATTGCCGAGCATGTCATTTATCTGGTGAAGGGTGAAAATGTTCGCCATGCCGATATTGATGAAATGACAGCGACTGTTCAGGAATAACTTTTTGGTTCCGGTTCAGGGTGTCAGGCAGCGTGCTGACACCCAGCACGAGCGCTGGTCAACCTCCCGGTCCCAAAGGCAAGCCAACCCCCAGCCAAAATAATAACAGTCCACTCCAGGCAAATAGAAAGCAGATGGAATAAGGCAGCATCATCGACATTAAGGTGCCCATTCCCGCTTCTTTGTCATGGCTTTGCATGAACGCGACTATAACCCCGAAGTAAGGCATTAATGGGGTAATGATATTGGTACTCGAATCGCCAATCCGGTAGGCCATTTGCGTTGCTTCGGGCGTCAGTCCAAGTAGGGCAAGCATGGGCACAAATACTGGTGCCATCACTGCCCATTTTGCGGAGGCGCTGCCAATTAATAAATTGATGGCTGCGCTGGTGAGAATAAACAACAGTAGTAAGCTGGTTTTGGACAGTGCCAAGCTGCTTAACCAGTCTGCACCGGATATGGCGGCCAATGCGCCCAAGCCCGACCAAGAAAAATAATTAACAAATTGCGCGGCAAAAAACATTAAGACTAAATAGCCGGTCAGGGTAGCAATACCGCTTTCCATACCCGCTACCCAGTCGTTGCTGCTGCGATATTTACCGCTGCTATAACCAAATACAATGCCGGCACCACCGGCATAGAGGGCTATCCATACCACTAAGGTTTTTAATAACGGTAGCGCGACAAGGCCATTGGGGTCGGGGTTGCGGAGTAAACCCTGTGCGGGTAATACCGTCCACAGCATCAGCAGTGCAAACACCACACTATAAACACTTACCCAGAACAAGGGGCGTCGCTGAGATTGTTGTTCGTCAGCTCCTGTTGGCAATTCGCCTGTCTTGTTAATATCGACGTCAGCGTCAGATTGAGGCGTGGGGCGCGGAAGTCTAGGTTCAACAAGATAGTCATTGACCAGCGCACCAATGACGGTAACAAACAGAGTAGAGACAATAATAAAGTAGTAGTTGCTGCTGGTCAGCACTTCATGCTCGGGTGACAACAGCGCAATGGCTTCGCTGGATATGCCTGCCAGTACCGCGTCCACGGGTCCAAGTAATAAATTCGCACTGTAACCACCAGATACCCCGGCAAAAGCCGCCGCTATACCTGCCAACGGAGATCGTCCCGCCGCTTTAAAAATCAGCGCAGCCAAGGGCACCAACACCACGTAACCCGCGTCAAAACCAATGCTGGATAGTACCCCGGCAAAGACCACTACGGCACTGAGCAGGCGTGGATGAGCCCGCAATGTTAAAGCATGTAATACTTTAGCTAACAAGCCAGAGTGTTCGGCGATGGCGATACCCATAATGGCAACAATAACGGGGCCGACCGGGGCGAATTGGGTGAAATTACTCACCGCGTTAGTCAGCATCCAGCGCAGCCCGTCCGCACTGAGTAATGATCGAGCCGCGAGAGTTTCCCCTGTTAGAGGATGACTGGCATTGATACCCGCACCACTTACCAGCGATGAGGCAAGGATGACTACAGCACAGAAAATAATAAATAAAAGTACCGGGTTGGGCAGTCGGTTTCCCAGCCGCTCGATATTGTCCAGCCACCGTTGACTGATGGGCTTGGTTTTTCCGGCTTCATTCATCACTCGGCTCCAATTGTCGCAATCCTGTATCATACCGCTTCAATCCCAGCCTGGGCAGCGTTGCCCTGGAGGGGAGCTGGTGCCTTAAGTTACAAGCCCCAAATATATTGCAACTTCGCACCTCCCACTATTAATTAGAGTATTCCGGTGAGCATTTCCCACACAAAAGATAAGCCCCCAGCAAAAGTGTTTTTTGCCTTGTACCTGGCAATGATGGCGGTGGGGATGGGACAAACGGTGGTGTTTGCCATCATCCCCATGTTGGGCCGTGAGCTGGCGCTGGATAAGCTGGTTTTTCAGTTACCGATCCTTGATATCACCTTGGCCCCCAAAGAATTAACCATCACCTCCTTGTCGGCGTTGGCGGCAGTGGTTTTTTTCTTTGCGGCCCCGTTTTGGGGGCGTTTAAGTGATCGGGTAGGCAGAAAGCCCATCATTATTACCGGGCTGCTTGGCTATGCACTGGGCTCTATGGTATTCAATTTTGCCTCGTATCTTGGTCTGGCTGGGATCTTGAGTGGCGTCGCACTGTATTTTCTACTGGTGATCAGTCGCGGCTTTCACGCCATGGTAATGTCGGGCACCCATCCGGGCGCCGCGGCGTATATGGTGGATATCACAACGGTATCTGGGCGAACTCAAGGCATGGGCAAGCTGCAGGCGGCTAATCAACTTGGGGTAATGTTTGGGCCGGTGTTGGCTTGGTTTGTCAGTGTGAGCTTTCTTGCCCCCTTGTTTATTCAAGCTGTACTGGCGACTGCTGCTGCGATTTTAGTATGGTTGTGGCTACCTTCTATTCCTCCTCAGCCTGCTGCCGACACTCGTCCCCGGCGAATGTCCTATTTTGACGCTCGCTATCGCTTATTTATTTTTGTTGGCTTTGTGTTGTTTAGCTTAATTGCGATGATTCAACAAACGCTGGGATTTTATTTTCAGGATACTCTCTCGGTCGATGGTGTTCGTTCTGCCCAGTTGTTTTCTGTTGCGATGGTTGTCTCTTCCGCCATGATGATTTTTGCCCAGCTCGGTGTTGTTCAACGCTTTGGCGGGGCACCGGTAACACTGCTGTTTGCCGGAATGCCTTTTAGCTTGTTGTCGTATCTTGTGCTGGCCAACGCCGATAACCTCGTAATGTTACTGGGTGGAATGGCCTTGTTCGGTTTTGGTATGGGGCTGACCGGACCTTCTTTTACAGCTTGTGCTACCTTGGTTGTAAGGGCTGAGGAGCAGGGAGAGCTAGCGGGAATGTTGGGTTCTATTATTGGCTTGGGCTTTGTTTTTGGCCCCTTGTTAGGTGGCGCGCTCTACAGCATTTCGCCAAGTTATCCTTATTGGGCGGCGGCATTGCTTATCGTGGTGATGATGGCGACGCTATTTATGCATTGGCGGGCGGGGCACCCAAGTCTTGTGCCATCAGCGGTGATTAAAAAATAAGCAGAAATGCTTACCGACCGAGGCCAGCGACTCTCGGCAAGTTGTAACAGTTTTATCCACAAGCTTATTCAAGTTATCTGGGGACAAGTCAGTTTTGTTACATGCTTGCATCCACATGACAGCGACCTTGGCGATGCAGGCAATCGCTTAGGGGCTCTGCGTCATCTTTCGGTGATTAGGGCGCTAAAAGTCTACAAAATACGGTATTGGTATTTCTGTCTTACTGAAATGATATCCGTCAAACTGTTACTGACTGCCGGCTGTTGATAAAAACAACCACTGGGCATTTAATGTTAACAGTTGGCCAAACGAGTATTGACGTTATGGCAAGGAATGCAAGAAAACGGCTAGGGGGATTTATGCAAGGTTTTAAACGCTCGTCGAGTCTACTGCTTGCCTGTAGCTTGGTTACAAGCCCGTTGGTGCTTGCCTTGGGGGTGGGCAATGCCGAAATAAATTCTTCATTAGGTGAGCCGGTTTCAATTCGTATTCCGATATACGGCGCAGAAGGCTTACATGCCGAGCAAGTTTTGGTGTCACTACAAGCTGCTTGGGATGAGTCGACTGACAGCGAGCTTGGCGGTGTCAGCGTAAACGAGATGGAAGTGAGCAGTGATATCGACAGCCAGGGTAGTGGTTTTATCTGGATTCGAGGTCAGGAACGCGCAGCGGAACCCTTTGTTAATTTTACTCTGCAGTTACGCTGGCCCAATGGCAGTTTGAACCGCGAGTATACGTTGTTACTGGATTTCCCCCAAAGCACTCCCCCCGGACTGGCTACACCGGCTAAACCGGTTGTCACGGCTGCAGCGCCGAAGGCGTCAAATACTGCTGGTGAGGCTGTGAATAAAGTGACGACTGCCTTTGCTGATTCTGGCCCGATGTGGTCAAAGCCAGAATTTTACGTCAGTCAACGAGGCGACAGCCTTTGGCGTATTGCCCGCATTGTTAATCAGCAGCGGGGGCAAGACCTCAAAACTGTAATGGCAAAAATATTTAATGCCAATCCCCAAGCGTTTGTGCGCGGCGCACCCGAAAAACTAAAAGTGTCCGTGCGTTTAGATATTAGCGATTCGGCGTTGTCGGCGGCGTCAACGACCATGCCCTTAGCAAGAAAAAACAAAGTAGCGAATAAGGCAGCAGACGCTGTTGTGAATGGGTCAGCTCCCGCAGCTGTTGATGGTGCCGGGGATGGTGCCGGGATGACGGACCGTTCGAGCCAGCCGGGTGAACAGCCCTCTGCTCCCGCTGCAGAGCTTGTTGCCGTTATACCGGGTCGACCTCAGGAGCTGGCGGGGAGTCATGGCGTTGCTGATGCTGATACGGTATCCGTAGCGCAGATTACCGCATTGCAAAATACCGTTTCACAAATGTCGCTGCGCTTAGCCACCATGACGGAAGAGATCGCTCAGCTCAAACAAGCGCTGGCCGAAGCAACCGAGGGGGGCGTACCGCAACCGTTGCCGGCCTCAAGTCAAGAGGCGTTATCAACACCGAACTCTGAAAACAGTACCGCTGTATCCCCTGACCAGAATGAGATGGCCTCGTTGGCAGCGACGCCGGGCCAGGTTAACGCTAGCAGTCGCGGGTTGTTGGCAGTCATTGTCGGGTTGTTGGTCGCAATAGTATTGCTGTTACGCCGTCGAAAACAAGACCCTGCTCAAGCGGAAATGGCGACGTCTACGTCGTCACCTGTTGCTGAAGCTCCACAGTTTACGGATCTATTTGGCACGTCGGCATTGGCAGAAAAATCGGCAATAGATGTGGCTGCAGTTGAGGACAAGAAACCCGTAGAGAATGAATTTTATGATCAAGGCGAGATTGTTCTAACTGAGCCTCAAGCCTTGGATGAGGAATTTTATAGCGAAAATTTTGATTTCGAAGACATTAATACCCACAACGACGACAATACGCTGCCTTCGTTAAAGGAGCGTGCTGAGTTGTGCCGCCAATTGGACGATCTTGATGGCGCTAAAATGCTGTTGGAATCGGCGCTACAATTAGCTCCAGAGAATGAAGACGTTCAAATGCAGTTGTTGGAAATATATGCTGAGCTTGGTGATAGTGGAGGTTGTAAGGCCATGACGGCTCAGTTAAACGCATCTGCCATGTCCATGGAGAAGTTAGATGCCATCGCTAGAGCCAAAGATATCCTTAGTCAGCGCAACGACTGGCAAGCTCGAGGCTGAGCATATTAATTCGCAATATCGGCTGGTGTTTTCGGGTAAAGATTTTTTAATTATTGATAAACCGGCGGGCAGCAATGTGCATCGCAACCACCACGAATCCAGTTTGGTCGACTGTATAAAAGCTGAGCTTGATCTGGATGCTCTGCATTTGGTGCATCGTTTAGATGACGATACCTCGGGGTTATTAATATTGGCTAAGCATGGCCAGGCCGCAGCTGAATTCGGGCGGCTTTTTGAGCAGCGACAAGTCGACAAATTTTATCTGGCGTTGGCATCGGGAAAACCCAGTAAAAAGCAGGGCGCTGTCATCGGGGACTTGGAGAAGACCCGGGGCGGTAATTATCGATTGAGTCGAAATAGCACCAATCCCTCCCGAACGCATTTTTTCAGTTATGCCTTGCTCCCCGGTAAGCGCTTGTATTTACTCAAGCCCTACACCGGCAAAACCCATCAATTACGGGTGGTGATGAAAAGCTTGGGAGTCCCTATCCTGGGAGACCGCCGCTATGGTCCCAGTACCACAGATAGCGATCGCATGTATTTGCATGCCTATGCTTTGGCGTTTAGTTACTAGGGAGAGCGCTACCAATTTATCTGCCCTCCCGAGCAAGGCCAGGCATTTCACGATGGAGGCTTCGTTCGGGCATTGTTAAACTTGCCCCCACCTTGGTCTATGTTGTGGCCTAAGCGTTAACCGTATTTGTCAGGAATTGAATGTCGTCATGAAAACCATCCCCGAAGAAACTGTCGCTAAACTCAACCGTGAAACCTCGCAAATTGCTTGGTCTGAACTGCAGGAGTTTTATCAACAAGACGCGGTTATTGTGGCAGCGCCTCATGTGGATTTAGTGTTGGCCGCTGCCGCAATGGCAGAAGATGATACGGTGGGCGTGGCACGTTGGTTGAAAGATGGCGGGCTTTTAAAAGCCTCCCAAGCCCAACATGAGGCTTGGTTGCAAGAAGAGGCAAAAGTATGGGCGGTGGTTGTCGCGCCCTGGGTCTTGGTGCAAGGGGAGAGGGCTGAGAAATGACGACGGCTGCAGCGTTTTACGACATTTTGAGACCCAAATTGCAGGCATTCTTTGATGACCAAAAAGAGGGGCTGGATATTCCCCCTGGAGTTTTATACCGCCTGGAAGGACAGATGCAGCTTGGTGTAGAGATGAATTTGATTGACGAGGTGTCTTTACGAAAAAACCTTGTTGAGATGGCCGAATCGGTGCTGGGTAGTGAGGCCGCGCAATGTTATCGCGACGACCATCGTCTTATTCTGCACTTACAAATGCCTGCTGCGCCGGTCCATCCCAGCACGGGAGCATCTAAGGATAGCCCTGCTACGCCTCATGACGATTAAGTACTAAGCATGTCGCAAGATGTGGAACGTTCCTTGTTCAAAAGCTACCGCCAACTGCAAACACTGGCTGCCCATAATGGTCATCGGTTTTTGCTGTTATGGGCTGGTGAGCGGGCGTGGTCTGTACAAAACATGCAGCAGGCTCTTGCTGATACCGAGGGCGACACTGTTGCGCTGGGTGTGGGTGATGACCGTCGGGGTGCAAGTGCCAGGGATGTTCTTGGGCAAGAATTCGCCGCCGTTGGTATCGATGCTTGGACCCATAGTCATGTAAACGATATCTTGGCATTGGCGGGCACGCTTCGTGCTGGTGGCCTGCTACACATCGCTTGTCCGCCGTTGGCTGAGTGGCCACAACAGTTTGTGGCAGCCCAACAAAAGCGCGGTTTACAGGTAAAGCAGGCATTATTTCTACAGCGATTTCTGCGCATTGCCAAGACGTCGCCTGCTGTATTTTTAATGGCGCAGAACAACCCCTTTTTGTCCCCCTTGCCTTTAAGCAAAGTAGAACAATGGCAACAGGAGCTACCTTCTGCCGCGCAAAATCAAGTGATTGACGAGATTAAGCGGGTGGTTACCGGCAGAGCCAAGCGACCGCTGGTGTTAACGGCTGACCGCGGTAGAGGAAAAACCACGGCGCTAGGTTTGGCGGCGGCACAGCTGCTGAAAGAAGGAAAAGCTAAGCGAATTTTATTGGTGGCCACGTCGTATGCTTCGGTGGCCACGGCCTTTCAGCACTGTGCGCAACAACTGACCCTGACAGAGAAGCGAGAGCAGGGTTTGCTCGCTGCGCAAGGTGAGTTGCAGTTTGTGCCACCGGACATGGCGTTAAAGGTTCATGCCCCGGAGTGGGACCTGGTGTTAATTGATGAGGCGGCAAAACTGCCGGTCAGCCTATTGCTTAAGTTGACCGAGAAATTTCAGCGCGCGGTGTTTTCCACTACGGTTCAAGGTTACGAGGGCAGTGGTCAGGGCTTTGTTATCCGCTTTGGTGAAACTTTGCAGCGTTTGCGTCCACAGGCTCGCAGGGCCAGTTTGGATGCGCCCATTCGTTGGGCGAAAGACGATCCTCTAGAGTATTTTTTGAATCGCGTTTTCGTACTTGATCAGCAGCGGCAGAATCTGCCTGTTGCCGACCCCGAACAAGTGCTGACTTACTGCGAATTATCTCAGGAAGACTTGTTAAGCAACGAGGCGTTGCTTACTCAGGTGTTTGGTTTGTTGGTGCAAGCGCATTATCAAACCAGTCCAGCGGACTTACAGTTTTTGTTGGACTCTCCCGTTAAGCTGATGGCGGCATTTCAGGGTAAGAACATCGTTGGAGTATGCGAATATCTACCCGAGGGGCTTTCTGATCCACCGCTGGCTGCGGCGGTGGTGCAGGCGCAGCGTCGACCACCGGGCAATCTTGTCGCCCAGCGATTGGCACAGTATTTTGGTGATTCATATTATTTGAGCGAAACCAGTTGGCGCATCCACCGCATTGCGGTGGCGCAGGAGTGTCGCCGTAAGGCGATTGGTTCAGGACTGGTTGCCTCTGTTGTGGCGGCGGCAAAAAAATGTGGTGTTAGCTATCTTAGCTCCAGTTTTGCGCTGGAATCAGACGTGCTACGTTTTTGGCGACAAGTCGATTTTACGCCGGTTTATTTAGGCAGTCGCCGAGATAGCAGCAGTGGAAGTTACTCGCTGATTGTCCTGCAAGGGCTGTCGGCAATAAGTCGGGAGCGAGCTTCCCAAGCAGCGAGGCAATTGGCTGGGGATTTGCCCACGTCTTTGCCCATCAGTCATCCTGAGCTCGATGGCCAAAATGCATTGGCGCTGCTTACTTCACTCGCTTCATCATTGCCGCCCAATCCATCTCTGGCAAATGATAGGCAGCGGGTAATGAGATACGTGCACAACGAGTTAGTCTTTGAGCAATGTGTGGCGAGTTTGCAGCGGCTAATTTGTTCGGCAAGGTTTATTAATTTATTGACTGCCCAAGCATTGCCGCTTGTTGAATGTATTGTGCTTGGCCATAGCCGCAGTGATGTTGCAGTGCAGTATGGTTTTGCGGGTAAGTCCGACCTTGAACAACGCTTTAAAATTATTCTGGCCGATATGGTCGTGAACAAAATTGAGGAGAGATAACAATGGCGAGTATTTTTAGCAAAATTATTAATGGTGATTTGCCCGGACACTTTGTCTGGCGTGATGAGCAGTGTGTGGCTTTTATGACCATTGAACCGGTACAAGCGGGACACCTGTTGGTGATTCCTATTGAGGAGATCGATCATTGGGACGAGCTGCCAGAATCGTTAAGCAACCATTTAATGAGTGTGTCTCGTAAATTGGCAACGGCGTTAAAGACAGTTTATCGCTGCAAGCGGGTTTGTCTTTCTATTGTTGGCTTAGAAGTCCCCCACACCCATATTCATCTTTGGCCTATCAATACGATGAGTGATGCTAATTTGAGTCAGGCGAAAATGGCTGAGCCTGAAGCCTTGGCGGCAGAAGCGGAGAAAATTCGCGGTGTTTTAACCGCTGGCTAAGTTGCTAACCAACCCAGCGGTTCATTCAATATCCGTGTTTCAGACTTTAAAGCGCTGGGCTAAGCTGGCGATGGGAGACAGTTTGAGTAATTGTCTCCGCAGTAAATCCATGGCGATGGCTGCGGCCCACATTTGAAAATTATGGCGTTCAAACGCGAGCGTAAACTGCATGCTCTGCAACTGCTGAGTGTCACCCCAGCTAATCCAGACGGTACCAACGGGCTTTTCATTTGTGCCGCCAGTTGGTCCGGCAATACCGGTTACGGCAAGCACGGTGTCGGCGCCAGTTTTTGCTAATGCCCCTCTGGCCATTTCTAGCACCACTTCCTGGCTGACTGCACCATGTAGCTCTAAGCTGGATGCGGAAACCCCGAGTAGTCGTTGTTTCAAGGTGTTGGAATAACTAACAACCCCGCCGGGAAAGACATCGGAGGCGCCTGCAACAGAGGTGATTTGCGAGGCAATTAATCCACCTGTACATGATTCGGCGGTACAGAGTGTTTTGCCATTTTGGCGCAGTGCTTGAATCAAAGACTCAGGTAGTGAAATGGGGATGTCGCCCAGTAGGTGATCTTCCAGCAGTGCGGCAACGCGTTGATGCCAGTAGTTTAGGGTGTCGTCGCTGATGGCGTTGCTGGCGCTGAGTTTAACCTCAAGTACTGGCATCGATGCGCGAAACCCCAAATCGATGTCTGCGGGCCAGTCTGGCAGTTGCTCGGTGATGCGTTGTTGGATAGATGACTCACCCAGGCCGAAAGAACCTAAGCGATGAATGCGGATTTTATCTGATTCAAATTGGGACTGGAGCAGGGGGATGATGCAGTCGTCCAACATGTATTTTAGTTCGCTTGGTACACCGGGGGTCGCCAAAACCATACAACCCTTGTGCACCAGACGAATGCCCACTGCGCTGCCGCGGGTATTATCGATAATATCGCAATGTCGGGGCAGCATCGCTTGTTTACGGTTGGCGGCACTTAAGGAAAAGCCGAGTCTTTTACACCAGTGCTGCAGGTGTTGTAGAGCTTGCGGATGTTCACAGATATCGACGCCAGTGACTTGAGCCAGTGCCTGTGCGGTGAGGTCGTCAACCGTCGGCCCCAAACCGCCGTTAATCAGTAGCACATCCGCTGATTCGCAAAGGCTGTCTATTTGCTCACATAACAAGGTGAGCTGATCGCCCACCGTCACTTTTTGTTCTATTTGCCAACCCAGTGGCACTATTTTTGCGGCAATCATCGCAGAGTTTGAATCGATGATGTCACCAGCCATGAGTTCGTTGCCAGTTAGTAAAAGTCGCAAGCGCATGAGGGCGATATTCCCGTTCAAAAAATCAAACGCAAATTGTAATGCCTTTAACGGAGCCAGTATGTAGCGACTCGGCTAATTTTCTAGCTAAAGCTTTTACAATACTGGGCAGAATTGCCATGGCGTAGTAATGTTTCTGCCAAGGTTCTGTGTTGGAGGAGTTGTTATGAAGTTTGTTGGTGTGTTTTTAGTTGTGCTGTTGTTGGTGGCGATATTGGCTGTGGACTATTTGCAGTTTCAGCATAGCCAGACGTCAAGAGCGGCGTTGCACAGTGAGATCAGCCATTTAAATGAACGAATCAATGGCTTAGAAGGGCAGCTTTCAACGGTGAAAGCTGAGTTGAACAAAATGGAAAACTCCTCGTTGGGGGGCGTTATTAATAACGCTAATGAGGCGTTGATTGAGGGCTGGTCAGCAATGATTGATGCGGTGGAACGCCAGCTTGATCAAGCAAAAGAGAACATGGCAAAAGATAAAACGCCAAGCAATTAGCCGACGCCCACTAAATAATACTCGCCTTCAGCAGTGGGCAGCGTGGAGTAAGATGAGGCCACTTTAAGAGGTAGTGTTATGCCAGAAGTGATAAGGCCTGTGAGGCCGGTAGAAGTGAACTATGTTTGCGATAAATGCGGGCATGGGATGATGAAAAGTCTTGGTCAAATGGACCCTGAAACTGGTGAAGTGCCCCATAATTGCATGATCTGTGGACATGAGCATGTTTTTAAATGGGTGTCTTACCTCAAAATTGACTACCTTGGTTTAGATGAGTGAGTGATAGCCAGTCGCTTGTTTGCCTAGCGTGACTTAGAGTTGCTTTGCCGAAAAAGCATACACAAAATAAAAGCACGCTTGTGGGTAACAGCAAGAGTGCTTTTACTGTGATAACAATGTATTGCCGTGCTTTGTAGCACGGCGTCCCTGCCCAAGCTTAGTGCGGCATTGATGATTTGAGGTGTTCCGGCGGCGAGTCAGCTCGGTACTTAATACCTCAGGCGTGCATCTAGCTCATCAACTAACTCAGCCCACTCTGCGTCATCTTTTAGTGCTTGTTTTAAAAACTCAGCCTGTGATTTGTTCCAGAAACTGGCTTCGTGTAATTCCATATCTCGTGGCAGTGGACGGTGGCGAATTATAAATTTTTCAACTTCATCGTCGCCGTCATTTAGGCCCAATTGTTGAAACAGGGTGTTCATAGTATGGATTTCTGGGTCCATCATTGTTCTCTTTTAAACCTATATAAAAAAACGAGCTTTAGTATGTAAGAAAAAATAGGGGTTTGACAAGTAAGGGCATAATTCCTCGACAGATTTTTAGCTGGAAATTTATCTATTGGGCTTATTCAGGGAATAGCGACGCAATAATATTGGGGCTCAAGTTTGGCTTCTGTGCCTGTCGTTTTTTGCTTGAATAGGGGTTTGGCATAAAAACTTTATAAAAATAATGTCGTTGTTACGGCAATTATTTTTATAAAACGTCAGAACAGCTTTGCACCAGCTTGGCGCATGGCTTAGACAAAAAATGGGTGAATTTATTGATGTGAGAGGTGCGAAATATATTTGTGGCACTGAGGTGGTCAATAAAGGTGTCTTTCTTATTTGTTTTTGGGCTTGGTTGCGCAATAAAAATTTGTATTATGAAAATATCGATAGTGTTTTTACGGTTCGCTTAATTGTTACTGTTATAAATAATACTCGAAAAAAAAGGCCGCATAAGCGGCCTTTGTCTAACTAGCGTTGATGTGATTTTAACGCTTATCTAGAGGGACAAAGTCACGCTGCGCCGGGCCAGTGTAAAGCTGGCGTGGGCGGCCGATGCGGTAGCTGCCGCTGATCATTTCGTTCCAGTGTGCGATCCAGCCTGGAGTGCGGCCCAGAGCAAAGATAACGGTAAACATGCTGGTAGGAATGCCAATCGCTTTCAGGATAATGCCTGAGTAGAAGTCGACGTTGGGGTACAGCTTCTTCTCGATAAAGTAGGGATCTTCTAGGGCAATTTGCTCTAGGTGTTTGGCGATTTTTAACAGCGGATCATTTTCTAATCCGAGTTCAGCCAGTACTTCATCGGCGGCCTGTTTCATTACTTTGGCACGGGGGTCAAAGTTTTTATAAACCCGATGACCAAAGCCCATCAAGCGGAATGAATCGTTTTTGTCTTTGGCTCTGGCAACAAATTCGTTGACGCGTGAGGCATCACCGATTTCTTCCAGCATGTCCAATACGGCTTCGTTGGCACCACCGTGAGAGGGGCCCCAAAGTGCGGCAATACCTGCCGAAATACACGCAAAAGGGTTGGCGCCAGTGGAGCCAGCCAAGCGGACGGTTGACGTAGAGGCGTTTTGCTCGTGGTCTGCGTGGAGAAGGAAAACCTTATCCATTGCTTTGGCCAGAACTGGATTGACGTTGCTGGGCTCGCAGGGGTTGCCAAACATCATGTGCAGAAAATTCTCAGAGTAGCTGAGGTGATTCTGCGGGTACATGAAGGGCTGGCCAATCGTGTATTTGTAGGTCATGGCTGCCAGGGTTGGCATTTTCGCGATCAAACGAATAGCTGAAATTTCCCGATGTTTGTCATCGGCAATATCCAATGAGTCGTGATAAAAGGCGGAGAGGGCGCCAACAACGCCACACATAATAGCCATGGGGTGAGCATCTCGGCGGAAGCCTTTGAAGAAAGTGCTCATCTGGTCGTTAACCATGGTGTGCATGCGCACTTTGTTAACGAAGGTTTCTTTTTCAGTGGGGCTGGGAAGCTCACCGTAAAGAAGTAAATAACAGGTTTCTAGGTAGTCTGACTGTTCGGCCAGTTGTTCTATCGGGTAACCGCCGTGGAGTAGTACTCCCTGGTTACCGTCGATGTAGGTAATTTTTGATTCGCAAGCGGCGGTGGAAACAAATCCGGGGTCGTAAGTGAAATATCCATTGCCCGTCAGCGGGCTTACTTCAATAACATCTGGACCGATCGTGCCAGAGAAAACATCCAGTTCCAGCGTTTTACCATCGATGCTCAGGCTGGCTTTCTTATCGCTCATTATGACGGGCTCCTGTACCTTGTAAACTAGCTTTTGGCTTGTCTTCCGCCGTCTGGCAGTCTGCGCGGTGGCGCGAACCCCAACATCGGAAGCCCCCTTTATTTAAGGAGTGACAAATATAGAGTGCTCATTTGTTTTGTCAACGAGAGCGGCATTTTAGCGCGCTGAAGCGGATGAGGGAATTATTAAACGAAATTTTGATGATTCTGTCGGCCCCAAAACAAAGCAAAGTGTTTTGTGACAACATTTTTGATTGAATAATCGTGCATCAATACTGTGCGCTGATACGGCTTAAGCGTTTGATATAAGCATGATTTCCCGGGCTTCTGACTGACGCTTGGCGTTTGTAATTGAAAACTGATGGCCCTATAATGCGCGGCGTTTCTTCTGGAGTCTCAGACTCTCGCCTCGTGGAAGGAATCCGGGATCGGAGAGGCCCGGTTTTTGATTGATCCACTACCTTTTAACCGCCTGTACCCTGGGCTTCAAAACAAAAGTGTGACAAACCGTGAACGATAAACGACCTGTGAATTTGGATATCGGGACGATCGCCCTGCCGATCACCGCATATACCTCCATCTTGCACCGCGTCAGTGGTGTTTTCCTAGTGGCCGGAATGGCCGTGTTAATTTGGTTGCTGGGCACAAGCCTTAGTGGTCCCGAAGGATTCGAGCAAGCGAAAGCTTGTCTGTCGTCTTTCTGGGGTAAGCTGGTGGTTTGGTCAGTGCTGATTGGCCTTAGCTATCACTCTGCGGCTGGTGTTAAACACCTGATCATGGACGCCGGTATTGGTGAAACCATGAAGGGTGGCGAAACCGGTTCTAAACTGGTTTTAGCTGCAACAGCAGTCTTGGTAATTCTGACGGGGTTGTGGATATGGTAAAGGCAGTAACAAACTTTGGTCGAAGTGGCCTGGCAGATTGGCTGGTGCAGCGCGTAAGCGGTGTGGTGCTGTTAGCCTACTTTCTGGTGGTCGGTGCTTACTTGCTAATTAATGGTTCCGATCTTGATTACGCGACGTGGAGTGGCTTTTTTAGTACCACTTTTATGCAAGTCTTTAGTACAGCGGCAATCCTTTCAGTGGTTTCTCACTCTTGGATCGGGCTGTGGTCAGTCTCCACAGACTATATAACAGAGCGGTTGATGGGCGGGAGCGCGACAGTGTTGCGTTTGGCTTTTCAGGCTGCGTCAGCTGTTGTTCTGTTTACATACCTCGTCTGGGGTATTCAGATTCTGTGGGGTAATTAATGTCTACTATTCGTACTATTTCCTTTGATGGTGTAATTGTTGGTGGCGGTGGAGCGGGTATGCGTGCCGCTTTGCAACTGGCTCAGTCTGGTTATAAAACAGCGGTTATATCCAAAGTGTTTCCAACACGTTCTCATACCGTGTCTGCTCAGGGTGGTATTACCTGTGCTATCGCCAGTAATGATCCAAACGATCAGTGGCAGTGGCATATGTATGACACTGTAAAAGGTTCTGATTACATTGGTGATCAAGAGGCCATCGAGTATATGTGTCAGGTAGGTCCTGAAGCAGTATTCGAGCTGGACCATATGGGTTTGCCGTTTTCTCGTACCGAAGAAGGCCGTATTTATCAGCGCCCATTCGGCGGTCAGTCGAAAGCGTTCGGTGAGGGTGGTCAAGCTGCTCGTACCTGCGCTGCAGCAGACCGTACAGGTCACGCGCTGTTGCACACGCTGTATCAAGGTAACCTCAAAAATAACACCGTCTTTTTCAATGAGTGGTATGCAACTGACCTCGTTAAAAATGAAGATGGTGCTGTCGTTGGTGTTATCGCGATTTGTATCGAAACCGGTGAAGTTGTTTATGTGAAATCCAAGGCAACCGTGTTTGCTACGGGCGGTGCTGGTCGTATTTACGCGTCCACTACCAACGCGCACATCAATACTGGTGACGGTATTGGTATGGCACTGCGTGCTGGGTTCCCGGTACAAGATATTGAAATGTGGCAATTCCACCCAACCGGCATCGCCGGGGCGGGCACCTTGGTAACCGAAGGTTGCCGTGGTGAAGGTGGCTACCTGGTAAATAAAGACGGCGAGCGCTTTATGGAGCGTTATGCACCCAATGCCAAAGACTTGGCGGGTCGTGATGTTGTTGCGCGTTCGATGACCCTGGAAATTCTTGAAGGTCGTGGCTGTGGTCCCGATGGCGATCATGTTTACTTGAAGTTAGAT
This sequence comes from Spongiibacter sp. IMCC21906, assembly GCF_001010805.1. Taxonomy (NCBI): domain Bacteria; kingdom Pseudomonadati; phylum Pseudomonadota; class Gammaproteobacteria; order Cellvibrionales; family Spongiibacteraceae; genus Spongiibacter; species Spongiibacter sp. IMCC21906. The sequence continues at coordinate 2,365,753 of NZ_CP011477.1, read as the reverse complement.
CATCTCGGCGAAGAAGTGCTAGAGAGCCGTTTGCCAGGTATTTGTGAACTGTCTCGTACCTTTGCCCATGCTGACCCAGTGAAAGAACCGATTCCTGTTGTGCCTACCTGTCATTACATGATGGGTGGTATCCCCACAAATGTTAACGGTCAAGCCCTTACCATCGATGAAGAAGGTAATGACACCGTTATTCCAGGTTTGTACGCTTGTGGTGAAGTCGCATGTGTATCTGTTCACGGCGCTAACCGTTTGGGTGGCAACTCCTTGCTGGATCTCGTGGTGTTTGGTCGTGCGTCTGGGCTCTTTATTGAGAAGAGTTTGCGTGAAGGGATTGAGCTGCGTGACGCAACTGAGGCGGATATAGCCAAAGCTACTGCGCGTCTTGATCGTGTGAATAACAGCACTGGCGGTGAAAAAATCGCTGATCTGCGCAAAGAGCTTCAAAATGTAATGCAGAATCACTTTGGCGTATTCCGCCGCGGCGATTTCATGCAAGAAGGTGTTAAAAAGCTTGAAGATCTTCGTGTGCGTATTGAAAACGCCCACCTTGAAGATAAGAGCGATGTTTACAACACAGCACGTATTGAAGCACTTGAGTTACACAATTTGCTAGAAGTGGCAGAAGCTACGGCTATCGCTGCGGAGGCCCGCAACGAAAGTCGCGGCGCCCATGCTAGGGACGATTTCCCTGAGCGCGACGATGAAAATTGGTTGTGCCATTCTGTGTATTTTCCAAAGGATAAACGGGTTGCTAAGCGGTCTGTTAATTTTACTCCGAAGACGCGTGAAGCTTTCGCGCCGAAAATACGCACCTATTGATTCAGGGGAGAGAGAACATGTTGAAAGTCAGTCTCTATCGTTACAATCCCGAAGTCGATCAAGAGCCTTATATGCAGGACACCGAGATCGACACCGGTGGCAAGGACATAATGGTGTTGGATGTGCTTGAGTTGTTGAAAGCACAAGATCCGTCTTTGACGTATCGTCGCAGCTGCCGTGAAGGCGTTTGTGGCTCTGATGGCATGAATATTAATGGTAAAAATGGTTTAGCCTGTGTAACGCCGATTTCTGAAGCCTTGAAAAACGGCAAAGGTGGTAATACGTTGGTGTTGCGTCCGCTGCCAGGTCTACCTGTTATTCGTGACCTTGTCATTGATATGACCTTGTTTTACAAGCAGTATGAGAAGATCAAACCGTTCTTGCTAAACGATACACCGGCACCGGCTATTGAGCGCTTACAGTCGCCAGAAGAGCGTGAAAAACTGGATGGTTTGTACGAGTGTATTCTTTGCGCTTGCTGCTCAACCTCTTGTCCGTCTTACTGGTGGAATCCTGACCGCTTTATCGGTCCGGCCGGTTTGCTTCAAGCCTACCGTTTCTTGGCGGATAGCCGAGATACGGCTACAGAGCAGCGTTTGGCTGATCTGGATGACCCGTTCAGTGTTTTCCGCTGCCACGGCATTCAGAACTGTGTGAATGTTTGCCCTAAAGGTTTGAACCCAACAAAGGCAATTGGTCATATTCGGAATATGTTGCTAAGCAGAGCAACTTAATTATTCCTCCGGTTGCACCGGGAAATAATCTGCGCAAATGAGTCCTTGGGCGCCTGGCAGCATCGGGCGCCGCAATGAATACAACTCGGTGCTTACCAGCACTAAACGAGAATATGAAGTATTGAAGGGAATGGCGTTCCCTGTGGTATGACTGGAACCTACGGCGTACACTGACTCCGCAGGTCCAAACAGGGTGACGCAGGCCTTATCGGGCATGGCATCATTCAGGCGACCACTTCCCTCGCTATTAGGTGGACAAGAATGCAGAAAGCATCAATGGAGTTGCTGTGGAAGAGCTCCCATATTTCGGGTGGCAATGCGAGCTACGTAGAAGCTCTGTATGAAACCTACCTCACTGATCCCAATGCCGTTCCAGAAGAATGGCGCAATTATTTTCAACAGCTGCCGCGGTCCAGCGAGCAGTCACTCAATGATATTCCCCATAGTCCTATAAGAGAGCATTTCGCTAAATTGGCGCGAACGCCTGTGCGCGTCAATGGTGTCGGTGGCGGGGAAATCAGTGAGCACGAGCGCAAGCAGGTTCGTGTCATCCAGTTAGTTAGCGCCTATCGCCAACGCGGCCATCAAGAAGCTAAGCTCGATCCGCTGGAGTTGTGGCAGCGCAGTCGTGTTCCCGATCTAGAGCTGCAATATCATCAGCTCAGCGATGCGGATATGGATACCGTGTTTCAAACCGGTAGTCTCTATATCGGTAAAGACAGTGCGACCTTACGTGAAATCTACGATGCTATTCGTGACACCTATTGCCGGTCGGTGGGTGCTGAATTTATGCATATTGTCGATACGCGAGAGCGCACCTGGATACAGCAGCGCATGGAGAGCGTACGCTCCCAGCCTGTCTATAGCGAAGAAGCGCGTAGTCATTTACTTGAGCGCTTAACCGCCGCAGAAGGCTTGGAAAAATCCTTGGGTTCTAAATATCCAGGCACCAAGCGCTTTGGTCTTGAAGGTGCCGAGAGCCTGATTCCCATGATGGATGCGCTAATCCAGCGAGCTGGATCTTACGGCGCCAAAGAAATGGTTATCGGCATGGCTCACCGGGGCCGCTTAAATCTGCTGGTCAATATTTTGGGTAAAAACCCGGCCGAGCTGTTTGATGAATTTGAAGGCAAGGTTAAATACCAAGGCTCTGCCGATGTTAAATACCACCAGGGTTTTTCATCTAATGTCATGACACCCGGTGGCGAAGTGCATTTGGCGTTGGCCTTTAATCCCTCGCATCTGGAAATTGTGTCCCCCGTTGTTGAAGGCTCTGTTCGCGCCCGCCAAGATCGCCGTAACGATCCTGTTGGTGACAAGGTAGTGCCGATTGTGCTGCATGGTGATGCCGCATTTGCGGGGCAGGGGGTGGTGATGGAAACCTTCCAGATGTCCCAAACCCGGGCGTATAAAACCGGCGGCACCATTCATATCGTTATCAACAACCAGGTGGGCTTTACCACCAGCCGTCAAGACGATGCTCGCTCTACAGAATACTGTACCGACGTTGCCAAAATGGTTCAGGCGCCTATTTTCCATGTTAATGGCGACGACCCAGAAGCCGTTTGGTTTGTAAGTCAGTTGGCAGCGGATTTCCGCCAAGAGTTTAAGAAAGACGTGGTAGTTGATCTGGTGTGTTATCGCCGTCGGGGTCACAACGAAGCGGATGAGCCCTCGGGCACCCAGCCGTTGATGTACTCAATCATCAACAAGCAAAAAACTACCCGCACGCTCTATGTTAACAAGCTCATTGAAGAAGGCTTTATTTCCAAAGACGCTGCAGCATCGTTGGCTGCCGATTATCGACAGGCGTTGGATAATGGCGAACACGTTGCCAAGAGTTTAGTTAAAGAGCCTAACAAAGAGCTGTTTGTCGATTGGACTCCCTACATTGGTCACGCTTGGGATGTACCCGGCGATACCAGTGTTGAAGCCAAATTTTTGAAAACTGTGGCCGATGGGATTAACCATATTCCCGAAGGCGTAAGTGTGCAACGTCAGGTTGCCAAGATCTATGAAGATCGCCGCAAAATGGCGGTAGGTGCAATGCCAATCAACTGGGGCTTTGCCGAAACACTGGCTTATGGCACCTTGCTAAAACAAGGTATGCAGGTTCGTATTACGGGTCAGGATGTGGGTCGAGGTACCTTCTCTCATCGCCATGCGGTTATCCATAACCAAAAAGATGGCGAGCGCTACGTTCCATTACAGAATTTGTCTGAAGATCAGGCTGAGTTTGATATCTACGACTCGCTGCTATCCGAAGAAGCAGTGCTGGCGTTTGAGTATGGTTACTCGACCACCCAGCCCAATGCCTTGGTTGTTTGGGAGGCCCAGTTTGGCGATTTTGCCAACGGTGCTCAGGTTGTTATCGATCAGTTTATCAGCAGTGGTGAGCTGAAATGGGCACGTTTGTGTGGCTTAACCATGTTGCTGCCTCACGGCTATGAAGGGCAGGGGCCGGAACATTCATCGGCTCGCCTGGAGCGCTTCCTGCAGCTGTGTGCAGAGCACAATATTCAGGTTTGCGTACCTTCAACACCGGCTCAGGTTTATCACATGTTGCGTCGACAGGTGGTTCGTCCATTGCGTCGTCCGCTAGTTGTCATGTCGCCTAAGAGCTTGTTGCGTCACAAAGAAGCTGTCTCTACTCTGGAAGAATTGCACAGTGGTCAATTCCAAAGCGTTATTGACGAAACAGATGATTTGGATAAAACCAAGGTCACCCGCTTAGTGCTCTGTTGCGGTAAGGTGTATTACGACCTGCGCAATGCTCGCCGTGAGCACAGCAAAGACTCTATTGCGATTGTGCGCTTGGAGCAGATTTACCCCTTCCCTTATGAAGACTTACGTAAGGTGATTGCCCAGTACCCGAACTTAAAGAAAGTGGTTTGGTGTCAGGAAGAGCCACGTAACCAAGGGGCTTGGTACAACAGCCGGCATCGTATGGCGCGGGTTATCCGTAGCTTTAAGCCAGAGAAAAACCTGCTTTTGGGTTATGTTGGTCGAGAGCCCTCGGCGTCTCCGGCAGCGGGGTATATGGCTTTGCACTTAGAACAACAGGAACGGTTTATTACTGAAGCTCTCAAACTTTAATGCTTGCAGAGAACAAGCTTTATAAACTCACAAAACTGCAGCGACAGACACGACAGGAAGAACAATGAGTACAGAGATAAAGGCGCCTACTTTTCCAGAATCTGTAGCAGATGGCTCTATTGCTACTTGGCACAAACAGGTTGGTGAGGCAGTAAGCCGAGACGAGCCTTTGGTTGATATCGAAACCGACAAGGTCGTATTAGAAGTCGTTGCACCTGGCGATGGCGTATTAAAAGAAATACTCAAGCAGGAAGGTGATACGGTTCTTAGCGATGAAGTGGTTGCTACCTTTGACGAAGGTGGGACGGCATCCGCGGCACCGGCATCGGCAGAAAAAAGTGAGGCGGCAGAAACAGAATCTGCAAATGAGCCTGCTTCTGGCGAGATTAAAGCGAGCCCTGCGGCGCGTAAAATGATAGATGAGCAAGGCCTTGATGCCAGCCAGATTCCGGCAACGGGTAAAGGCGGTTTGATCACCAAGGAAGATGTCGCCAACTACAAACCAGCTGCCGCGGCCGCACCCGCAGCTAAAGCTGCACCCGCTCCGGCGGCGCCTCAAGTCGACGTTCCTGCTGGAGAGCGTGTTGAAAAACGCGTTCCAATGACCCGGTTACGGGCACGGATTGCGGAGCGTTTGCTGGATGCTTCTCAAAATACCGCGATGTTGACCACCTTTAACGAGGTCAACATGAAACCGGTCATGGAGCTTCGTAAGCAATACAAAGATTTGTTTGAAAAAACCCATAATGGCACTCGCTTAGGTTTTATGGGCCTGTTTGTTAAAGCGGCTTGTGAAGCATTAAAGCGCTTCCCCTCTGTCAATGCCTCTATTGATGATGGCGATGTGGTTTATCACGGTTACCAAGATGTTGGTGTGGCGGTGTCTACCGAGAAGGGTTTGGTTGTGCCGGTACTGCGTGACGCTGACGGTATGAGCTTGGCACAGATTGAAGATAAGGTCCGCGACTTTGGCTTACGTGCCCGTGATGGAAAACTGGGCATTGACGAAATGATGGGCGGCACGTTCACTATCACTAACGGTGGTGTGTTTGGTTCGTTAATTTCAACGCCGATCTTGAATCCACCGCAAACAGCAATCTTGGGTATGCATAAAATCCAAGATCGTCCAATGGCTGTTAACGGCCAAGTAGAAATCCTGCCAATGATGTATCTGGCCTTGTCTTATGATCATCGACTGCTCGACGGTAAAGACGCGGTTCAGTTCTTGGTGGTGATTAAAGACCTCCTGGAAGATCCCGCCAGAATTCTGCTGGAAGTATAAGCAGAGCAAAATCTCCGGCGGCTGTTTGAAACGGCCGCCTGCGACAGCTAATAGGATGATGCAATGGCTAAATATGATGTAGTAGTAATTGGTTCTGGCCCCGCAGGTTATGTTGCGGCTATTCGCGCAGCGCAATTGGGTTTGAAAACAGCCTGTATTGAAAAGAACAAAGCGAAAGCGGGTCAAACTGCGTTTGGCGGCACCTGCTTGAATGTGGGTTGTATTCCGTCAAAGGCGTTGCTGGACAGCAGTTACAAATATCACGAAGCAAAAGCGGATTTTGATGTTCACGGTATCAGCACGGGTGACGTAGAGATTGATGTACCCGCAATGATCAAGCGTAAAGACGGTATTGTGGAGCAGCTTACCAAGGGTGTTGGCGGCTTGTTTAAGGCTAACGGCGTCACCGGTATAGAAGGTACCGGTAAGTTATTGGCGGGTAAAAGGGTCGAAGTGACTGATGCTGATGGCAATGTCACGACATTAGAAGCGGACAACGTCATTATTGCTGCGGGCTCCGTTCCGGTCGATATCCCACCCGCCCCAGTAGATGAAAAAACCATTGTGGACTCCACTGGCGCACTGGAATTCGACGCTGTTCCTAAAAAGCTAGGGGTTATTGGCGCAGGCGTTATTGGTCTTGAATTGGGCAGTGTTTGGTCTCGTTTAGGCAGTGAAGTGGTACTGCTGGAAGCCCTGGAAACGTTCTTGCCGGCAATGGATCAGCAGATTGCTAAAGAAGCGGCCAAGACATTTAAAAAGCAAAAGCTGGATATACGCTTGGGCGCAAGAGTGACCGAGGCCAAAAGCAGTCGTGGCAAGGTTAAAGTTGCTTATACTCAGGGCGATGAAGAAAAGTCAGAAAGCTTCGATAAATTAATTGTCTGTGTGGGCCGCAAGCCGCTTAGCACCAATTTATTAGCTGGCGACAGTGGCGTTAACTTGGATGAGCGTGGTTTTATCTTTGTTAATGATTATTGCGAAACTGATGCGCCAGGTGTCTACGCGGTGGGCGATATTGTGCGCGGGCCGATGTTGGCTCACAAAGGTTCAGAAGAGGGCGTTATGGTCGCCGAGCGTATTGCCGGCCAAAAAGTCACGATGAACTATGAGTGCATTCCCTCGATCATTTACACCCATCCTGAAATTGCCATGGTAGGTGCAACTGAAGAGGCATTGAAATCCGAAGGTACTCCTTACAATGTCGGCACTTTTCCTTTTTCTGCCAGTGGTCGGGCGATGGCTGCCAATGACACTGGTGGCATGGTGAAAATGTTGGCCCATGCAGAAACAGACCGCATCTTGGGTTGCCATATTATTGGCCCCAGCGCAGCTGATCTGATCCAGCAAGTTGTAATCGCTATGGAATTTGGTTCGTCAGCGGAAGACCTGGGCTTGACCGTTTTTGGTCATCCTACGATGTCTGAAGCTGTTCACGAAGCAGCGCTCAGTGTCAGCGGCCATGCGATTCATATTCCAAACCGCAAGAAGCGGAAATAGATTTGCGGTACTGCGTAAATTTCGGGAAAATGTCTTCCCGAAATTTGCGTAGCAACGCAATGTGCAGAGAGGGAGCGGGTCAAGTCACTGACAGGATGTATCCCGCATAACACTTCCACAGACCGAGATGGTAAATCCAACATGAACCTTCACGAGTACCAGGGCAAACAACTGTTTGCTGAATACGGGCTGCCTGTTTCAAAAGGCTATGCCTGTGATACCCCGGAAGAAGCCGCAGCAGCGGCGGATAAAATTGGCGGCGACAAATGGGTTGTTAAGGCCCAGGTCCACGCTGGTGGCCGCGGTAAAGCCGGCGGTGTAAAGCTGGTTGACAGCAAAGAAGAAATCACCGCTTTCGCTGAAAAATGGCTGGGTAAAAACCTTGTCACTTATCAGACAGACGAAGCTGGCCAGCCAGTTACCAAGATTCTCGTTGAGTCCTGCACGGATATCGATCAGGAATTATACTTGGGTGCAGTGGTTGACCGCGGTTCGCGCCGTATCGTTTTTATGGCGTCTACTGAAGGCGGCGTAGAAATTGAGAAGGTTGCTGAAGAAACTCCTGAGAAAATCCTCAAAGCTGAAATCGATCCTTTGACTGGCGCTCAGCCATATCAAGGTCGCGAACTGGCTTTCCAGTTGGGTTTAAACCCAACTCAGGTAAAACAGTTTGTGAATATCTTTTTGGGTCTGGCCAAAATGTTCCAAGAGAAAGACTTGGCGCTGCTGGAAATCAACCCACTGGTTATTACCAGCGAAGGCAATCTTCACTGCCTGGATGCCAAGATCGTTATTGATGGCAACGCGGTTTACCGTCACAAAGATCTGCAAGCTATGCACGATCCTTCACAAGAAGATGAGCGTGAAGCCCGCGCTGCTGCTTGGGATCTGAACTACGTTGCTCTGACCGGTAACATCGGTTGCATGGTAAACGGTGCAGGCCTGGCCATGGGTACCATGGATATCGTCTCTCTGCATGGCGGTTTCCCTGCTAACTTCCTGGACGTTGGCGGCGGTGCAACCAAAGAGCGTGTTACAGAAGCCTTTAAAATCATCCTCGAAGACAGCAATGTTAAAGCCGTATTGGTTAACATCTTCGGCGGTATCGTTCGCTGTGACCTGATTGCCGAAGGTATTATCGGTGCAGTGAAAGAAGTGGGTGTAAGCGTGCCAGTTGTTGTACGTTTAGAAGGTAATAACGCCGAGCTGGGGTCTAAATTGTTGTCAGAGTCGGGCCTCGATATTATCGCGGCAACTAGTCTGACCGACGCCGCTCAGCAGGCTGTTAAAGCAGCGGAGGGTAAATAATGTCTATTCTGATCAATAAAGATACTAAGGTTATCTGCCAGGGTTTTACTGGTGGTCAGGGCACCTTCCACTCTGAGCAAGCGATTGCTTATGGTACTAAAATGGTTGGTGGTGTTACGCCGGGTAAAGGCGGCACTGAGCATTTGGGTCTGCCTGTTTTCAACACGGTTAAAGAAGCGGTTGATACGACAGGTGCAGAAGCGTCAGTTATCTACGTACCTGCAGCTTTCTGTAAGGATTCTATCCTTGAAGCTGCGACTTCTGGCATCAAACTGATCGTTTGCATTACTGAGCACATTCCCGTTATGGATATGCTTGAGTGTAAAGTGAAGTGTGACGAGCTGGGCGTGCGCTTGATTGGACCTAACTGTCCAGGCGTTATCACTCCTGGCGAGTGCAAGATCGGCATTATGCCTGGTCACATTCATTTGCCCGGTAAAGTGGGTATCGTTTCTCGCTCTGGCACATTGACTTACGAAGCGGTTAAGCAAACTACCGATTTCGGTTTTGGTCAGTCTACGTGTGTTGGTATTGGTGGTGACCCCATCCCAGGTTCTAACTTTATCGACATTCTAGCCATGTTCGAAAAAGACCCCGGTACTGAAGCCATTGTGATGATCGGTGAGATTGGTGGTACGGCAGAAGAAGAAGCGGCTGCCTACATCAAAGCTAACGTGACTAAGCCTGTTGTTTCTTACATTGCTGGTGTGACTGCACCTGCTGGTAAGCGCATGGGTCACGCTGGTGCGATTATCTCTGGTGGTAAAGGTACTGCTGATGACAAATTTGCTGCTCTTGAAGATGCCGGTGTAAAAACTGTGCGCTCATTGGCACAAATTGGTGATGCACTGAAGGAAGTTACTGGCTGGTAAAGCCAGATTTAACTTCTTGCGAAAAGGCGGCTTCGGCCGCCTTTTTTGTGGCTTGGTGTTTTCGCTGTTAACATTGTACAAAACGGCGTTTCCCCAGCGGTGATAGCAATGAGCCACAGCGAAGAAAATAATATTGAACCTGCAGCAACCCACGCGATTTTTAATCAGCCACCTGCGCTTGAGAACTACAACCTTTTTAATAGTGATAAGCCACTGCAAAACTGGCTTGATCGCTACGGTCAAGGAGTTCCATTGGCCGGTCTGAAAGACCATGGTCAAATTTGCGGCAGCGCAGAAGGAATTCAATGGGGGTTTGATGCCAATGAGCAACGGCCTCGGTTTGAGAGTCACGATCGCTTTGGTCATCGCATAGACCACATTCATTTTCATCCGGCCTACCACTCGCTAATGTCACTGGCGCTAAAACGCGGTATCCCCAGCATGCCTTGGCGGGATGATGGTGCTAGCCATGTTGTTCGGGCGGCTTACAATTATATGCAAAACCAGTTGGAGCCTGGCCATGCTTGTCCGCTGACCATGACCTTTGCAGCCGTACCCACTTTAAAAATGACGCCGGAAATCGCCGATATTTGGCTGCCAAAAGTGCTAGCCCAAGACTATCAACCCGCCAATATCCCGTACTTTGAAAAAACCGCCGTCACTATCGGTATGGGCATGACCGAGAAACAGGGGGGCTCAGATGTCCGGGCAAACACCAGTATAGCTAAACCACTGGGCAGCCCTGGCCCTGGGCAGCTTTACAGCATTACCGGTCACAAGTGGTTTTTGTCTGCGCCGATGTGTGATGCCTTTTTAATGCTGGCGAAAACCGAGGCTGGACTCAGTTGTTTTTTGGTGCCTCGCTGGCGTGAAGATGGCCGTAAAAACCCGTTACTCATTCAGCGTCTCAAACATAAAATGGGCAATGTCGCCAACGCCTCATCGGAGGTGGAAATGCGCGATGCCCACGGCTGGTTGATAAGCGAGGAGAGCAGAGGCGTTGCTGCGATTATTGAGATGGTGTCGCTGACTCGTTTTGATTGCATGATTGGCTCGACGGCCGGCCAACGTCAGGCCGTATTACAAGCTGTGCATCATGCTCGCCACCGGCAGGCATTTGGTGCTGCTTTAATTGAACGACCGCTGATGCAGAACGTACTTGCCGACCTGCAGCTGGAAGTGGAGGGGTCGCTGGCAATGACCATGCGAATGGCAGCGGCTCTCGATAAAAGCAATGAAGGCGATGAACACGAGCGACAATTGCTGCGGCTGGGTACCGCCGTGGGCAAATATTGGATTTGTAAACGCACCCCTGGCCACGCCTACGAGGCGATGGAATGCATTGGTGGCAACGGCGTCATTGAAAACAGTGTAATGCCACGGCTCTATAGAGAAGCGCCAGTCAATGCGATATGGGAGGGTTCTGGCAATATTCAGGCGCTGGATGTGCTGAGGGTGATGCAGAAGTCACCGTTGGCGATCGAGGCGTGGCTGGCCGAAATTTCTACCTGCCAAGGTGACCTGCCCGAATTGGACGCGTCATTACATGCCTTGAAAAAAGTACTCTCCAATCAGGCCGATATGGAATACCGGGCTCGAGATGTTTTGAATCGTCTGGCGCTTTGCTTTCAACTTTCAGTATTGCTTAAAGCGGGTGATCCCTGCGTGGCGGAAGCCTTTGGTCGTTCACGGCTAGCCGCGCCAGCCCCCGTTTATGGCAGCTTGCCCACCGGCTTGGATGTGGAGCATATTTTGAGTCGGGTGTGAGCAGTAAAAATCCCTTTCATTTTTGGTCTTGAAAAGCAGCATCTCGTCCCCATTTCTATCAACAGCTTTGGTGTGTTGCCAGCGCGTGTTTTGCCAGCGTTGGTCACACCGTTTTGTGTATGAGAAAGTCGCAGGAAAAAACTATGTCCACAGCCGAAAAAGAGACCTTAGGTTTTCAAACTGAAGCCAAACAAATGCTTCAGCTCATGATCCATTCCATGTACAGCAATAAGGAGATCTTCCTTAGAGAGCTGGTTTCCAATGCGTCAGACGCCGCAGATAAACTGCGTTTTGAAGCGCTGAGCAACGACAGCTTGTTTGAAGATGATCCCAATGTCCGGGTGCGAGTTTCTGCAGATAAAGACGCTGGCACTGTGACGATCTCTGATAACGGCATTGGTATGTCTCGAGAAGAGGTGATCAGTAATCTGGGCACCATCGCCCGTTCTGGAACGGCTGAATTTTTAAAGAATCTGAGTGGCGACAACAAAAAAGACTCCCAGCTAATTGGTCAGTTTGGGGTTGGTTTTTACTCTGCTTTTATTGTTGCCGATAAAGTAGAAGTGTTTACGCGTCGTGCCGGCTCACCAGAAGACAGCGCAGTGCGCTGGGAGTCAACTGGAGAATCTGATTTTAGCGTAGAAGATATTTCACGCAGTGAGCGCGGTACCACCGTGGTTTTGCATCTGCGAGAAGAAGACAAAGAGTTTGCCGATGATTGGCGGTTGCGCTCCATTATTAAAAAATATTCTGACCACATCAGCATCCCGGTAGAGATGCAGAAAACCCAGGCGCCCTCAGAAAATGATGAAGACAAGGCTGATGCGGCCCCCGAGTTTGAACCGGTAAACACCGCCACTGCGTTGTGGACACGGTCGCGCACCGAGGTTAGCGACGACGAATATAAAGCCTTTTACAAACATATCAGCCATGATTTTAGTGAGCCTCTGCACTGGAGCCATAACAAGGTAGAAGGCAAGCTGGAATACACCAGCTTGCTGTATCTGCCCTCACAGCCGCCAATGGATTTGTGGCATCGAGATGCGGCCAGAGGCCTAAAACTCTATGTTAACCGCACGTTTATTATGGATGACGCCGAGCAATTCTTACCACTTTACCTGCGGTTTATAAAAGGCGTGATTGATTCCAATGATTTGTCGCTGAATGTTTCCAGAGAAATCTTGCAGCAAGATCCTACCGTCGACGCCATTAAAAGTGCCTTAACCAAACGGGTGCTGGACATGCTGGATAAGCTCGCCAAAAAAGATGGTGAGAAATATCAAACTTTCTGGAAAGCCTTTGGCCAAGTGTTGAAAGAAGGCCCGGCAGAAGATTTCGGCAACAAAGAAAAAATCGCCAAATTGCTGCGTTTTGCCACCAGCGAGGATGGTAAGTCTGAGCAGACGCACTCACTGGACGATTATATTGCCCGGATGAAAGACGGCCAGCAGAAGATCTATTATGTGGTGGGTGAAAACCACAAAACGGCCGCTAATAGTCCGCACTTGGAAGTGTTCCGTAAAAAAGGCATTGAAGTATTGCTGTTGTCAGATCGGGTAGATGACTGGCTGATGAACCATTTGGCTGAATTTGACGGTAAAGCTTTTCAAGATGTTGGTCGCGGTCAGCTCGACTTAGGCGAACTGGAAGACGAAGCTGAAAAGAAAGCCAAAGAAACCCTCGCCGAAGAACATAAAGATTTGGTCGCCCGCGTCACTGAGGCCCTGAAAGACCGGGTTGAAGATGTGCGAGTCACCTCACGTCTTACCGACTCACCAGCGTGTTTGGTGGTGGCAGAAGACGATATGGGGGCGCAAATGCGGCGGATGCTTGAGGCCGCTGGACAGGCGGTGCCAGAGAGCAAGCCGATTTTTGAGCTCAACCCAGAGCACCCCTTGGTGCAAAAACTGGATGCGGAACAGGTAGAAGACCGTTTTGTTGATCTTGTCGATATTCTTTTTAATCAGGCCTACCTTGCAGAAGGTGCTCAGCTGGAAGACCCGGCTAATTACGTTCACAAGCTGAACAAATTGTTGCTGGAGCTAAGCCAGTAACAAGAAGGCGTATTTCAAGGCGGCTTAGGCCGCCTTTTTTATTCCATTACGCTTTACGGGTGATAGACTGATAAAAAAAGGAAGTTGATCTACTATGTCTGAAAAAAAATATCGGGTTGCGGTTATCGGTGGCGGAAGCTTCGGAACCTCTATTTCTAATATTATCGCTGATAATGGTCACGACATTTGTTTGTGGATGCGCCGCCAAGAAGCCGTGGATGAAGTCAATTCACAGCACAGCAATAGTGACTACTTGCCCAATATTGAGCTCAGCCCATCCCTTCGGGCAAGCTCAGATCTAGGTGAAGCCGTGTCGGCTTGTGATGTGATTTTTATGGCGGTGCCCAGCACACCTTGCCGTGGTGTCGCACGGCAACTAGCGGAATATATCGCGCCGGGTACCATTGTCGTCAGCACCACCAAAGGCATTGAGCTGGACAGTAATAAGCTGATGAGTGAAGTGTTGGGTGAAGAACTGCCAAATTGTCGTATTGGCGTGATGAGTGGTCCTAACCTGGCAAAAGAGCTCGCGGCCAGAATGATCACCGGTACGGTTATTGCCAGCCAAGACGAGTCTCTCATCAAGACCATTCAAGATTTGCTTCAGTGCGGTTATTTCAGGGTCTATGGCGGCAGCGATATGTATGGCGTTGAGTTGGCTGGGGCCTTAAAAAATGTTTATGCCATTACCTCTGGTCTGGCTGCAGCCATGGATTGTGGCCACAACACCATCAGCATGCTCATTACCCGAGCGCTGGCGGAGATGAGCCGCTATGCCGTGCAAAAGGGCGCTGACCCTATGACTTTTCTCGGTCTTGCTGGTGTCGGTGATCTGTTTGTGACCTGTACCTCGCCACTGAGTCGCAACTATCGGGTCGGTTATGAACTGGGTAAAGGCAAAACCATCGAAGAAGCAGTGGCAAGCCTTGGCCAAGTTGCAGAAGGCATCAATACGTTGAAATTGATGAAAGAGCAGTCTGATGCGCTGGGTATTTACATGCCCTTGGTCAATGGCTTGTACGAAATTGTTTACGAGGGTCGTTCAGTCAATGAAGTTATCGGCGGCATGATGTGGTCTGAGCAAAATCGCGATGTTGAATTTGCGACCAAATAACGGTTTACGCTAATGGAAGTCTTACTCATTCGTCACGGCGAGGCATCTTGGGATGCCAAATCCGATATGGAGCGTTGCTTAACTCAAAGGGGAGAGGAGCAGGCCGCTGCGGCTGGGCAATGGCTTCGTGAACAGGATTGGTTGCCCGATCAAATTTGGGTCAGTGCCTATCGACGCGCCCAGCAAACTGCGGCCATTTTGAGCGAAGGCTGGACTGGCCGCCGACGCATTATTGCCTCATTAACCCCCGATACGCCCCCAGCTGAACTAGAAACCCTGTTGGAAACCTTTCGAGGCGAAAGATTGCTTCTGGTTGGCCACAATCCGCTCTTCAGTAATTTGGTTGGCCATTGGCATGCGGGTAAGCCGGAGAGCTACTGGGGGTTACAACCGGCAAGCATGGCGCTGTTAACGGGCGATGTGTTTGCGGCGGGTACCGCAGATTTACAGTATCTACGGCACTTTCCCAACTACGACCACAATGGTCGATGACCCAGCGCCAACCGGAAGCCGTTGCCTATTGCGTTGACGGTTTAACATTGCGAGGTAAATGGTGGCCGGGCAGGGGGCAACCCATATTGGCTTTGCATGGTTGGTGGGATAACGCCGAAAGCTTCGATGCCCTCACATTGGCATTAGTAGATCGTCCCTTGTTGGCAATCGACCTTTTTGGACATGGCCATAGCGATCATAAACCCCGCTCCGGCAGCTACAGTATTTGGGATGACTTACGCGGGCTGGTACAACTCTGCCAACAACTGGGATATCCCAAGCTGACTCTAATGGGGCATTCTCGGGGAGCCATTATTGGCACTTTGCTTGCCAGTATCGCCCCAGACTATTTTGATCGTCTCATTTGTGTAGATGGTTTTGTTGCGGAACCCTTGGATGAGTCCGGGATAGTGACGCAATTAAAACATTATGTGGATGACTTTTCTCGAGTTAGTCGAGAGGACAAACCTTGCCCCAGCATCAATAAATTAATTGCCGCCCGCCGCCGGGATACCCTGGATATATCAGCAGCCTCGGCTGAAAAAATTATCCGTCGCAATATCCGTAAAGCGGATGACGGTCAGTATTACTGGCGCAGTGATAGACGGCTTGCGTGGGCATCGCCGCTTAAGCTAAGCCATGGTCAGTGGCAGGCGGTGGTTGATAGCTTGAAGTTGCCGGTGTTGATATTAGCGGCGACTGGGGGATTAGGTCCTAAACTTGCCGCGCTCGGGTTAAATTTACATACTAATATCCGTATCGAAAACATAAGCGGCGGCCATCATTGTCATATGGATGCACAAATGGCGGAGCATATTGCGGCTTTGATCCGGGCGTCTCAGCCTTAATTAAAAGGCCGATCTCCCACAAAATAATAAAGGCGACACAGCATCTTTAAGCATGAGTGACCTCACCAGCCCAGCCCAGCAAAGCCGTTTACGTCGACTTGCCCTTGCTGCTCAAGGATTGTTGCAGGCTCAAGCCTACGGTAGTGGTTTGGCGGGTGCGCGTAACGCGATTAAACATTTAGGTTATGTGCAGATTGATACCATATCGGTAGTGGAGCGGGCGCATCATCATGTTTTGTATTCCAGGGTGCCAAAATTTACTCCTGCAATGACCAACCAGCTGCTGCTCAATAGGGATATTTTTGAGTATTGGTCCCATGCCGCTGCGTTTCTGCCCATTGATGATTTTCGTTTCTCCTTGCCGTATAAGCACGCCATTAAAAACGGGCAAATACATTGGTATAAAACCCCTGATAAAAAGCTAATGGCTGAGTTGTTGCTGCGAATACGCAATGAGGGGCCATTACGTTCCCGGGATATAGCCTCCGATACCATAAACCGCGAAGGCTGGTGGGATTGGAAGCCTGCTAAAAAAGCCCTTGAGCAGTTGTATATGGAGGGCGAGCTGATGGTGAGCAGTCGGGAAGGGTTTCAAAAGGTCTATGACTTAACCGAACGGGTACTACCATCCCACGTTAATTCCAGCATGCCCAGTGTCGAGGAATTTGCAGCGCATCTGGTTGATCAGCAGTTGCGCTGCCATGGTCTGGTTTCTCTAAAAGGATTTACGTATCTGCGCCGAGATACGACGCTCCGGAACGCGGTAAAAAACCGGGTCCAAGAGGGCTTGGCGCAGGGCCTATTCGAAGAAGTGCAGATTGGCAGTGGTGATGTGTTTCTTGCCAAAGCCGGTACTCTCGATGGCCAGCTGCCACGGCTAAGTAATCGTCTTCAGATTTTGTCGCCATTCGATAACAGTGTTATTCAGCGCGACCGTCTCAGTGCACTGTTTAACTATGATTATCAGATTGAATGTTATGTTCCAGCAGCAAAACGTCGCTATGGGTATTTTTGCTTGCCCTTACTTTACCGGGATAAATTTATCGGTCGAATGGATTGCAAAGCGCATCGAAAAAACCGCCATCTAGAAATTAAAACGCTGCATTTTGAATCACATGATTTTGATGAGGATGCGCTAATAGCAGCTTTTATAACGGCAATTACCCGATTTTGTCAGTTTCAAGATTGTGACACGTTGTCTCTGACTACTGTTTACGCCAAAGGGCATAATCAGCGCTGGCGGCGTGCACTGAAACCCTTGGCTGGGTAGACCTTATTGTTAACGGCTTAGGGTGGGCCTAAATGGAGCCGTGTGCAATGACGGGCAAGAAGGTCGCCGCGCTGGTTTATTAGCAACTTGCGCGGCGGATGTCGGTTAGCTTCGTCGTTTGCTGCGGTTTATGGCTTGCGGATCAGCGACAAAAACTCATTTCGGGTTGCCTGATTCTCTTTGAACGCGCCCAGCATGGCACTGGTGCGCATAACTGAGTTCTGTTTTTCTACCCCACGCATCATCATGCACATATGTCGTGCTTCGATAATTACCCCAACGCCTTCGGCATTGGTGACGTCCATCATTGTGTTGGCAATTTGAGTGGTGAGGCCTTCTTGAATTTGCAGACGGCGAGCATACAGATCGACAATTCGGGCAACCTTGGACAGCCCGAGCACTTTGCCGTTGGGGATATAGGCAACATGACATTGACCAATAAACGGCAGCATATGGTGTTCGCAAAGCGAGTATAACTCGATGCCCGATACCACCACCATTTCGTTAAAGTCAGATTCAAATAGTGCGCCATTAACGACTTGGTCTACGTCTCGGCGGTAGCCTTCAGTTAAAAACTCAAAGGCTTTTGCGGCGCGTTTTGGGGTATCAATTAAGCCATCTCGGTCGGGATTTTCACCGATTTGTTTAATTATTTCTGCAAATGCTTTTTCCACGGCTTAATAATCCACACATAAAATATTAGTCGCGCATGGTAACAAGAAGCTTGAATCGGAGGCAATTAAAGCAAGGCGCGCGTTTGCAATGCTGCCGTAAAACAAGCTGTCAGTGTAAACTGTAAAAATTTGCCGAGGAAATAGTGTGAGCGGTCAAACTGATATCAAAAACGAACTCCATAGTCTGCGGGACTACCTGCGCTGGGGAATGAGTGAGTTTGGTCGGGCGGGCCTGTTTTTTGGCCACGGCAGCGACAATGCTTACGATGAGGCGCTGGTTTTACTTTCCCATGCTTTGAGTATGCCTATAGACAGTCCTGTCGATATGCTGGATGCGAGACTGACAGGAGCAGAAAAAGACGAGGTGATCGCCTTGTTTAAGCGCCGAGTAGAAGAGCGTCTGCCAGCAGCGTATTTAACCAAAGAAGCTTGGTTTGCGGGCCTGTCTTTTTACGTGGATGAGCGAGTGCTGGTACCGCGCTCGCCCATTGCTGAGCTTATTGAGAAGGGTTTTGAGCCTTGGCTGGGCGGTATTCAACTGCCCCGAATTTTAGATCTTTGCACTGGCAGCGGCTGTATTGGTATTGCCTGCGCCTATGCTTTTGAAGAGGCGATAGTCGATCTTGCTGACATCTCCCAAGATGCCTGTAATGTTGCCGCCATTAATATTGCCCGTCATGAACTTAATCATCGAGTAAATGTGTTGCAGTCCGATGTGTTTTCGGGATTGGCTGGGGAACGCTACCAGCTGATTGTCAGCAACCCGCCTTATGTTGACGAAGAAGACCTGGCAGATATGCCAGAAGAGTATCGTCGCGAGCCCGTGCTGGGTTTAACGGCAGGACGAGATGGCTTATCTATTACCCGACGTATTTTGCTGGAGGCGGCTAACTTTTTGAGCGATGACGGTTTGCTGGTAGTGGAAGTGGGTAATAGCTGTGTTGCCCTGGATGAAGCTTTTCCCGATGTCCCCTTCACTTGGCTGGAATTCGAACGAGGAGGGCATGGGGTATTTGTGATGAGCAAGTCCCAGCTGGTCGAATACGCGGCCTGTTTTGAGTCTATTCAGGATTCTGACTAATCCCTTGCTTTGCCGTATAATTTTCAGCCTTACTTAAATGGACTCAAATACCGGAATCTTCAATGTCAGGAAACACCGTCGGCAAACTGTTCACTGTTACCACCTTTGGCGAAAGTCATGGCCCCGCCCTGGGCGCGATTATCGATGGCTGCCCACCGGGGTTAAGCCTGTCTGAAGAGGATTTGCAGCGGGATTTAGACCGCCGCAAGCCGGGCACGTCACGCTACACTACCCAGCGCCGAGAAGCCGATCAGGTGCGGATTTTGTCCGGGGTATTTGAAGGCAAAACCACCGGAACGTCCATCGGGCTATTAATTGAAAATACAGATCAACGCTCCAAAGACTACGGCAAAATAAAAGATCGTTTTCGGCCCATGCACGCCGATTACAGCTATCAGCAAAAATACGGCTTTCGGGATTATCGTGGTGGCGGTCGGTCATCTGCCAGAGAAACGGCTATGCGGGTTGCTGCCGGTGCTATTGCTAAAAAATACCTGCAAGAAATTGCCGGTGTTACGGTGCGGGGGTTTTTGGCGCAATTGGGCCCCATCAAGGCTGAAAAATTGGATTGGGATTTGGTTGAAACCAACCCGTTTTTCTGTGCCGACGCGGATAAAATTCCAGAAATGGAAGCTTATATGCAAGCCCTGCGCAAGTCCGGTGACTCTATTGGCGCCCGCTTGACGGTGGTGGCCAATAATATGCCCGTGGGCTTGGGGGAGCCGGTATTTGATCGACTTGACGCCGATATTGCTCATGCATTGATGGGCATTAATGCAGTAAAAGGTGTAGAGATCGGCGCGGGCTTTGACTGTGTCGACGCCAAAGGCAGTGAGCACCGTGACGAACTCACTCCCGATGGGTTCACCTCGAATAATGCCGGCGGCATTTTGGGGGGGATTTCCAGCGGCCAAGATTTGCTCGCCCACATCGCCTTAAAACCCACCTCCAGTATTTTGGTGCCAGGCCAAACCATCGACACCGAGGGCAAGCCTGTGGATGTGGTGACGACTGGCCGGCACGACCCCTGTGTGGGTATAAGAGCGGTGCCGATTGCCGAGGCCATGGTGGCAATTGTGTTGATGGATCATTATTTGCGCCATCGCGCCCAAAATGCTGAAGTGCATTCGGCGACGCCGGTAATTCCTGCCGCCAAACCTTGATCTCTATGCTCTCAGGGGTCCCATATTGGCGGCTATCGGGCTTTTACTTTTTTTATTTTGCGCTACTAGGTACCTGGCTGCCGTATTGGGCCTTGTACCTTAAATCGCTTAACTTCAATTCTGCTGAAATTGGTTTGCTGTCCGGATTGGTGATGGCAACTAAAATCATTGCGCCCAATGTGTGGGGCTGGCTGGCTGATCGCTATTCCTGTCGCACAAGGATTATTCGGGTGGGCGCCTTTCTCGCTGCGGTGGCATTTTCTGGTGTGTATCTGCGGCAGGACTTTTGGTGGCTGGGCGGTGTTGTGGTCGTTTACAGTTTTTTCTGGAACGCAGTACTTGCCCAATTCGATGTTTTGACCCTGTCGCATCTCGCTGGACGCTATGCTCGCTATAGCCAAATTCGTGTATGGGGTTCAATCGGTTTTATTGGCGCGGTGATGGGGGTGGGCTGGTGGCTCGATAAGCACCCGATTGTGCACCTGCTTTATATGATCAGCTTATTGTTGAGTGCAATCTGGGTAGCGAGTTTATTGGTTGGGGAAAAAGCCGAGACCAATAGTGATAAAAACCATGAGCGGGGTTCACTGGCCAAGATTTTGCGACAACCTGCAGTGATCGGCTTTTTTGCCGTGTGTTTTCTATTGCAGGTTTCCCACGGCCCGTATTACACCTTTTTCAGCATTTTCCTAGAAGATAAAGGCTATTCCAAAGCGCTTACGGGTGGTCTGTGGTCGCTGGGGGTGGTTGCTGAGGTGTTGCTGTTTTTGGTCATGCACCGTTTGATGGCTAAGGTCTCGTTGCGACATATCATTCTCGCCAGTCTAGGGTTGGCCGCGTTGCGTTGGTTTTTAATCGGTTGTTATGTCGATGTGCTCCCCGTGTTGGTGTTTGCTCAGTGCCTACACGCTGCTAGCTTTGGGAGTTTTCACGCGGCAGGTATTGAAGCGGTTCGGTATTTTTTTCCCGGCCATCACGGTCAAGGCATGGCATTGTACAGCGGCTTAAGTTTTGGTGCGGGTGGCGCAAGCGGCGCATTGCTCAGTGGCTGGGCGTGGGATATCAGTCCCTTGCTGTGTTTTGCGGCGGCGGCCTTTGCGGCCGCGTTGGCGATGGCGATTGCCTGGCGAAGCCTGTCGACATCCGCATTGGAAGCAGGCCGTGATGAAAAACCTGTGGTTTGAACAGGCCCAAGGGCGTGGTTTGTTGGCAAACTGAGGGAATTAAAGCGCTGGTTGTAAACATCGGGCTTTTGTAGACTGCAAAAGTGATATAAGCGAGGTGGTGTGGCATGGCAGGTGAGTCTGTAGTCTACGGTTGTATTACGGATATGATTTATTTGGATGATCGTGTCGATATTGGTGAGCGGCGCCGTTTGAACAGCGAAGCCATGGCAGCGTTACCCAGTTCAGAAGATTGGCCATTGCTGTGCAAAGAGATGTTTTCTTCTCCTCAACGAGCGGTAGATCTGGGTGCTTGTCAAACCGATGTGATTCACTTTGGCAGTTCTTACAAAGGCGTGGAACACGAGTGGAGTACGTGGCTCAAAGAATTTGAAGCCTTGCTAGACAAGATGTTTTGGGCGTCGGCCACGGTACATCTGCAAACGGCCTTCAGTGGCAGCCACACCTTTGTTTGGCAGGCAGAAGATGAGGTACATCATCCCGGCGGGGCAGCTGGACGCCTGCGTTGTGAATGGATTAAAGAAGATAGTTTGGCTTAGGCCGCGTCCTTGCTCCCCGGTCGACTATTTTGATATAGAGGTAAAATGAAACAATATTTAGCGGTGTATAAACGCTATCGCACACCGGTATTGGCGGTGCTGGCCACTTTAATGTTGGTGGGGTCTGCGGTTTGGAGTTTTGATATTCCCTGGCAGGTGATAGCGGAGTATTTTGTTATTTGTATGTTGGGCGTGGCCGTGATCGCGGTTGCGGCAGGGATATTGGTGGCGATTATAAAAGCGCTGCGTTAGCGGCGCTCGGGCTCATCAGTACTGATATCTACCCCCAGTTTTTCGGCAATTTCATCTAATTGATCAAACAGTTCATCCAGTGCCGTTTCTGGCGGAATCTCTACCAGAAACCGAGCTTCAAACAAGGGGTCCCCCGACATAGGTGCACTGGTCACATTGGAACTCATTTCTCGAACATTGATTTGGCCCTGTTTTAAAGCCCTGCCAATTTCCAACACAATGCCAGTGCGGTCAGGTCCAAGTACATACAGAGCCTGGGTGTCCAGGCTGTTGTGATGTTTTTGACTTCCGGTTTGCAGGGTAACGGCGAGGCCGTCTTCGGTCAGGGCATGTAAAGCTGTGCTAAAGCCGTCCAGTTTGGCGGTGGGCAATTCCACTTTTGCGATGCCGGCAAACTGTCCTGCTAATTGCACCATTCGGCTTTCCAGCCAGTTGCCCCGGTGTGCGGTAACGATATCTGCCAGACGTTCTACCAGGCCGGGACGGTCAGCGCCAATGAAGGTAAAGACTAGTGTGCTGTTCACAGAAAAACCTCGTTTACTTTATTGTTTGAGCTGGGTCGCATTGTTGTCGAAAATCGAGAAGTGCTGCAATAGCACCTCGAAGGAGTGCTAGAGTATAGCCATAAATGCGCTGGGCTTGCATACTACTTCGACAATGGGCTTGATACATCAACAGGTTTTGAAAGGGCTTTTTGGTACTTGAAATAATAAAGCCTGATTTATGGATAATACCCCGCGGACAAAAGCCGTGGCTTTAATGCTAGCGACCACCACAATTGCTGAGAGGAATAACATGAAATCAGTTTTGCGTAACAGTACTTCTGGTAAGTTGGTAATGGGGGTGGCGCTACTTGTGGTGAGTTGTTGGTCTAGCGCTGCTGAAGAAGGCAAGCAGCTTTCTTGGTCGGGGGTGTTAGATGCTGAGCATCGGCAGGCGGGAAACAGTGACCGGGATCGTTATCGGCATCCGCTAAAAACCTTAACGTTTTTTGGTCTTCAGCCCTGCGATACCGTTGTCGAGCTATGGCCCGGTGGCGGTTGGTATACCGAGATTCTGGCACCAGTATTAAAAGACTGCGGCAAGTTGTATACCGCGCATTTTGCGACGGATAGCAAAGTCGCCTTTTTTACTAAATCCAGAGCAAAATTTGATCAAAAGATCAGCGCCAATCCAAAAGTCTACGGCAAAGTGGAGGTTACAACCTTGCAGGCGCCGGGTTCGGTAGCGATTGCTCCCCCTGAAAGTGCCGATAAAGTGCTTACCTTTAGAAATGTCCATAACTGGTTAAAGGCAGATAGCGCAGAAGCGGTATTTAAAGCGGCGTTTGATGCATTAAAGCCGGGTGGTATTTTAGGTGTAGTTGAGCACAGGGCATCACTCGGTACATCCTTAAAAGATATGAAAAGCAGCGGTTATGTTACCGAGGACCAGGTTATTGCGTTGGCAGAGTCCGCAGGCTTTTTACTATTGGACCGCAGCGACATTAACGCCAACCCTGCCGATAAGCATGACTATCCCGCCGGGGTGTGGACCTTGCCGCCAAGCTTGCGCTTGGGTGAGAAGGATAAAGACAAGTATCTTGAAATTGGCGAGAGTGATCGCATGACCTTGAAGTTTGGTAAACCCGTTTATGAATGATTATGTCGAAATCCCTTGGCAAAGATTAAGCACAGAAGCCTTTGACGGCATGTTGGAAGAACTCGTAAGCCGGGACGGAACGGATTACGGTGAAGAGGAGTGCAGTCGAGAAGAAAAGTTAGCGCAGCTGCGGCTCGCCCTTGAAGAAGGGCGGGCGGCCATTGCTTTTTGCCCTGAGCAAGAAAGCTGGGCAGTGGTACCCAAAAAATAATCTGACAAACAGAGTAGAAAAAACATTGAGTGTGGAAAAACAACAAGTGGATACACCGGAAGCCGATGAGGTTCTGGATACTTGCGGATTATTTTGCCCAGAGCCGGTCATGATGTTGCATAACAAAGTACGGGATATCCCAGTGGGGGCGGTACTGGAAATTATCGCGACAGACCCAGCCACCCAGCGAGATATCCCCAAGTTTTGTCATTTCCTGGGCCACGAGTTACTGGCCCAAGAGGTTGACGGCAAGTTGTTTCGTTACTGGCTCAAAACCTCTTAGCGGCCTATTTGGCCAGTGGTTAACGTAACAATTGTTGTAGCGCCCGTGTTGCAACCTGACCGCCCGCTTTAATTTGATTGGCAATGTGATACTGAAAAAAGTAGCGGAATTGGCTGCTGCTTTCCGCCGAATAAAGGCAGGGGTCGCCAGCCAGTACCGGTAGCGAGGTTACCTTATCTTTGTCGACGATCATGGCTTCCATGCGGCCGTCGCTAAACAGTTGCCAGCTTATTACCGGCTCCAGGTTAAACTCCTGTCGCTCGGGGCTGATCATTGCGGCATGGCTTCCGATGAGGTCGGGAACCTCCTGCAGTAATGTAACTTCTTGAGTGTTGAGCAAAGGGTATTCCTCCAGCGCTGCCTCATATTGCGGCGGTATTTCGCTAAAGGTTCGCTTCATTGCGGCATTGTAATAGCCCTGTGATTTACCGCTGTCGGCATCAATCAGGTCAGTGCAGCGAGAGATACCCTTGAGCCAAGGCACCAAAGCAACGTAACTGCCGTCGGCAAGCTGGGCCCAGCAAAGAATTTTAATGGCAAAGAGTTTGTCCCGGGAAAGGGCGTGATGACTGTAGAGAAGGCAGTTACCTTCAAAGTCGGGTACGATCCGCAAGATCTTGCGGTTGTCCGGCAGCTCGCTGGGCCGGGGGAAGGGGATAATGGTCGCCGATGAAGGCCTGCCTGTATTACGTGGAGCCATAATTACTTCCTCACGTATTGGGCGTCGCGGCGGAACCGCAACACAGTCCCTTTCTGTTAAAATTACTCCTTGTTGCTTTGTTTGCCAATACTTAGATCGTTTTTATCTATGAATGTCTATTACTTCGCTTATGGTTCAAATATGAACTCGGCCCGTATGAAGGCTAGGGGTTTGGTCTTTTCTGCGGGTCAGGCAGCCGTATTGCCGGGCTACCGCTTAGCATTTAACAAGCAATCTCACAGTCGGCCGACAGTGGCTTACGCTAATATCGTGCCTGCGTCTCAGCGCTGGGTTGAGGGGGTGGTTTACCAACTCGATTCGGAGCAAGAACTGCTTAAAATGGATGTGTTTGAGGGCACGCCGGTGCGCTACAGTCGCGAGCGAATGTTGCTACAAGTTGGGGAGTCGGTGCAGGGCGCTTGGGTTTATACGGCCAATCCCGCGTTTATCAATAATCAGTTGTTGCCTGAGAGCAACTATTTGGCGCACCTGTTGGCAGCAAAAAACCACTTGTCTGCAGATTATCTCTATTGGCTGCAAACCCACCCCTGCATTTCGTCTGCCTGTGCAGGAGGAGACGACGGGTTGATATTCAATGTTTGACGCTTCTGACGGTGAATCCTCTTTCGTCACTCCCAGTGCCGATGCTATTGCCAGGGTGTTTAATGACACTTTTCTGGCCAGCCATAACACACGTTTGGTGGGGGGTGGCGATGAGCCCCTGTATCAGCCTGCTTCGGCAAGCGGAGAAGAGCACCAGATTATTTTTCGAGCAGACTACCCGGCAAGTGCTCTACACGAGGCAGCTCATTGGTGTATTGCCGGTGCAAGACGCCGGTTGTTGGAGGACTATGGCTACTGGTACTCCCCAGATGGCCGTGATGAGCTCAGCCAAAAATTATTTGAGCAGGTGGAGGCTAAGCCCCAAGCACTGGAGTGGTTGTTTAGCCAGGCTGCAGGACTGCCCTTTAATGTCAGTGTCGATAATCTTGATGGTGCTGGAGAGTTTGATACCTTGCCCTTTAAACGTGCGGTATGGCAGCAGCTTAGGGTTTATCTTGAAAACGGTTTGCCGGGCAGGGCCGCGGTTTTTCGGCAAGCTTTGGCAGCGGCATTTTCGACTTCTGCCTGCCCGGTACTGTCTATCAACAACGCTTCACCCCGAGATATTTCAATCCGGGATTTTTCTTTTGCGGCGTTGACTTAAAACTCCAGCTTGGAATGGTCGAATGAAAATTGTGGTGGACGAAAATATCCTTGGCGCAACCGCGGCATTCCAACAGTTTGGGGAGGTTCAGCTCTGCCAAGGCCGGACGCTAAGGTCTGAAACTTTGGGAGACGCTGAAGTATTGATTGTTCGTTCGGTGACGCCAGTGAACGCGGATCTGTTAAAGGGCAGTCAGGTTAAATTCGTGGGTTCCTGCACTATTGGCACAGACCATATGGACCTGGATTACTTACAGGAACACGGCATTGCCTACTGCAATGCGCCGGGGTCTAATGCCGACTCTGTTGTTGATTATGTGCTCAGTGCCATGGTGGCGCTACCGGGCCTGTTGACGCGGTTGCTCAATGGCGAACGGGCGGGAATTATTGGTTTGGGCAATGTGGGTGGCCGGGTGGCCGCCCGGCTGCGCGCGCTGGGCATTGCCTGTGATGGTTATGATCCTTTTGTAAACCCAGAGCAATACGATTTTCTGCAAAACCTGGAGACTTTGCAGCGTTGCCATGTGATTTGCATGCACACCCCTTTAACCATCAGTGGTCCTTATCCTAGTCGGCATATGTTGTCGTTGCAGTGGTTGCAAGCCTTGCCCCAAGGCGCAACGCTCATTAACGCAGGAAGAGGGGCAGCACTCGATACCGATGTGTTGTTGGCGCTTAAACAGCAGCGTAACGATATTAATCTGGTGCTGGATGTGTGGGAGGGGGAGCCCTCGGTCAATCGACAGCTGGCTGAACAATGTGTTTTCGCGACGCCCCATATAGCGGGCTACAGCGCGGACGGTAAAATTAATGGCGTGGGGCAGGTCGCGAAAGTGCTGGCTGATTTTTTAGGCAGACCGGTGATGGATTTTACCCTGCCAGCAGACATGCTTGAGACGCCAAAAATCGCACTGGGGCAGGGCTGTCAAGAAGATCAAATTCGCCATGCGGTGAGAGCCATCTACGATATTCGTGACGATGATCGCTGCTTTCGGCAAACCTTGAAGAGTGATAATCCCGCTGCTGGGTTTGATTTGTTGCGTAAAAACTATCCATTACGCCGGGAATTAAAAACCGCCAGTTTGGTGGACAAGCAGACTAGGAATGCTAGCGATACCCACTTATTTGCGGCGTTGAGCGGTCAAAGCCTTGTGGGCGGAATTGGAATATGAGTATTCAGCGCAGTTTTAAACTTGGTTTGATTGTTAACCCCTATGCGGGCATGGGCGGGCCTCTAGGCCAGAAAGGCAGCGACTTATTGGCGTCTAAGACGGATGCCCGCGACGATAATCGTGCTGCCGCTCGAGGGCTGCGCTGCTTAAAAATGTTGGCAGAAAGTGGTTTGGCGATTGAGGTGTTGGGCTTTGACGGTCTCATGGCGGGCGCGCTGGCAAAGGAAGCCGGGCTGCCATTTCAGTCAGTTGGCAGGCCACAAAACACGCTTCGCAGTTATCCTGAGGATACCGAG
Source organism: Spongiibacter sp. IMCC21906 (assembly GCF_001010805.1). Lineage (NCBI taxonomy): Bacteria > Pseudomonadati > Pseudomonadota > Gammaproteobacteria > Cellvibrionales > Spongiibacteraceae > Spongiibacter > Spongiibacter sp. IMCC21906. The sequence continues at coordinate 2,338,195 of NZ_CP011477.1, read as the reverse complement.
AATGCTGCAGCACGTTTAAAGGCTGAGCCCGTAGATTTAATTTTATTTATAGGCGGTGATGGCACGGCAAGAGATGTATGTCGTGGCGTTGGTGAACATTTTCCGGTGTTGGGCTTGCCCGCAGGTGTCAAAATGCACTCGGGGGTCTACGCCATTAGCCCCGAGTCTGCGACAGAAATCATTTTGGGACTGATTAACGGCGAGCTGGTGGAGCTTGCCCAGCGGGAAGTCAGAGATATTGATGAAGCGGCCTTTACCAGCGGCGCGGTCCGGTCACGCTATTTTGCCGAGATGCTAGTGCCTGCGCTGGGTGGATTTCTACAAAACGTCAAAATTGCTGGCAGGGAGTCGGAAGAGTTGGTGTTGACGGATATCGCCGATTATCTGTTGGAAGAAATGACGGGCGACTGCCTTTATCTTATCGGCCCCGGTAGTACCACCGAAGCTATTATGGACAGGATGGGCCTGAGGAATACGCTGCTGGGGTTTGATGCAGTTTTGGCGGGGGAGCTACTGGACAGTGATGTTGATGCGGCAGCTATTGCCAACATAGTGGACCAACACCACGGACCGGTAAAAGTGGTGATAACCTTGATCGGTGGTCAGGGCCATATTTTAGGCCGGGGCAACCAACAATTAACGCCAGCGCTGATCCGGCGTATTGGTCGCGATAACTTTATGATTGTTGCCAGCAAAGGCAAGATAAGCGCGCTGGCAGCTCGCCCCTTGTTGGTCGATAGTAACGATCCAAAACTGGATAAAGAATGGGAGGGTTTTATTCCGGTAATCACAGGCTATCGCGATACGATTCTTTACCCGGTGGGCTTAGGCCATGAACTAAGGAGTGAGCACAGCCATGAGTGAGGCGCTAATAGCCGGTGAGGCGTTTGAATTAGAAAACGAAGCGCCGCACTGGTTAAGTCGAATTGAGTCGAGTGACGAGCCCATGCGCCTGTTTCACGGCCGGGGACAATGCTACCCCGGTTGGGAATGATTAACGATTGATTACTTTAAACCTCTACTGTGGATTGTCTGTTATCGGCCGCCGGAACCAGAACAGTGGCAGGCTTTATCGGCGTTGCTAAAAGCAAGGTTTGAGGGAGTTTGCAGTGCCGCTGTTGTTCAGAATCGTTATGATAAACCTGCAGTAAGTTATTGCTTATGGGGAGAAATTCCTCCGGAAAATATTGTTGTAGAAGCGGGGGCTAAATTTAAAGTTCAGCTTGAAGGTCGGCAAAATATCGGCTACTTCATGGACATGGCGCCCCAGCGACAATGGCTTGGCGAGCGGATTGACGGACGTCGAGTGCTAAACTTATTTGCATATACCTGTGCTTTTTCGGTGGCGGCGGCGCAAGCCGGTGCCAGCGAGGTTCTGAACGTTGATATGAGCAAATCGGCGCTGCGCCAAGGGCAGGTCAATCATGGTTTAAATGGCCTGGATAGTGGAGATTGTAAGCTGCGTTTTGGGGCCTGGGATGTGATGCGGTCATGGGGGCGACTGCGTAAGGCCGGTCCTTTTGATGTGATTATTTGTGACCCGCCGTCACGTCAGGCTGGTAGCTTTGATGCCGAAAAAGACTACGCTAAGTTAATTCGTCGTTTACCGGATTTGTTGGCGCCGGGGGCGGATTTATTGATGTGTTTAAATGCGCCGTATCTCCCCGATGCTTTTTTACAGGATTTGATGGCCGAGCATTTTCCAGGGGCAGAGTTTCAGTCCCGGTTACCGGGGCGGACGGATTTTCCAGAAAAAGACCCGGAGCGGGCGCTCAAGGTCTTGCACTATTGTTGGCCGGGTTAAAAGCGCAATCGCTTGTCGAGAGAGCGTGTTTAACCGGCCTGGACGGACTACTGTGCTGCGATACGACGGTGTAGTTGCTTGCGGTAACCTTCAAGAAAGCGCCCAAAACGGAAGATGGCATCGCTTAAGTCCACCTTGTTGGGCAAAAATACGATGCGTAAATGATCGGGTTTGTGCCAGTTAAAACCCCGTCCTTGAACCAGTAAGATTCTTTCCTGATTCAATAAATCCAACACCAGTTGCTCGTCGTCGACGATGGGGTAAACCTCGGGGTCTAGACGCGGAAACATGTAGATCGCCCCCGCGGGTTTGGTGCAGCTTACCCCCGGAATATCGTTAAGCATGTTATAGGCAATATCCCGTTGCTCTAAAAGGCGGCCGCCGGGCAGAATTAGCTCATTGATGCTTTGGTAGCCCCCCAGTGCGGTTTGTATCGCGTGCTGGGCGGGAACGTTGGCGCACAGGCGCATGGAGGACAGAATATTTAAGCCCTCGATATAGTCTTTTGCTTCGTCTTTGGCGCCGGAAACAATCATCCAGCCGCTGCGAAAGCCTGCCAGCCGATAGGCTTTAGAGAGGCCGTTAAAGGTTAGGCATAATACGTTTTCTGACAAGCTGCCCAGTGGAATATGGACCGCTTCGTCAAAGAGGATTTTGCTGTAAATTTCGTCGGCAAAAATCACCAGCTTGTGTTTCTCAGCAATGGCGACCAACTGTTCCAGCATTTCACGGCTATAAACCGCGCCGGTGGGGTTGTTGGGGTTAATGATGACAATGGCCCGTGTGTTTTGGGTAATTTTGGACTCAATGTCATCAATGGACGGCTGCCAGCCATTGTCTTCGTCACAGAGGTAGTGCACCGGCTTCGCGCCAGAGAGTGACACTACCGCTGTCCATAACGGGTAGTCGGGGGCGGGGATGAGTACTTCATCGCCAATATTTAACAGTGCCTGGGTCGCCATGGTGATTAACTCACTGGCACCATTGCCTAAGTAAATATCGCCAACTTCGACATTGGGAATGCCGATTTTTTGGCATTCTTGCATTACCGCTTTGCGTGCTGAGTAGAGGCCCTTGGAGTCGCTGTAGCCTTCGCTCTCTGGCAACATCCGAATAACGTCCTGAATAATTTCATCTGGCGCATTAAAACCAAAAGGCGCAGGGTTGCCGATATTCAGCTTAAGAATGCGGTAGCCTTCTTCCTCCAGCTCGTTGGCGCGCTGGAGAACGGGGCCGCGAATGTCGTAGCACACATTGCTTAATTTTTTGGATTTGTAATAACGGTCCATGCTGCTCATCTTATCTGGCGGCTCGCCAGATTATTGGGAATCTTGGGCGTGCTTGACCGGCTGCGGCCAGCACGTATGCTGTTGCTGATTATACGGGCTTGAATAGGGCTAAGTGGAGGACTTTTAATGGAAAAAATCGTGAAAAGCGACGCCGAGTGGCGCAGTGAGCTCCCCGACGAAGTGTATGCCGTGTGCAGAGAGCAGGGGACTGAGCGACCCTTTACCGGCAAATATAATGATGAAAAAGCGGTAGGAGTCTATCGCTGCCGGTGTTGTGGTGAGCCTTTATTTGCCTCTGACGCTAAATACGATTCCGGTTCTGGCTGGCCAAGCTTTTACGCACCGGCCACGGCAGAGGCGGTAGAAGTTAACCGGGATGTCAGTCACGGCATGGTTCGAGAAGAAGTGGTCTGTGCTCGTTGCGACGCCCATCTTGGGCATGTTTTTAACGACGGTCCCGCGCCAACCGGTTTGCGTTACTGTATTAACTCTCTATCGCTTAACTTGGATAAGCAGGAAGACTAAGGTCTTCATTTGCGAGGAAAATTTGCCAAATTGCATTTTTTACCCCGATATTGCAAAAGCTGCTTGACGAGGCGGTGCTGGCTCCCTAAAATTCGCGCCACTTTCAAGCATCAACGGCTCGTAGCTTGAAAGGTTTGCGGCGTCCCCTTCGTCTAGTGGCCTAGGACACTGCCCTTTCACGGCAGTAACAGGGGTTCGAGTCCCCTAGGGGACGCCATTAAATTTCACTGAATCGAGAGCGGTTTTCGATTTGGTTACGTTCGACTTGGCAACGAGCGTGAATAGAAGCTTTGGCTTCTTTATTAGGTTCAGCTTCACTAGTAGATTAGATGGATATCGGTCTTGACGAAGTGGAGGAGTGTCACTAAAATTGCCGCCTCTTTTAGAGTGCGCAGTATTAGTACACACTGAAAGACTTGCGGCGTCCCCTTCGTCTAGTGGCCTAGGACACTGCCCTTTCACGGCAGTAACAGGGGTTCGAGTCCCCTAGGGGACGCCATTTATTCGCACTTTCGAGTGCAAGTTCTGCTGGTGTTAATCGCACTATCAGAATGAGAGCGTTTAGATATTAGTCTTAAGCTCTATGGAATATGCGGGATTAGCTCAGTTGGTAGAGCGGTACCTTGCCAAGGTACAGGTCGTCGGTTCGAGCCCGATATCCCGCTCCAATTAAAAAGCGAACCTTCATGGTTCGCTTTTTTTATGCCCGTTATTTTGTCCCATATTGTGATGAAATGGGGGGGTAAGCGGCGTTAAACCGCTTTGGAATCTGCCCGATTTTCAGTGCATGCCAAAAGCCTGGGCGCGAATCTCCCGGTAGTTGGCGGCCTCGGCTTGAAAATAGCGCTCTTCAATCAGTTGGTAACGTTCAAGCTCTTCATCGCCGAGATAATGCAGGCATTGGCCACCGCAAAACCACAGTAGGTCGCGGTGCATCAATGGGGTGATATCCGGGTAATGACTTATGATTCGTTGTAGGATGTCGCCACCAAGATCCACGTAGTCGGTTTTTTGACCAAACTGCTTCAGTAGCGTGTCCAGGTCATTTAGCAACTGTTCGTTGCTTTCTTCGCTGTGGCCGAGATGGCCAGCGACCTTGTCTTTGCATTGCTTCTGCAATTCGGAAAACAACTGGTAAAAATATTCGTTACGACTTTGCACGTGGCCCCCTTTAGTGAAAAAGCCGCTGCAGTGTATTCGAAGTAGCTGCCGTGGCAAAATAGTCGGTTTTTATATCTGTTTTAATTGGATGGGCAATTATGCTTCCAGCCTTGGAAATTTCGGGTTTACGTAAAGTGTACGGCAATGGCTTTGAAGCGCTTAAAGGCATTGACCTTAAGGTGGCCGAAGGGGATTTCTTTGCCCTGCTAGGCCCCAATGGGGCCGGAAAGTCGACCACTATCGGCATTATTTGCTCATTGGTTAGAAAAACCAGCGGTGATGTAGCGGTATTTGGCCATTCCATTGACAGCGATCTGGCCGCGGCCAAACGTGAGATTGGTGTGGTTCCCCAAGAGTTTAATTTCTCAAACTTTGAATCGGTGTGGGATATCGTCGTCAATCAGGCGGGATATTACGGCTTGCCCCGGTCGATGGCGGGGGAGCGAGCTGAAAAATATCTACGCAAGCTGGGTTTGTGGGATAAGCGTCATTCGGCTTCACGGATGTTGTCTGGCGGCATGAAACGCCGCTTGATGATTGCACGGGCGCTGGTTCATGAACCACGGTTACTTATTTTGGACGAGCCTACGGCTGGGGTGGATATCGAGCTGCGGCGGTCTATGTGGCAGTTTCTGACAGATATTAATCGCGAGGGCACCACGATTATTCTTACCACCCATTATCTGGAAGAGGCCGAGAGTCTCTGCCGGAATATCGCCATTATTGATGATGGCAATATTGTCGAAAACACCAATATGAAGAGCTTGTTGAAGCAGCTGCAAAGAGAAGTTTTTATTTTGGATGTGAAAGAACCCGTGCCTGCAGAAATTAGTTTGGATGGCTTTGAGGTTCGACGTACTGATGAACAAATGCTGGAGGTGGTATTAGAAAAAGGCCGCTCTCTCAATGAAGTATTTGACGCCCTTGCCGCACAGAACATCGTGGTAACGAGCATGCGTAATAAAGCGAATCGTTTGGAAGAGCTGTTTGTGTCTCTTCTGGCGAACAAATAATCGCCGGGGTTTGAGGTAAAAGATGACGTATTCTGAGCAGTGGATTGCATTTAGCACCATCGTCCGCAAGGAAATTAGGCGGTTTTTGCGGATCTGGATGCAAACCTTATTGCCACCAGCCATCACTATGTCGCTGTATTTTGTTATTTTTGGAACGCTGATTGGTTCCCGTATCGGCCAAATGGGTGGCTTCACCTATATGGAGTTTGTGGTGCCGGGGCTGATTATGATGTCGGTGATCACCAACGCTTATTCCAATGTGGTGTCTTCATTTTTTGGCGCTAAATTTCAGCGTTTTGTCGAAGAAATACTGGTTTCTCCCATGAGTAATGCCACCATTTTATGGGGCTTTGTGTTAGGTGGGGTTGCTCGGGGATTGGGAGTGGGATTGATTGTGACCTTGTTGTCACTGTTTTTCACGGACTTGGATATTACCCACCCTTTTATCACGGTGGCGATTGTGGTGATGACCTCAATCTTGTTTTCGCTGGCCGGATTTATTAATGCGGTCTTTGCCAATAATTTTGACGATGTTTCTATTGTCCCGACTTTCATCTTAACGCCGCTGACGTATTTAGGTGGGGTGTTTTATTCCATCGACCTGCTTCCCGAGTTTTGGGCGAATGTCTCCCGGCTAAATCCCATGTTGTATATCGTAAATGCGTTTCGCTACGGTGTGCTGGGTGTATCCGATGTTAATGTGAGTACGGCCTTCGTCATGGTGGGAGGCTTTACTGTGGTTGCCTACGGCCTGTGCATGTATTTGCTGAGTCGTGGCACCCGTTTGCGTCAATAATCCCGGAGAAGTCTTGTGAGTGTGTCTACAGGTCATGGCCCGTTAGGGGAGAGTGTTGTTTACCCTGACAGCTATCGCCCGGATGTATTGTTTGCCATTGCCCGGCAATCCGGCAGGGATGCTCTTGATGCTCAATTTACCTTTTACGGTGCCGATGTCTGGACTGCCTACGAAATATCGTGGTTAGACTTAAAAGGTAAGCCCCAGGTAGCCTGTGGCAAATTTGTGATAGCTGCCAGTTCAGACAGTATCGTCGAGTCCAAATCGTTTAAGCTGTACCTCAATTCTTTTAATCAGCACCGCCTAGAAAGTAAGGCCGAGCTGGAGGCCCTGCTGATAAGTGACCTGAGTGCCTGCACCGGCTGCAGGGTAGCGGTTCAGCTTTTTACTCCCGATGAGTGGCATGCGCTGTCGATTAATGGCGAGCCTCTTGGCCGGTGCTTGGACGGCCTGGATGTCGCGCCACAGCAATATCATCCTTCGGCTGAGCTGCTACGGTGTGATGATACCCAGAAGGCGTCAGAGCAGCTTTACAGCCATTTGCTGCGTTCACGCTGCCCGGTGACCAGTCAGCCAGACTGGGCCAGTATTATCATTGATTATTCAGGGCCGAAAATCGATGAAAAGGCGCTGCTGCTATATCTCATCTCTTTTCGTGAGCACGATGATTTCCACGAGCACTGTGTCGAGCGAATTTTCCATGATCTGAGCCAGCATTGCCGCCCCGACAGCTTGACCGTATCGGCGCGCTATTTGCGAAGAGGAGGCCTGGACATCAACCCTTGGCGAAGCAGTGATCCCTCATTGATACTGCCCAATCACCGCCTTTTGCGACAATAAAACCTCGTTATTGCGCGATGGTATAAGGGCCTGTTCACACTAATCCGATTATTACTGTTGTGGCTAAAAAAGCATCAATCTAGGCGCGAAGAGCGTAGTTTGCTTATTCCAAATAAGCGATAAGCAACGACGAGTGGTGCTTTTTTAGCCACAACCCGTAGGGCTGGGGCCATTTTTGCCCCCAGCGTTGTTGCCAGCCACTTGTTTAGAGTGACTAAACGGCGCGTCTGGCGCCTAGCCGGGGGCAAAAATGACTTCCGGCAGTGACAATTGGATTAGTGTGAATAGGCCCTAGGCTAATGTGATCTTTTTCGCATTTTTGGATTAGCTAGGTAATTCACCGGATATTTACAGGCGATGTGTTTTGCCCAAACTAAGGTGAATAGCGGCTAAAAAGTTGGGCGTTAGGGTGATTATTGCCGCTTATCTGGTGGGGTACGATGCAAACGGTCAGTTTTGCCATCTGGTGGTAGACAAGTTGCCCTTTGCTGGACGGCTTGAGCTTACGGCGGAGTTATTACTTCACGACCACAGTTTGTCGCCACCGGTTTTTGATCTTGTTATTGCTTCAGCTAACCCCGCAGAAGCCGTTCTTTGTTTGCCTGCGCTTCCTAATAAAGTGGTGTGGTTCTGTGAGCAAGACCAAAACCTGGCTGTTCTTGAATTAGCCTCTATGAACGAAATCAGTGTGTGGGTGCAGCGCAATGCTGATGCCCCTTAAAATTAGAATCGATTTTATGAGACAGCGTTAATTTTTCAAGACGGTGGTCATCGCCTGGAGGGCAAAGATATGGCATTTAATCAAACGCAACGAGCACTGCATTATACCGTGTGCGGCCCCAATGCCAGCGTATCGATTCAGCTTCATCCCAAGCAGTTGAGTTACGGTGCCAATTTTCTCACCCAGATACCTTCATCGATGCTGCCATCGGTAAATGCGGATGAGCGTTGTGGCTTAGGCAATAAAGAAATGCGCTATTTTATCGATTTGGCCCAGCGCCGATCTCCATTATAAATCCTTTATCTTCTATCCATGTAATACGGTGCTTTCCAGCGACGTTGCGGCTGTTTATGATGTAGCGCCACGCTTATAGGATAGGAGCCCATCTGTGTTTGACAGCCTGCACCGGCAAGCCATTGTGACCATGCTTGGTTTGCAAAATAAAATGAATACTAAAGTCCATCCAGACTGGATAAATCAGGGCTATGCATGGTATCGCGCTGCTTGGATTGAATGCGCGGAATTGATGGATCACCAAGGTTATAAGTGGTGGAAAAAACAACAAGCCGATGTCGAGCAAGTACAGCTAGAGGTCATTGATATCTGGCATTTTGGCATGAGCGCCAAGTTTACTCCCGGCGCGGATATAGAAAACCTTGCCGACGATATTGTAGCCGAGCTGTCCAGTCGTCAGCCAAACCCCAGCGATGTCTTAACGGCCACCGAAGCACTAGCGGCAAACTGCTTAGCGACCAAGGGTTTTTCAGTGGCATTGTTTTGGGATTTGCTGGAGTCTGCGGGGTTGGATTTTAACCAGCTATATAAACAGTATGTTGGTAAAAATGTATTAAATTTTTTCCGTCAAGATCACGGCTACAAAGATGGTAGCTATATTAAGGTGTGGGCAGGGCAAGAAGACAATGAGCATTTGTCTGAAATCATGTCTGAGTTGGATATGGCCTCAGAGGACTTTGCCGGACAAGTGTATCAAGCGCTACAGCAGCGATACCCTACGGCATGATATTTCGTCCGTTGTTTTTAGTCTCTGGCACGTGCTCTGTAAAATCACTATACAAAATGGCCGCTAAACCATGAGTGACGAAACCTTATCCAGTTCGGCGTTGGCCCGTCGGCTGGAACTGCCAGTGCAGCAAGTTTTTGCGGCGCTAAAGGACCACGGCTGGATTAAAAAACTGGAAGATGGCTGGGCGCTCACCGGTAAAGGTGAGTTTGAAGGCGGCAGTTATCAAACCAGTAAGCGCTATGGCCGCTATATTGTTTGGCCGGTGTCACTGCTGGAGCATCCACTGCTAAAAAACCTGGAGGACAGTCGCCTTATTTCTGCTGCTGACATCGGTAAAAGTTTAGAGCTCAGTGCCCAGCAGCTTAATCGCTTATTTGCCGAGCTGGCATGGCTAAGTGCCAGTAAACGAGGTTGGCAGTTAACCGAAGCGGGGCGAGCATTAGGGGGCCAGAGTTTTGATAATCAGCAGATCGGTTTGAGCTATGTGTTGTGGCCCGAAGATATTGCATCCCATCCTGCCTTTCAGCGTCTGCTTGCACGTTGCTGCCGAGTCGAGCAAAAGGGGAGCGATAGCGATGATCTTTTTAACGATGTGCCCCCACCGCTAACATTGGATGGCAAGCAGGTTGAGAGTTGGCCGCATTGGCATATAGCGCAATGGTTATACCTTGCTGGCCTTCGTTACGCCTGGCAGCGAGATTTACCGGTAGAAGAACCCTTGCTGGCGGATTTTTATTTAGCCGATGCGGGGGTATATCTGGAGTATTGGGCCTCGGGTGAACATGCAGACCAGCTCGCAAAGCGTATGCGACGGATGGAAGTGTATAAAAACTTGGGGGCGCCGGTGCTCGATATTCATCCCGAGGATTTGCCGTATTTGGATGAGTATCTCAGCCGACGTTTACAGGAGTTATCTGTCGAGTTTTACTAGCGCCGTTGTTATTGGCAGGCCGCTTCTTTGTTGATGGCATCGGCTAAAGCGAGGTCCCTGGCTGAGAGACCGCTTACCTCGTGGGTGGTGAGATAGATTTCCACGGTGTTGTAGACATTGGACCACTCTGGATGGTGATCAATTTTTTCTGCGCGAATGGCAACCTTGGACATAAATCCAAAGGCGCTGACAAAATTGTCAAATTCAAATTTACGATACAATTTTCCGTCTACTAGCCGCCAATCTGTAAGTGATGCCACCGCTTGTTCAATTTCTTGATTAGTCAATTTAACCGTCATGCTGTTTCTCCGCTTCAAATTCGCTGCAAAAAAGCGCCGCATTCCATGTGATTAGTGTACGGGAACTGGTCAAACAGGGCGAAGGCCTCAACGGTGTGGGATTTTGTTAATAGTTGCAAATCTCGGCGCAACGTTTCCGGATTGCAGGAAATATAAAGAATATTGTCAAAACGGCTGACCAACTGCCGGGTGTTGTCGTCCAGGCCTGCCCGTGGTGGGTCGATAAAAATGGCGCTGAAACGATAATCTTCTTTAAGATTAATGCCTGCCAGGCGTCTGAATTCACGTTCACCGTTTAAGGCACTGGTAAAGTCTTCGCTGGACATTCTGGCAATGCTGACGTTTTCAATACGATTAAGTGCAAAGTTCTCTTTGGCGGCTCTAACCGAGGTTTTTGAAATTTCAGTGGCAAGCACTTTACGGAAACGTTTAGACAGCGGCGCGGTGAAGTTGCCGTTGCCGCAATAAAGCTCCAGCAAATCTTCTTCGGGCCGCTGGCCCAAATGCTGGCCCGCCCACGCAATCATTTTCTGATTCAGCTCGGCATTGGGCTGGGTAAAGCCCCCTTCGTACTGACGGTATTGATAATCTTGGCCGTCGATATTTAATGTTTCCAGTACATAGTTTTTGTCTAACACAATGCGTTGCTTACGGCTGCGGCCAATCATGCTGATGGACAATGCTTCTGATAGTGTTTTTGCAGCGTCTTCCCACTGTGCATCTAGTTTGCGGTGATAAATTAATGTCACCAGCATGTCGCCAGCTAAGGTGCTCAAAAACTCAATTTGAAACAGCCGTTGGCGTAGGGCCGTTATGCCCTTAATGGACTCAATAAGACGGGGCATTAGTTGGGCGATGGCACGGCCTGCCACCGGAAAATGGTCTATGCGGATAGGTATTTTGGGGTCGGCCGGATCAAACATGGCGTAATAAAGATCGTCGTCTTCGTGCCAGAGCCTGAACTCTGCTCGCATTCGATAATGCTCAGGGGCAGAGGGGTAAATAGCAGGTGAAGGCAGGGCCAGTCCACCAAAAGATGACATTACTCCGCTGACTTTTTTATCTAAGATTGCGTCGTATTGGTCGACGGGCAAAGAAGTAAAATGCATTGTTATTCGCTATGTCGAAAGGTAAGAGACTAGCTCAGTCTGTTTTGATTGCGTTGCTGCCAAATATCTTTGGCTAGACTGAGCGCACTGGACTGATCGAGGGAGGGGGCACGCATTTGCAGTGCAATAGCCATGGTGCCCCAGATTGCCAGCTGGCCGTATTCGGGAACGGATTCGCCGCACCATGCACGGCGGAGGGTGTCTGCGCTCAAGTTGCTTTGCCATTCCTGCCGACCTTCTAGCATCTTTGGCCAGCTTTCTTCACCCAGTTCGCCATTGCGGATGGTTTTCACTTTGCATAAGCCCTCTGGTTTACGCTCTACTTCACCGGCTTCGCCTTTAAACACCACCGCATTTTTTTGACCGAGCAGTGCCGCAGCTTGCTGATGGCTATCGGCATAAGCCGGGTGAAAGATGCTTTGCATTGAATAGCTGGCGGCTAAGGGGTTTATCAGTCTTGATAAGGTGTGTACCGGGGAGCGCAAGCCAAATAATTGGCGCATCTCCATCATGTGATGGAGCCGGGGGCAGAGGAAGGATAAGGGTAGATATACAAATTTCCGTGAGTTCAGTGCCGCTTGTGCAGACGACCAATCGTGAGCGATGGTTTCGCCAAGTTCCTTTAACAGTAGCTCGCTGTAAACGCGTTCGGCGGTGTGGCCAGCGGCGCCATGCATAACCACATTCAGACCGCTATCGGCTAGTGCAAGCGCCGCCAACAGATACCAAGCTTGTTGGCGGCGCTTGCCTGCGTAGCTGGCCCAGTCCAGGTCGACGGTCATCGTTGGAGCCTGAATGTTTGCTCTTACAGCATCAACAAACCCAGCGAGTTCTTCAGGACTTTCTTCTTTGACTCGTAACAGCATCAAAAAAGCGCCGAGCTGCACATCCTCAACGTCGCCATTCAGTATCATGGTCATGGCTGTTTTGGCTTCGTCGCGGTTTAAGGAGCGGGAGCCGGTTTTGCCTTTGCCAAGAATGCGAACGTACTGGGCAAATGGGTGTTCAATCGTCATAGACATTACAGGCAGTTATCCGGTCGTGGGAGGCCGGCAAGCTTGCTTAATATTTTAGCCGGGCTGCCGGGAAAAAGGCTGAGAAAATAAAGGCTTGTACCTTTATCTTCATCAAGGTTAATGCGGGCGTATTTTACCAGTGGGCGCATTGCTGGAGAAAGACCGAACTCGTGGTAATAACGCTGTACCAGCTCAATCAATTGCCAGTGAGCTGGTGTTAAGGAAATACCTTCTGATTCGGCCAGGACCGTGGCGACAGTTCTGTCCCAGTCTGAGAGCTGTTTTAAAAAGCCATCTTTATCCAGTGCAACGCTACGTTGGCCTACGACAAGGACGGTCATGTTACCAACTTGCGCTGTGGGTGTGCTGGCCGCTCAGCTCGACAAATTCAGCCATATCGATTCCCGAAATTGTGTCAGGGAGCGTAATGCCTCGCAATATCGCGTCATCAGTCAGCGCATAAACGCTGTGTGATTTTGGTAAGGTATCGCTTAATGCCAAATAACAGGCATCCGCCAAGAGGAGAAGGCAGTCTTCGGCAGCAATCGCAGGCAATGCTCGTTGTAAGCTTTGGCGAGTTTGCAAAATATGTAATGTCATTGTGATGCTCTTGATATCAGCCCGTTCAGTCTCGTCTTTCTCAAAAGCTTTGTACCCGCTCACTTTGGGCGATTAGCCGTTGCAACCCGGCCTGGTCTAGGCCAGATGCATGTTTAACGAGGGTATCAGCGTGTAGGCCTAACTGCGCTAAGTCCTTCTGCAGATAATACACCTGCGAGATGTCGTATAAAGGCAGGGCATTAATGGCACCGAGCTGGGATTTCTTATGGGGGCCGGATGGCTGTTGATGCTGGATTAATTGTAGAAGGCCTTCGCCGACAAAAGCCAAGCTAACGTCTTGGTCGAATGCGGCGCTGGCTAAGGCCATATCTAACGCTGCTTTGGCGATAGGGCTGGAATAGGGCGGTTGGCTGAAAATATATAAAAACTTCACGATATCGCCCCAAAGCGAATAACGCGGTCAGCTTCAATGCACGCTTCTACCCACTGCCCCAGTCCAGCAATTTCAAAGGCTGTATCGAGGTTGTTGCCAGGTAGTTCGTATCGAGCTTGCTCTGCTGGGTCGCAAATTCCTCGGCGTAAGGCACTTGAAATACAGGCTTTCAGCGCGACACCGCGCTCTTCATGAAGCTTGTGCCATTGCTGAACTGGGGACGGCTCATCTTGCGGGGGGGTGGTGAACGCGTTGGCATGATGAACGCCATCATTGAAGAAAAATATCATCGACAATTGATGACCTTTATCCAGCAAGGTCTGAGCAAAGTGGTATGCCGTCATGCTGCAAGGATCTGAGGGGGCGCTGGTGATCAGGATCGCGTATGTAAGCGTCATTTGGTGCCGAGGGGATCTTTGAGCAGAGAGAAGAGCGCTCCGGCCTTGCTAGGCCGGAGCAAAGTTGAGTGCCTTAATCGTCGCCGCTAAACACGCCTAGCAAGTGCAAGAGGTGAATAAATAGATTGTAGATGTCTAAATATAGCGCAACCGTGGCACGAATATAGTTGGTTTCGCCGCCATGGATGATTCGGCTGGTATCAAACAAAATCAAACCAGACATAATGAAAACGGCTGCTGCAGATATAGCCAGAGACGCTGCAGGCATTTGGAAGAAGATATTAGCGATGCTGGCAACCACAATGACCAGCAGGCCAACCATCAGAAAGCCGCCGAGGAAGGAAAAATCCTTACGTGTGGTTAAGGCATACGCCGACAAACCGAAGAACACCAGTGCGGTTCCACCAAGAGCTTGCATTACTAGCTCGGTGCCATTTGGCAGTGATAAATAAGCTTGAAGCATGGGGCCTAGTGCTGCGCCCAATAATCCAGTAAAGGCAAAAACAGCAATGAGGCCTTTGCTGGACTCTGCGGTTTTATGAACCACAAATAACATGCCAAGACCAACCAAAGACAGGACCAATGCGGTGCCGTGGCCGATGTTCAGAGCCATGGCAATACCGGTAAATACCGCGCTATTCAGCAAAGTCATGCCGAGTAACAAATAGGTATTGCGAAGTACCTTACTGGTGTCCAGTGCCGACGTTGCTTGGCTCTGAGCGTGATACAGGGTTTTCTCTTGCATTTGTTGACTCCAAAGCAGTCACAGAAACAGTAGAGTTAAATGATACTGGCTAAAGGGGGGAATGCAAAGTAAAACCGGAGGGATAAGAAGTGGCGGAGGGGCAGGGATTTGAACCCTGGGTTGGGATAAACCAACGCCGGTTTTCAAGACCGGTGCATTCGACCACTCTGCCACCCCTCCGCAGCAGGGCGAATTATACAGAGCTTGTATTTGGAAACAAGCATCGTTGAAAAAAGAACTTAAAAATCAGGTTGATGGCAGTGATATGCCTATTTTCGGTGTATGTTTTTTAACCAGCAGATACAAAAAAGCCCGGCATGTGCCGGGCTTGGGTATTCAACGCGATTGATTAATTGCGAGGATCGTTAGCTGCACGCGGCAAGGCAGGCCGATTGGGGTCTGGCTGCGCCACAATATTACGGTCTAGAGCCGGGGGCTGTGGACGGTCAGTGGTGATCTGCAGTTCAGTCATAGGTTTTGGGCTCACCCGCGGATCATTTGCAGCGCGGCCCATAGGGCGAAGCTGTTCTGTGCTCGTGGTTGCAGCGGCTTCCTCTGCGCGCGGTGCCGCTGGCGTTGTGGCCACCTCGGGAGTCGTGCTCTCTTCAACGCTAACAGGCTGAACCTGCGGGGCATTTTCTGAAGGGGCGGGCGTGATGGCCGGTTCTGGCTTATTCGCCTCGGTATTTGCTGCTTCACGATCTTGCAAGGCAGGCGCTTCCGGTGCTTTCTCTACAGCTGGGGTTTCTTCGGTCGTAGAGGGCTCTTCAGCAACGGCATCTACTGTTGCTGGTTCAGCCTCTTGGGTTGGCGTTTCGGCTTCAGTAAGCGTTGCTGATTCTTCAGTAGTGACTTTCGGTGCGGTAACCGGCGCCTCTTCAGTCGCAGCGGGTTCTTTTGCCGGTTCTGATGCTTTTGGTTCGGCTTCAGCTGGGGTAGCGGTTTCGGCTGAGCGTTCTGCTTGTTGCTCAGGTACTGAATTGACTTTTTTAGCAACGGTTTCAGCCGGTTTTTCAGACGCTTCAGTATCCGTTTTGCTGGTTTCTACCTTAGCCTGTGCCGTCGGCTCGCTGGGCTTTGCTTTGGCAGCGGGCTTTTCAGTTTTGCGCTCGCGACGTGGCTTGGGTTCGGCGGCGTCATTTTTTGATGGTGCTTCTGCCGCTACCGCGTCGGCAGTGGAATCGCTGCGTTGTTCTACAGGGAGCTCTCCCTCTGGCGCTTTACTGCGACGACGCTCTTGGGGGCCGCGTGGTTTGCGATTATTGGGACGACGTTTCGGGCGCTGGCTGTCGTCCTGCTGTTCGTTGGCTTTTTCTGCTACAGGCTTTCTTTCTTTTTTAGCCTGTACTTGCTCGTTGTCAATTTGACTGTTGTCGTCATCCCGATTGTTGCGGTTACGGTTCGGGCGGTTATCACTGCCACGACGGTTGTTATTGCGGTTGCGCTGGTTGCGGCGGTCATTGCTGTTGCGGTTTTGACGATTGCTGTTGCCGTCGCTGTTTTCTTCTGGGGTAGAAGTGGGTTTAACCGCTGGGGTGTCGATTTTTGGTGGCTCGCCGGCAAATAAAGTGGCAAGCCCTTTACCTAATCGGCTGAAGAAGCCGGGTTGGCCGTTGTCTTTCTTTTTGGGTGTTGCGGCAGTAGCGGCAGGGGTGTCTGCAGCTGCTTCTTGGGTGGGGCTGGCAGGTGCCGGAGCAGGTGCCTTGGGAGCCAGTGTGCGAACAACCGCAGCGGGCGCAGGTTGGATTGCGGCTGCGTCTTGCTCAAATTCATCGGCCTCAGACTCTAGTTCAGAGGCAATTTTGTAGCTCACTTCAGATTCGTCAGTGAGATCGTCGCCTCGCAACCGTTGAACATCAAAATGGGGTGTGTCCAGCGTCGGTGTTGGAATGATGACAAGACGCACAGAGCTGCGTTGCTCGATGCCGTGAATCGCTTCACGCTTTTCATTCAGCAGGTAGGCCCCCACGTTTACAGGCACGATAGCGCGGATTTCGGCGCTCTTTTCTTTATTGGCTTCTTCTTCAACCAAACGCAGAATAGACAGCGCAAGTGATTTGGTGTCGCGAATGGTGCCTTGACCGCTGCAGCGAGGGCATACTTTGGCGCTGGTTTCGCCCAAGGATGGACGCAGGCGCTGGCGAGACATTTCTAAAAGGCCAAAGCGGGAGATTCGGCCCACCTGAACTCGGGCGCGATCGGCTTCCATGGCGTCTTTGACGCGGTTTTCGACTTCCCGCTGGTTGCGGGCAGCCATCATGTCGATAAAGTCGACCACAATTAGGCCGCCGATATCACGCAGTCGTAATTGCCGTGCGATTTCGTCAGCCGCCTCTAGGTTGGTTTGTAAGGCTGTTTCTTCGATATCGCCGCCTTTGGTTGCGCGGGCGGAGTTGATATCGATAGAGACTAGCGCTTCGGTGGGATCGATTACGATGGAGCCACCGGAGGGAAGCTGTACTTCGCGGGTAAACGCGGACTCAATCTGACTTTCTATTTGGTAGCGATTAAATAATGGGACGGGATCCTGGTAAAAACGGACCTTGTTTTTAAAGTGCGGCATGACCTGCTCAACAAAGTGCATGGCTTCGTTGTAAGAGTCTTCGCCGTCGATAAGGACTTGGTCGATATCATCGCGTAAGTAGTCTCGGATGGCGCGAATGATGACGTTGCTTTCTTGCAGAATTAGAATAGGCGCTTTGCGTTCTGCACCAGCTTGTTTGATCGCTGCGGCGAGATGAAGGAGGTAGTCCAAATCCCATTGCAGTTCTTCGGAGCTGCGACCAACACCAGCGGTGCGGACGATAACGCCCATGCCATCGGGAATAGTGATGCTGCTGAGTGCGTCTTTGAGGGCGCTACGATCTTCGCCCTCAATGCGACGAGAGATGCCGCCAGCACGAGGATTATTGGGCATTAAAACCATGTAGCGGCCAGCAAGGCTGACAAACGTGGTTAATGCCGCACCTTTATTGCCGCGTTCTTCTTTTTCAACCTGAACGATAACTTCAGTGCCTTCTTTAACAAGATCTTTGATCTTGGCGCGGCCGCTGACGTCAGAGGGGTTGCGGTAGAAATATTCTTTAGAAATCTCTTTGAGGGGGAGAAAACCGTGGCGCTCGGCGCCAAAGTCGACAAATGCTGCCTCTAGGCTGGGTTCAACCCGGGTGATGGTGCCTTTATAGATGTTGGCCTTTTTTTGAACCCGTGTCCGGTTTTCAATATCCAGATCGTATAAACGCTGCCCGTCTACGAGGGCAACACGCAACTCTTCTGGTTGAGTTGCATTGATTAACATTCTTTTCATGAGCTAAAAATCCCGAGTTGCCGGGGTTTGCTAGTCCGCTCATGTGACGGTTCGTCTTCAAGCGCTTTTGACTGGTGACTGGGCCCTAGTTATTGCTGAGGGTTGACCTGGCATGTTTCATCAGGCTTTGTCAGTATTTGTAAGCGGACTTTTCCGCTTCAGTCATGGACTGGATCTTCCAGTCATTTTATTCCGCTTCGCCCGTTTTCTGTATCATGGGCGACGGCAGCGTGTTTCATCTATTACTATCGGGCGTTAATCTCACGCCAGTATTGGTAACGTTGTCTACGTTGCGTTCTCAGAGTTCTATCACAAATCGGTACTAAACAAATTCGGCTGTACTATTAATTTATGCGCCGACTCTAGGCTAGAATGCCGCCGGCGCACTGCTTGTTCAAAATGATTTAAGGCGATGCGAGCGTTCCGCAGAACTTGCCTCAGTACTGGCTGGCGGTTTTCCCTCACATCATAGCCAAGCTATGGCGGGAACCGGGCCCAGGCACTACCTGCCGGAATATAGCAGTATTCAATAGCAAACTCAATGAGTTACAGGAGAACATTGTGGTCTCGGAAACAGTCATCAACCCCGCTGTAAGAATGGTGACGGTTGCCGAAGATTTTGCCGGTCAGCGCATCGATAATTTCTTAATGAGAGAGTTAAAAGGTGTCCCTAAGTCTAAGATTTATAACATTTTGCGTCGCGGAGAGGTTCGGATAAACAAGTCGCGAGTTAAACCGGATTACAAGTTAAATGGTGGCGATATTATTCGTATTCCACCAGTGCGGTTGCCAGAGAAGGCTGCCGTGATGCCGGTTTCTGAGAGTTTTTCTGAGCGAATTCGTGATGCAATCTTGTACGAAGACGCGGGATTGATTGTTATCAACAAGCCCTCTGGGTTGGCGGTGCACGGCGGCAGCGGTGTTTCTTTGGGGCTGATTGAATCTTTACGGCAGATTTTTCCCGAATATCGCAACTTGGAATTGGTGCACCGGCTGGATAGAGATACCTCTGGTTGCGTGATGGTGGCAAAAAAGCGCTCAGTTTTAAAGCAGCTACACGAAATGTTGAAAAGCAAGACGGCAATCGAAAAGCGTTATTTGGCTGCGGTGGCAGGGAAGTGGCCGGTGCGCAAGCAGCAAGTGGATGCGCCGTTGCAAAAAAATGTGTTGCAGTCGGGGGAGCGAATGGTGCGTGTTGAGCTGGATGGCAAACGGGCGCTGACCCGTTTCAGTATGCTGGCTCGCGGTACAGGTATGAGTTTGGTCGAAGCGCGCCCTGTTACCGGACGTACCCACCAAATTCGCGCCCATTGCCTTCACGCCGGGCACGCTATTTTGGGTGATGATAAATATGGCGACGATGAGGCGAATAGATTGGCTAAGCAGCGGGGCTTGCGGCGTTTATTTTTGCATGCTGAGAGTTTGGTGTTCAGTCTTGAGGGGCGTCGGATTAGTGTGCAGGCACCATTGCCTGAAGAGCTGCAAGCTTTTTTAAAAGCCTCAGGTATTGTCTTGTAATGCTTATTATTTTTGATTGGGACGGCACTATTTTAGACTCGGCAGAAAAGATCGTGTCGTGTATGCAGCTGGCTGCAAAAGATTGCGGTCATCCCCTTTGCAGTAATGTAGAAATCCGCAATATTATTGGCTTGGAGTTAAGTTTGGCGATCCAAACACTCTATCCCGACCTTTCTACGGCTGAAGTGCTTTTGTTAAGAGAGGCCTATGTAAAGCAGTTTTTGCTGGCAGATATAAAGCCGTGTGGGTTTTTTCCTGGGGTGGAGGCAACTCTTTATGCTCTTAAAGAGGCTGGACACACTTTGTGTGTGGCAACCGGTAAGAGTCGACGGGGGCTTGATCGGGTTTTTGGTAACTTGCCGGTATCAAATTTGTTTTCAGCCAGTCGCTGTGCAGATGAAACCGCGTCTAAACCCGATCCTTTAATGTTGGCTCAACTCTGTGAGGCCTTTGCAGTGGCACCAGAGGCTGCGCTGATGGTGGGTGATACTGAGTACGACCTGGAAATGGCCAGTCGTATCGGCATGCCGAGTGTGGGGGTGTCATATGGTGCGCATCATTCTGACCGGCTGCGGCGCTGGCAGCCGGTGGCGGTGATGGATGCCTTTGAGGAATTGGTCGCTATCGTAGCGGCGATGGAGGCGGGCCGATCTTCTGTATTGGAATTAGGCCGATAGTGGGGTTGTTTGGTCGCTTATCAAAAAAGCGAATAGTTCTCGGCCTGTAATAGGGTAATTAGCTGGATAAGGGGTAGTCCTTGTAGAGTGTTTGGGTCATTGGCTTGAATGCTTTCAAATAAGCAGATCCCCAAGCCCTCGCACTTAAAGCTGCCAGCGCAGTCCAGCACATCTTCTTTCTCTAGGTAGGCGTCTATATAGGTGCGGCTGAGTGGCCGAAAGTTGACCACGACCGGGTCTATTAGTTGACGGCTTTGGCCTGTTGCTGAATTTAATAGGCACAGTGCCGTATGAAATACCACGCTCTTTCCTGAACAGCGGCTAAGTTGGTCTCTGGCGTTGGCTGTTGTCAGGGGTTTGCCTAGTGCATTGCCGTCAAGCTCGGCGAGCTGATCGCCAGCGATAATTAGCGCATTAGGCTCGTAGGGGGCCAATGCCCTCGCTTTTTCCTCGGCTAGCCGTAGTGCGGTTTTCGCCGGGGTTTCTTGAGGAAGAGGGCTTTCATCAATATCGGCTGGTCGGCAGCGCACCCGTAAACCCAGTTTTTCGAGTAGGGCGCGTCGATATGGCGATTGAGACGCTAGTACGAGCTCGGGGCGGTTATTTGGGGGCATGATTTTCTCTGGTTAGGTGAGCGGATTTATTCATGACGGCTAGATTCTACGTCAGCTACTTTGCAATGCTATCAAAAGCCGAATTTTTCGTGTTAAGTCAGCAGTTTGCTTTGACAAGTATCCTTGAAATCCCTATGATTGCGCGCCTATGCAAAGACAGCCCCTGCCAAAGCTGGTAGATGCACGAAAATTTGCCTCGACTGGTGCCGAAATCTCTGCCTTCGAGGACGTTGCGAAGTTGCCGCGCTTTTGTGCGGGTTTGGCCACAGATCGAGGCTCGGTCGCAGCCGATTTTCACTTCTACCGTGATGAACAAGGCTTTTTCCGCTTGGATGGAGAGCTGAATGCTGAGGTTGATGTGGTGTGTGAGCGATGCTTGCAACCCAAGTCACTCAATGTCACTGGCCGTTTCGAGTTGGCAATAGTCTGGACTGATGATCAGGCCAAGGCGTTACCAAGATCCTTGGACCCGCTGATTTTAGGGGAAGAGGCGTTGGAGCTGGCAGAGCTGTTACAAGACGAATTGATTTTGAACACGCCTTTCGTCAACTACCATGCACCGGAGGAGTGTTCTGCACCAACCTCAGCGGCATTTGGGCCAGAGAGTCCAGAAGTGGTAGAAGAAGAGAAGGGCGAATCACCGTTTTCGGTGTTAGGGCAATTAAAGCCCAAAGACTAACTTATTTTAGTACGAGGAATTGTTGAGCCATGGCTGTTCAAAAAAGTAAAAAGACACGTTCGCGCCGCGGAATGCGCCGTTCACACGACGCGTTAACGGGTGTTGCCCTGTCGGTTGATCAGACCAGCGGTGAAAAGCATCTGCGTCACAATGTATCTGCAGATGGCTTCTATCGCGGCCGTAAAGTCGTCGCCGGTAAAGACGACTAAGTTGATAAGTGGCATCACTGCGAATAGCCGTTGATGCAATGGGCGGAGACTTCGGTCTCCGTTCTTCTATTCCTGCCTCTCTTGCTGCCCTAAGCGAGAACCCTTCACTCCACTTGTCTTTGGTCGGTGACCAAGACGCGATTGCGGCGACCTTGTCAGGTAAGCGCTACGATTCTTCACGTCTCGCCATTGTGCACAGCCAAAGCATAGTCACTATGGATGAAAAGCCTTCTGTCGCTGTGCGAAAAAAGCGTGATTCTTCTATGGCCCTTTCCCTGGAATTGTTGCGTGACCATAAAGCCAGTGCGGTGGTCAGTGCCGGTAATACCGGTGCCTTAGTAGCGATGGGCTGCATTATGATTGAGCGCTTGTCGGGTATACATCGGCCCGCTATTTGTGCCCCCATTCCTTCCCGTGCCGGTCACACGTATATGCTGGATTTGGGGGCAAACATTGAGTGTGATGCCCAAGAGCTGTATCAATTTGCGGTAATGGGCAGTGCTCTGGTCAGTATTCTCGATAACAAGCCGTCGCCCCGTATTGCGGTATTGAATATTGGCGAGGAGCTGCAGAAAGGGAAGGATTATTTGCGGGAGGCGGCGGAGCTTATTCAAAATGATCAAAGCTTAAATTACGTCGGTTTTGTTGAGGGTGGTGATGTTCTCGGTGATGCTGCGGATGTCATTGTCTGTGAAGGCTTTGTCGGTAATGTCGCGATTAAGGTATGTGAGGGTACGGCGAAGTTTATTGGTGAAGGTTTGGTTGCGCAGTTTAAGCAGACAACGTATGGACGGCTGGTTGGAATGGCTGCCAAGCCGCTGTTGCGTTCTTTTCGCCAGCAAATCAACCCAGAGCGGTACAATGGTGCGGCTTTATTAGGCCTCAAGGGCGTGGTGGTAAAAAGCCATGGTCGCTCGGGAGTAAGCAGTTTTCAAAATGCCATTCGCCATGCAGTACAGGCCTGCGAATTGAATCTACCGAAACAGATTGAAGCGCAGTTGCAGGCCGTGGCGAAAAAATAATGTTCTTTTTGCAAATAAATCAATAAGGATGAGGTAATGACGACACCCCAAGTTGCATTTGTATTTCCAGGCCAGGGCTCGCAAAAAGTGGGTATGCTGGCAGAATTGGCCGCCGCTCACCCCGGTATCAAGCATACCTTTGACGAGGCTTCACAAGCTCTCGGCTACGATATGTGGGACCTGGTGCAGAATGGCGAGCAGCAGCAACTGAATCTTACCGAGACCACTCAGCCCGTGTTGCTCACTGCCAGTGTTGCCGTGTGGCGGTTGTGGCAAGCACAAGGTGGTGCCGTTCCCGCGTTAATGGCGGGCCATAGTTTGGGCGAGTTTTCAGCATTGGTGTGTGCGGGCAGCCTGCAGTTTGAGGATGCGGTAAAATTAGTGAGAGCTCGGGGCCAAGCCATGCAAACAGCGGTGCCAGTTGGCGAAGGCGCTATGGCTGCGGTACTGGGGTTGGATGATGCAAAAATAATAGAGATTTGCCAGCAAGCCAGTGATGCGGGTGTTGTTGAAGCTGTGAATTTTAATTCGCCGGGACAGGTCGTTATTGCTGGCCAAGTGGCCGCGGTAGATAAGGCTATTGAGTTGTTGAAAGCCGCTGGCGCTAAGCGCGCAATGCCGCTGCCAGTAAGCGCGCCTTTCCATACATCTTTAATGCGGCCTGCGGGCGAAAAGCTAGAAGCGGCGCTAGCGGATTTGAATGTAGCTAGTCCTGAGCTGGCTGTTGTTCACAATGTTCACGGTCAAACCGAGAGCGATCCTGTCAAAATTAAGGCGTTGCTGGTTGAGCAGATTTACAGTCCTGTGAAGTGGGTCTCTTGCGTAGAAACAATGTTAGATAAAGGCATTGAAACCACGGTAGAGTGCGGCCCGGGTAAGGTGCTGAGTGGCTTGAGCAAGCGCATTCAAAAATCGCTCACGTGTTTGAATATTGAATCACCAGAAACTCTGGACGCTGCATTGGCGGCGCTAAAAGCATAAATAAGGGAGAACGCTATGTCAGAGAAAATTGCACTGGTTACCGGGGCCAGTCGAGGTATCGGTAAAGCCATTGCCCACGCCTTGGCAGCAGCGGGAATGCAAGTGGTTGGTACGGCTACGTCTGAATCGGGTGCCGAGGCCATTACCGCAGGTTTTAAAGATGCAGGATTGAGCGGCGTTGGCCGTGTGCTGAATATCGCAGACAGTGACTCAGTCAATGCGTTGATAAAGGAAATTAATACAGAATTTGGCGCGCCGCAGGTACTGGTGAACAATGCGGGTATCACCAAAGATAACATCATGATGCGCATGAAAGATGATGAGTGGTACGACGTGATTGATACCAACCTCAACTCCTTATACCGTCTTTCTAAAGCGTGTTTGCGTGGCATGACTAAAGCGCGCTGGGGTCGTATTGTGAATGTGAGCTCGGTTGTTGGCTCTATGGGCAACGCTGGACAAGCTAACTATGCAGCTGCAAAGGCGGGTATGAATGGTTTTACCCGCGCCTTGGCCCGTGAAATTGGCTCTCGAGGAATTACGGTAAATGCTGTGGCGCCGGGCTTTATTGACACGGATATGACCAAGAAACTGCCGGAAGAACAACGCGATGCACTTAAATCGCAGATTCCTCTACAGCGCTTGGGAGAGAGTGAAGAGATTGCTGCGGTAGTGGCATTTCTTGCTGGTGATGCCGCCGGATATATTACTGGCGAAACCATTCATGTAAATGGTGGCATGTATATGGCGTAAACATCTGTTATATAAATGTTTTTATAGCAGAAGTGTGATTTTTTCGCCTTTTTGGATGCACAAGCGCTTTTAGACGGGGTAGAATTAGCGCCCAAGTGCTGAGCAGTACAAAACACGAACTCGGTAGCTTGGCCTATTTATAAGCGATGATGGTATTCCGGGTCGCGACAGGTCAGCCCAAAACTTAAAATTAATCAGGAGTCATCAACGACCATGAGTAGCATTGAAGAACGCGTCAAAAAAATTGTTGCTGAGCAGCTAGGTGTTAAGGAAGAAGACGTGCAGGAGTCTGCATCTTTCGTAGAAGACCTGGGCGCTGATTCTCTGGATACAGTAGAGCTGGTTATGGCTTTGGAAGAGGAATTCGAAACTGAAATTCCTGATGAAGAAGCTGAAAAAATCACGACTGTTAAACTGGCGATTGATTACATTAAAGAAAACCTTTAATTCGTATTGATCCAAAAACGGTTTATCCGTTTATAGAAGCCGTTACTATGAAGTTAGAACGGCTTTTTTTATGCCTGAATTCTTTTAATTTTGCTCCTTGGTTCGACTTTTACCAAGGATATCATCCGACAGATTACATCGCCGGGGGACATCAATATGGCTAGAAAGCGTGTTGTGGTAACAGGAATGGGAATGGTGAGCCCCTTGGGCAACACCGTAAAACAAAGTTGGGATAATATTCTTGCTGGAAAAAGTGGCATCGCCCCGATAACTCGTTTTGATGTATCCCAATACGCCACGCGTTTTGGTGGTCAAATTAAAGATTTTGACGTCAATGACTTTATGGCGCCAAAAGAAGCCAAGCGCTTCGATCCTTTTATCCATTATGGTGTTGCTGCAGCTGCAGAGGCGATGAGTGATTCTGGTTTAGAGATTACCGAAGCTAATTGCCAGCGCGCAGGGGCGGCAATTGGTTCGGGGATTGGTGGCGTCGGTCTTATTGAAAACAGCCGATTGATTGTTGAAAAAAGCGGGCCTCGTAAACTGTCTCCGTTTACTGTCCCTGGCGCCATTATCAATATGATCGCTGGCGTATTGTCTATTAAATACAACTTGCAGGGGCCCACTGTCGCGATAGCCACGGCTTGCACCACGGGCACCCATAATATTGGTATGGCCGCGCGGATGATTGCCTATGGCGATGCCGATGTGATGCTGGCGGGTGGCGCCGAGATGGCCACGACACCGGTGGGAGTGGGGGGCTTTGCCGCCGCCCGGGCAATGTCTACCCGTAATGATGAGCCAGAGCTGGCCAGTCGGCCTTGGGACAAAGATCGGGATGGTTTTGTACTGGGAGACGGTGCCGGCATGCTGGTATTAGAAGAGCTGGAATATGCCAAAGCCCGGGGGGCAAAAATATATGCCGAGTTGATTGGTTTTGGGATGAGCAGTGATGCCTTTCATATGACTTCGCCGCCGGAGGATGGCCGCGGCGCTTACACGGCCATGAATAATGCTTTGCTCGATGCGGGGTTAAACGCGGATGCGCTTCACTACATCAACGCCCATGGCACCTCGACCCCTGCAGGGGATGTGGCTGAAAGTCGCGCCGTTGAAAAATTGATGGGAAGTGCGGCGCAATCTATCGCGGTAAGTTCGACTAAATCCATGACGGGTCACTTGTTGGGTGCTGCCGGTGCAGTTGAGGCGATATTCAGTATTTTGGCGATGCGAGACCAAGTGGCACCCCCGACGATAAACCTTGATAACGTTGACGAAAATTGCCCGCTCAATTACGTCGCCAATACAGCTCAAGAACGTAAAATTGATACTGTGCTCTCTAATTCCTTTGGCTTTGGCGGCACCAATGGCAGTCTGCTCTTTAGTCGTTTGGACTTGTAGCGGTATGCTTAGTCCCGCTTGGGTTCATAACGGTGTCAAACGTGGTGAGCTGGAGGCTGCCAATCGTGGTTTAGCGTATGGCGATGGCCTGTTTGAAACGGTGTTGCTCAAGCGTGGCGAGCCCCTGTGGCTTTCGGAGCATGTAGATCGGCTGGAGAGTGGCTTAAAAGTTATTGGAATACAGCTAGATAGAGGTTTGATTTCATCTGAAATCGAGTCCGAGCTGAGCCGCCACCAGGGCCAGTCTGCGATACTGAAGATTATTGTATATCGAAAAAATACCGGCCGGGGTTATTGTCCCGATACCCATGTTGGGGAGCGTCTACTCATGGTCTCTGCCGGGCCGTCGGAAAACCCCAATTGGCATGGCGGGGTAAAGCTCGCGATATGTCAGACACCATTAGCCACTCAAACCAGATTGGCGGGAGTAAAACATCTTAACCGTCTTGAGCAGGTGTTGGCGGCAAGCGAACTAAAACAGCGGCGGGTTGATGAAGGCTTGATGTTTACCCGAGATGGTAAATTGATTGAGGCCACCAAAAGCAATGTGTTTTTGGTTAATAACAATCGACTGTTGACGCCGGTGCTTGATGAAGCCGGAGTGGCAGGTATTATGCGTGATAAGATTCTGCGCTACGCCGCGACGAACGGGCTACCTGTTGCGCAAACTCGCCTGGGGGTTTCCGACCTTCGAGAGGCTGACGAGGTCTTTGTCTGTAATAGCGTTTTTGGCATTTGGCCGGTAACGGCTATCGAGTGCTATCAAAAAAATATTGGCCCGGTGAGCCGCCAATTACAAAAAGAGTTTGAGGAGTTGTTTCTTGATTAAAGTCTTCCGCGTCGTGTTAGCGGGATTATTGCCTCTTATTCTATTGTTGCTCGTTGGCGCTTGGTACTTAAAAGGTAACTTGACGACAACGTTGAAGATAGAAGATCAAGCCGCCTTCGTCTTGCCGCCTGGTACGGGTTTCTCGGCGATGGTGAATCAGCTGCAAAGCCAAGGTCTAATTGAAAGCGGCTCGGCACTGAAAATTTATGGTCGTTTGTATCCGCCTGCGGCGCAAATTCGCGCTGGTGAATATCGCCTCAATGAGGGCCAGACCGTAGCTGATGCCTTGGCGATGATGCAAGCTGGTGAGGTTGTACGTCATCAGCTGACACTGGTAGAAGGCTGGACTCTTGCACAAGTTATTAAATACCTGGAGCAGCAAGAGAACCTTCAGACGCAAACCTTAGCTGCGGATGCCAGCTTGTGGGCATTGCTGGGGGTGAAAGAGCCTTTGGCAGACTCCCCGGAAGGCTTGTTTTTTCCCGATACCTACGATTTTCATCGGGGCGATTCGCCAGCCTCTATTTTGTTGCGGGCTTACCGCAAAATGTTAAGAGTGCTGGAGGAGGAATGGCAAGCTCGGGATGCGGGCTTACCTTATGAGTCGCCACATCAGGCGCTGGTTATGGCCTCCATCATCGAGAAAGAAACCGGTGTGGCTTACGAACGGGATGCGATTGCTGGTGTTTTTACACGCCGCTTGGCTGCGGGGATGCGCTTGCAAACCGACCCCACGGTCATCTATGGTCTGGGCGCAGATTACCGGGGAAATTTACGGCTGTCGCATTTAAAAGACGACAGCAATCCGTTTAATACGTATCGTCATCACGGCTTGCCACCGACGCCGATTGCGTTGGCGGGACGGGAAGCGATTAATGCCGCCCTGCATCCTGGCGATGGTGATGCCCTGTTTTTTGTTGCCAAAGGCGATGGTACCCATCAGTTCTCGGCAACGCTTAAAGCCCACGAGGCGGCGGTACGGCTCTATCAGTTAAAACGACGTAGCGATTATCGCTCGGCGCCGCCGTCAACAATAAAATCGCCTACACCCAAACCGGCACTGGAAAAATAGAGTATATGAGCCAAAGAGGACTCTTTATTACCGTTGAAGGCACCGAAGGTGTTGGTAAATCCAGCAATATGACGCTGATTTCCCAGTTGCTGGATGCGGCATCTCAAGCCCATGTGCTGAGCCGGGAGCCCGGGGGCACACCGCTTGCCGAAGATATTCGAGGATTGTTGGTGAATCCGCGAGAAGAGCAGGTGGCGACCATGACCGAGCTGCTATTGGTTTTTGCGGCCCGAGCTCAACATTTGCACGGGTTGATTCTTCCCAGGCTTGATCAGGGAGAATGGGTGGTGTGCGATAGATTTACCGATGCCACTTTTGCCTATCAAGGTGCCGCTCGCCAGATGGGCGACGCCACCATTGCCCAGCTTGAAATTCTTGTGCAAGGCGAGTTGCGCCCCGATTTAACGCTGCTGCTGGATGCGCCGGTAGAGGTGGGCATGAGTCGAGCAGGACAGCGCGGCAAGCTGGATCGGTTTGAGCAAGAAAAGCTTACTTTTTTTGAAGACGTTCGCCAGTGTTATTTGCAGCGAGCTGCCGCTGAGCCCTCGCGATTTTGTGTGATAGATGCCAATCGGCCTTTGGTCGAGGTGCAGTCTGATATTCGCGGCATTATCACCCAGTTGATCCAGCAACACAGGGATTCGCATGAGTGAGGCGCTGCTGGCCTATCCTTGGCAAAGTGATTACTGGCAGACTTTAAATGCGCTGCAAGACCAAGATCGCCTGCCCCATGCGATTTTATTGTCAGGTCCAGAAGGAATCGGCAAATACCGGTTTGCCAAGGCATTTGCCGCTTATTTGCTATGTGAGCAGCCCCAAGCGGCGATGGCTTGCGGAAAATGCCAGTCTTGTCTTTGGTGTAAAGACCGGCAGCATCCGGATTTTAAGGCGCTGGAGCCCCCGGAAGGTAAGCGTCAAATTGCTGTCGACCAAGTGAGAGAATTACAGAGCTTTGCTGTGCAGCGGGCTCATCGTGAAGACGGCAAAAAAATTGTTTTAATACATCCGGCCGAGAGTATGAATACCAATGCCGCCAACGCGCTGCTAAAAACCTTAGAAGAACCCGCTGAACAAACTTTACTGCTGTTAGTAAGTCATGCTTCTAGCCGTTTATTACCGACGATTCGTTCACGTTGTCTACAGTATGCTATGAAGGTACCTGATCCGGCTGTAAGTGAGGCGTGGTTGCAGAAAACCATTACTGATTCGGCTGATTTGCACAGGCTAATGCAAGAAAGCAGTGGTCGACCACTGACAGCCTTGGCCTTGTTTGAAAGTGGTGGATTAGAACGGTTTAAAGAGTACGATCAAGCCTTGGCCGCCATGCTTACAGGTAAAACTCATGCTGTTGCCGTGGCAGAGACTTTTGCAGAACACGAGCCCACCGCCGTATTGTCTTGGTGGGTAAGGCGGTTGCAGTTGTTAATCACTCGACTTGTCGGCGCTGACGCCGAGATCCCCGTGCCGTGGGACAGACTAAAGGGCTTGGACCCGGCGGCAATTTTCCCCCGGTTAGACACCGCACAACAAAGCCTTGCCCAATTGCAGCGGGGCGCAGCATTGAATAAACGCTTATTGTTTGAGGGGATTTTGCTGGATTGGCAGCAGTTTTGTCACAATAATGCGTAGCTAGTTATTACTAAGCAAAAGCAGAATACACTTGCGGTAGATTATGGAGTTAAAGGCATGAGTGGTCCACAAAGTGCAAAAAATGGCATTTTATCTTTGACCATCAGAGATAAAGCTGTGCTCTACGCTGCTTACATGCCGTTTATAAAAGATGGCGGCCTGTTTGTGCCCACCACTAAACCTTATAATGTTGGTGATGAGGTGTTTATGCTGTTGAACCTCATGGATGAAACCGAAAAGTTGCCTATTGCCGGTAGGGTCATTTGGATTACCCCCCGAGGGGCCCAAAGTAATCGTGCTGCGGGCATTGGCGTTCAGTTTATTGGTGAAGATAACAGCGCTCACAAAAAAATTGAGGCGTATCTGGCTGGCGTTATTGAATCCGATAAACCGACCCACACAATGTGATTTTTAGAGATCAATTTACAAAAAGTGTAAGCTCTCAGAAATAGCTAAACCCTCAGAAATTCACCCAAATTTACGGACTTCTCATGTTAGTTGACAGTCATTGTCACCTCGATCGTATTAACCTTGACCCCTACGACGGTGATCTAGCCGCAGCGGTAGATGCAGCCGGGCAACGCGGTGTAGATCGTCTGCTCTGTATTGGCATTGATATGGGCAACGCCCCTGATGTGATTGCCATTGCCGAGCGCTTTAACAATATTTATGCCTCGGTGGGGGTGCACCCTTTAGATATTAGTGACGACCTCTGCCCAGAAGATACTTTGCTGAAGCTGGCCGATCACCCGAAAGTTGTGGCGATAGGTGAGACCGGTCTCGATTATTACTACAGTTCGGACAATAAAGCCGCCCAGCAGCAAAGCTTTGCCCGGCATTTAAGAGTATCCGCCCAGTGTGGCAAGCCGATAGTGGTACATACTCGAAATGCACGTGAAGATACCTTGGCACTGATACAGGAACACGGTAACCCCAATGTCGCAGGGGTGTTGCACTGCTTTACCGAAAGCTGGGAAATGGCTGAAGCCGCGATTGAAATGGGTTATTACATTTCTTTCTCAGGCATTATCACCTTTAAAAACGCGGAGGAGCTGCGTGAAGTGGTTCGTCGGGTGCCCATGGAGCGGCTTTTGGTCGAAACCGATTCACCTTATTTGGCGCCGGTGCCTTACCGCGGCAAAAAAAATGAACCCAAATATGTTGTTGAGGTGGCTGAGTGTGTGGCGGAATTAAAAGGTCTGTCCTTTGCGGATGTTGCCAGCCAAACCAGTCGTAACTTTGACCAGCTTTTCCATCTTGGCGCCTAAGCACGCCTCGCTATTTAATTTGGAGATTAACGATTTTGTCTGCTGACTCGTTACTAACAACACCGCTTTGTAATTTGCACCGGGAGCAGGGCGCAAAAATGGTCCCCTTTGCTGGCTATGACATGCCGGTGCAATACCCGTTGGGCGTTTTAAAGGAGCATCAGCACACCCGAGCTGCTGCAGGCTTGTTTGATGTGTCACACATGGGGCAGATTAAAGTGGCGGGCGAGGGGGCTGCAGAGGCCTTGGAAGCCCTCATGCCCATTGATGTGATTGACCTTCCAGTGGGTCGCCAGCGCTATAGTTTGCTGACCAATGATGCCGGTGGCGTGATGGACGATTTGATGGTGGCAAACTGCGATGAATATTTTCATTTAGTGGTTAACGCCGCCTGTAAAACAGCAGATTTCGCTCATCTTAAAGCCAGCTTGCCGAGCCATATTACTTGCGAGATGCTTGATGATCGCGCATTGCTGGCGCTGCAGGGACCGAAAGCACGTGAGGTGCTGTCGCGGTTGGCGGCCGCTGCGGCCACCATGACATTTATGGATACCGCAGACGTAGAGGTGGGGGGCATTCCCTGTTGGGTAAGCTGTTCTGGCTATACCGGCGAAGACGGCTATGAACTTTCGGTGGCAGCAAGCCAAGCAGAGCCACTGGCTAAATTGCTACTAGCCGAGGCGGAGGTTGAATTTATCGGCCTTGGTGCGCGAGATTCGTTACGCCTAGAGGCTGGGCTATGCCTGTATGGTCATGAGCTCAGTGAGGCAATATCACCGATTTCGGCAAATTTACTGTGGGCTATTTCGGTAGTGCGGCGGCCTAATGGTGCTCGTGCGGGTGGCTATCCTGGTAGCGAGGTGATCGCGGCGGATATTGACAACGGCGTATCACGCAAGCGAGTTTTGTTGGATATTGATGGCAAAGCGCCAGTACGTGATGGCTGTCAGTTATTAGATGGCAGTGGCGCGGTGGTTGGTGAGGTATGTAGCGGCGGGTTTGGTCCCAGCGTCGGCAAACCCATCGCCATGGCCTATGTCGATACCGCGGCGTTGGATGCTGCGGAGCCACTTTATGCGGCTGTGCGCAATAAAAAAATACCGGTAAGCCCTCGTAAAAAAGCCTATGTGGCTCAGCGTTATTATCGGGGCTGAATGGGTGTCAGCTTAAATTAGCGAGGCTTAACACAATAAGCTAGGCACATAAATGGAGTGACTGAATGGCTTTTCAGTATGGCATTGTCGAGGGGTTTTACGGTCGTCAATGGACTTGGCCTCAGCGCTTTAGCTTGCCAGAACACATGTTGCAGTGGGGCATTCAGTCGTATGTGTATGCCCCTAAAGGCGATGTCAGCCTGCGTAGCCATTGGCAAGACGCTTTCAGTACAGAACATGTCCAGAATTTATCTCAATTAGCGGCTAACTTTAAGAATGCCAGTTTGTCCTGGGGGCTGGGTTTGTCACCGGTGGGGCTGCAAGCCGAGGTTAAACCTCGTGATATGCACCGCTTGGCTGACAAGCTGCGCAGCATTGCCCAGCTCAAACCGGATAGCCTTTGGGTGTTGTTTGATGACCTTCCTGCGGGCAATCCGCAGCTAGCTGCCAACCAATTACGCGTGGTATCCGCTGTTATTGAACAGTTGCCGGATACTCAGATTGCCGTTTGCCCCAGTTACTACAGTTTTGACCCCATACTCGAAACTCTGTTTGGTCGCCGTCCAGAAGGCTATTTTGAAGATTTGCACCAAGGCTTACCGGCAGAAGTCCAGTTACTGTGGACGGGCAATAAAGTGGTGAGTGATCGTATTACGGCGGAAGATATTCAGTCGGCAACCGAGACCCTCGGCAGAGCCCCGCTGCTGTGGGACAACTATCCCGTTAACGATGGTCGCAAGACCAGCCGTTTCTTACACTTGGCCCCCTTTGCTAATCGCAGTCCTGCGATTCCTGAGCTATGTTCGGGTCATTTTTCAAACCCGATGAACCCGTTTTCGCTAAATGCTTCAGCGCTGTCTACACTAAACCCATCTGTCGGTTTGGCGGCAAATTTGGGGGGGTATACAGGCGTAAATGCAGCTCAGTCAAATAACCGCTATGGGCTGGGAGCTGGGATTTCCCGGTGGCCGAAAGCGTTACAGTCATTGTTGCTGCGTGACTGGCAAATTTTTCAAGAGCAGGGCTTGGACAATATCGCTATCGCAGACAAAAAGGATCTGATCAAACAATACCAAGAAATTGATCATCCTGCTGCGGTGGAGGTTTGCCAGTGGCTAGCAGAAGAATATCGCTTCGACCCCAATTGCCTTACTGAATAATTTCATCGGGTTTTCTCGATGAAAAAATCCACATAAACAGGCCTGTAAAAACTTGCCAACACCATTTTTATAGCGTAGTTTTGTGCCCTATGTTTACACGGTAAACATAGGGCAGGAGTGAGATGGCTGCCACAAACCGTTTAGAGGATAAAAAATGATCTATCAAGGCAAGGCGCTACGCGCATCGTTTTTAGACGATGGAATCGCCGAACTCTGTTTTGACCTTCAAGGCGACTCTGTTAATAAATTTAATCGACTCACGTTACAAGAGCTGGACGAGGCGACTCAGGCCTTGGCGGAAGAGCCCAGTTTAAAAGGCGTGGTGGTCAGCAGCGCCAAACCCGTTTTTATTGTCGGTGCTGATATCACTGAATTTAGTGAAACCTTCAAGCTCAGTGATCCCGAACTGAGAGAGTGGGCTTCTCACGCCAACGGTATTTTTAATCGATTTGAAGATTTGCCTGTGCCCACCGTTGTGGCAATTAACGGCATTGCTCTCGGTGGGGGTTTTGAGATGTGTCTCGCCTGTGATTACCGGGTCATGTCTTCTGCCGCCGTGGTGGGGTTGCCGGAAGTGAAGCTAGGCATTAACCCCGGATTTGGTGGCACAGTACGCTTGCCGCGTTTGATCGGTTGCGACAATGCCATGATGTGGGTGGCCACTGGCGATCAGAAAAAACCGGATGCAGCTCTGAAAGACGGCGGCGTCGATGCGGTTGTTGCCCCTGAGTTACTACACGAAGCGGCGGTAGATTTGCTGAAAGGCTGTATAGCAGGGGAGTTTGACTATCAGGCTCGTCGTGACGAAAAGAAAAGTCCGGTTAAGCTCAACGACATTGAGCGAATGATGTCATTTACCACGGGCAAAGCAATGATCGCTCAACAGGCTGGCAAGAACATGCCCGCGCCAATTACGGCAGCTAAGTCTATGGAGCGTAATGCAACATTTGGCCGTGATGATGCCATTGAGGTGGAAATAGATCATTTTATCAAGCTGGTGCGTACGCCCCAGTCCAATGCCTTGATTGGTATTTTCTTGAACGATCAAGCGGTGAATAAAACGGCAAAATCTTTTGCTAAGTCTGGCGGTGATGTTAATCAAGCTGCGGTGCTGGGTGCGGGAATTATGGGCGGCGGAATTGCCTATCAATCGGCCTATAAAGGCACGCCGATTTTGATGAAGGACATCGCCGAAGAGGGCTTAAATCTGGGCATGAAAGAGGCTGGCAAGCTGTTGTCCAAGCGCGTCTCAAGAGGGCGGATGACGCCCGATAAAATGGCGACGGTACTGGGGAGCATTCGGCCCACATTGGACTACACCGGTTTTGATAAAGTCGATGTGGTTGTGGAGGCAGTGGTCGAAAACCCCAAAGTGAAGCACGCGGTTTTAGCCGAGACCGAAAAGCATATTCGCAAAGATGCCGTGCTGGCATCCAACACTTCTACTATTTCTATCAGCTATCTGGCCCAACCACTTGATAGACCTGAAAATTTCTGCGGGATGCACTTCTTCAATCCGGTGCATGCCATGCCCTTGGTTGAGGTAATTCGCGGTGAAAAAACCAGCGAAGATACCGTTGCTAAAGTTGTTAAATATGCTTTGAAAATGGGTAAAACCCCAATTGTGGTCAATGATTGCCCCGGCTTTTTTGTTAACCGGGTGCTGTTTCCCTATTTTGCGGGCTTCAATATGTTGGTTCGAGATGGGGTGGATTTCCGCCGTATCGATAAAGTCATGGAGCGTTTTGGCATGCCTATGGGGCCAGCGTATCTTATGGATGTGGTGGGAATTGATACCGGCAAGCATGCTGCAGACGTTATGGCAGAAGGCTTTCCAGATCGTATGCAACATGATTTCAAAGGTATTTCCGATCTCATGTATGAGGCCAAGCGTTACGGCCAGAAAAACGGCTTAGGCTTTTATGCTTATCAAGAAGATGCCAAAGGTAAGCCCCGTAAAACAGAAGATGAAACCGCACTGAAAATGGCGGCGGATGCCGCTGAAGCTCACGTAGAAGTCAGCGACGAAGATATTCTCGCGCGAATGATGCTGCCTATGTGTATCGAAACGGTTCGTTGTCTCGACGAAGGCATTGTCAGCTCTGCGGCCGATGCCGATATGGGGCTGGTGATGGGGATTGGCTTCCCGGTGTTCAGAGGCGGAGCGATTCGCTATATCGATCAAATGGGCGTGGCTGCGTTTTGTGACATGGCAGATTGCTATGCCGATTTGGGCGGCCTCTATCAAGCCACCGAGAGTTTGCGAACCATGGCTTCTAATAACAGCAGCTTTTTTAGCTGAGCGGGCGGAGAATAGACATGAGCTATAAACCAACAGATGTAGTCATTATCGATGCGGCCCGTACCCCAATGGGTCGGTCAAAAAACGGGGTGTTTGGCAATGTTCGGGCAGAGAACTTGTCTGCAGCGTTGATCAATGCCTTGCTGGAGCGCAATCCCGGGGTAGACCCAGCGGGGTTTGAAGACTTGATCTGGGGCTGCGTGAACCAGACAAATGAGCAGGGCTGGAATATTGCCCGCATGATTTCATTGATGACAAAACTGCCTCACGAAGTGGCTGCACAAACTGTCAGCCGCCTTTGTGGCTCGTCAATGTCGGCATTGCATACCGCTGCGGCTTCTATTATGAGCGGTCAGGGTGATATGTTCCTGGTCGGTGGTGTCGAGCATATGGGGCATTTGTCGATGAACCACGGCGTTGATCCCAATCCTCAAGCCAGCAAATATGTTGCTAGAGCGGCAGGTATGATGGGCATGACTGCCGAAGCATTGGCGATGATGCATGGCATTGGGCGTGAGCAACAGGATGAGTTTGGTCTGCGTTCCCATAAGCGTGCTGCTGCGGCTCAAGCCAGTGGCGCGTTTGATAATGAAATATTAGCAATGGAAGGTCATGACGAAGAGGGTCGTAAAATCTTGGTCAAGGCCGATACCACCGTGCGAGGGGATACCACCCTTGAAGGTCTTGCCCAATTGCGTCCCGCATTTGATCCAAAAAATGGCACTGTTACCGCTGGTACCAGCTCGCAAATCGCCGACGGCGCCTCTGCGATGATTGTGATGTCTGGTGAAAAGGCGACGGCGCTGGGTTTGCAGCCCCGCGCCAAAGTGAGAGCAATGGCGGTCGCTGGGGTAGACCCATCTATCATGGGGTATGGTCCAGTACCGTCGACGCTCAAAGCATTGAAACGGGTGGGTATGACCATGGACGATATCCAAACCGTTGAACTGAATGAGGCGTTTGCGGCTCAAGCGTTGCCAGTATTGAAAGATCTGAAGCTGTTGGAGCAAATGGACGACAAGGTTAATCTTAATGGCGGCGCCATCGCCCTGGGACATCCTTTTGGTTGCTCTGGTACGCGGATTATCACCACCTTGCTAAATGTGATGGAGCAAAAAGATACCCAGATTGGCTTGGCCACGATGTGTATCGGCATGGGGCAGGGCATTAGTACGGTAATAGAACGGCTGTAATTTTTGGGCCGATCTGCATCTGTATTTAAAAGAGATTTGCAGGTCGGCTTGATCCTCTACTTAGGCTGTGGCACAATCTCGTGCCTCGCGCGGCTGCAAGCAGTGCGATTTTGTATAAGCCGTTCCAATTCAACAGCTTAGGCGGCTTAGTAGTGCGGATGTGGTGAAATTGGTATACACGCCAGATTTAGGTTCTGGTGCCGCAAGGCGTGAGAGTTCGAGTCTCTCCATCCGCACCATTTTCCAAGAATTTTAATAAATAGCTGCATCGCCAATAAAGCTGGAATGACCTATAGCTATTTATTCTGTCAGTTCTGTATTGAGGACCTCCCATGCAAGTCTCCGTTGAAACCACTTCTGGTTTAGAGCGCCGCCTCATTGTCGGTGTTCCGTCTCAACGCGTCGATAGCGCTGTAGACAGTCGTCTGCAAGAAGCCGCTAAAACGGTAAAAATTAACGGCTTTCGTCCAGGCAAAGTGCCGATGAAAGTTATTCGCCAGCGCTACGGCCAGTCAGTGCGTATGGAAGTGCTGGGCGAAGTCATGAATGAGTCTTTCTATGAAGCCATTCAGCAGCAAGGTCTTAAGCCTGCAGGGCGTCCTGATATTGAGCCGAAAAATATGGACGAAGGTAAAGACATCGAATTTGTCGCTACCTTTGAGGTTTTTCCAGAAATTGAAGCCAAGGATTACAGCGGAATTGAAGTAAAAACACCGGTCTCTGAGGTAACCTCCGCTGATCTGGATAAAATGATTGAAAACCTCCGTCAGCAGCGTGCTGACTGGCAGACAGTTGAGCGGGCTGCCGCTACTGGCGATCAGGTAAATATCGACTATAAAGGCACCAAAGACGGTGAAGTCTTTGAGGGTGGCAGTGCCGAAGGCTCTGACTTAGAGCTGGGTTCTGGACGTATGATCCCCGGTTTTGAGGACGGCATCGTCGGCTTGTCTGCAGGTGAAGAAAAGACACTGTCTTTGAGCTTTCCTGATGACTACCACAATGAAGAGCTTAAAGGCGCTGCGGTTGAGTTTGCGATTAAAGTTAACGACGTCAAAGAGAAAAAGCTTCCTGAATTGAACGAAGATTTATTCGAGCAATTTGGTGTAAAAGAGGGTGGTGAAGAGGCTTTCCGCAAAGAAGTTGAAAAAAACATGCTGCGGGAATTGAAAAATGCCACTAAAGCCCGCATTAAAAACCAAGTAATGGAAGGCGTATTGGCCATCCATACAGATGTACAAGTGCCCAAAGCCCTGGTAAGCCAAGAAATTGATGCTCTGCGCAACCAGCAAATGCAGCAGTTTGGCGCCTTGGCTGAACAATTGAATGCCGCTGATATCCTGCCAGACGAGTTGTTTAAAGAAAATGCTGAGCGCCGTGTAAAGCTGGGCTTGATTTTGAATGAGTTGATTACTATTGAAGGTATCAAAGCAGATCAAGATAAAGTGAAGGCGGCTTTGGCTGAAATGGCAGAAAGCTATGAAGACAAAGATGAGATCATCAACTGGTATATGAGTAACCCGCAGCAGCTTCAGCAGATCGAAGCCATGGTGGTAGAAGAGGAAGTAGTAGAAAAACTACTTGAAAAAGCGAAGGTTAGCGAAGAAACTTTAAGCTACGAAGAAGTCTTGTCGCCCCCACAAGAGGAAGACGACGCGTCTTAAACTGAGACCCGCGACGTTCCTCTCGATCAAGCGACTGAACCTCTGGTTCCGTCGCTTGATTTTTTTTGGGCCTTTAATAACGTAGGCTAAGCCTACGCTGCGCGAGAGTGGAGACATATGTCCAATAACAGTTTTGACGGTATGAATAGCAACACAATCACTAACTTGGGATTAATCCCAATGGTAGTTGAGCAAACTGCCCGTGGTGAGCGGTCTTACGATATTTATTCTCGCCTGCTGAAAGAGCGAGTGATTTTTTGCGTAGGCCCGGTCGAAGATCACATGGCCAACCTGATTGTTGCGCAGATGTTGTTTTTGGAATCTGAAAACCCGGATAAAGACATCCATCTTTACATCAACTCCCCGGGCGGCTCAGTAACAGCGGGTTTGTCTATCTATGACACGATGCAGTTCATTAAGCCGGATGTTAGCACCATGTGTATTGGTCAGGCTGCTAGTATGGGGGCGTTTTTGTTAAGTGGTGGCGCCAAAGGCAAGCGTTTTATTGTTCCAAATGCGCGCACCATGATTCATCAGCCCAGCGGTGGTGCACAGGGACAGGCAACGGATATTGATATCCATGCCCGGGAAATTTTAATCATTCGTGAGCGTCTGAATCACCTGATGGCTGAACATACAGGCCAGAGCTACGAGACCATTGCCAGAGACACCGAGCGTGATAATTTCATGAATGCTCAGCAATCCTGTGACTATGGTTTGGTCGATGAAGTGCTGACGCAGCGCGGTTCTGGAGCCTAAGCTCAGCCCTCTGACTTGCAAAAACCGGGTAAAGAGGTCATCTTTACCCCATAGGTGTGCTGTAGCACTGGCGATACTGAACAAGGTGGAAATGCATGAGTAGTAAAAACAGCGGAGACGATAACGGTAAGTTGCTCTACTGTTCCTTCTGTGGCAAAAGCCAGCATGAAGTGCGTAAGCTGATCGCCGGTCCGTCTGTATTCATCTGTGATGAATGTGTGGACCTTTGCAACGATATTATTCGCGAAGAGGTTCAAGAAGCCGCCAGCGAAGGTGGTCGCGAAAAGCTTCCTGTCCCGAAGGAAATTAACGATACGCTAGACCAGTACGTTATTGGCCAAGAGCGCGCCAAAAAAGTGCTTGCGGTTGCGGTATACAACCACTACAAGCGCTTACGTCATGGCGACACTAACAAAGACGGCGTTGAACTAGGCAAGAGTAACATATTGCTGGTTGGTCCCACCGGCAGCGGTAAAACCCTGTTAGCAGAAACCTTGGCGCGTTTACTAGACGTGCCATTCACTATTGCTGACGCTACAACCTTGACTGAAGCGGGTTATGTCGGGGAAGACGTCGAAAACATCATTCAAAAATTGCTGCAAAAATGCGATTACGATGTTGAAAAGGCGCAGATGGGGATTGTTTATATCGATGAAATTGACAAAATTTCTCGTAAATCAGACAACCCATCGATTACCCGCGACGTATCCGGTGAAGGTGTTCAGCAGGCGCTGCTGAAACTGATCGAAGGCACGGTAGCCTCTGTACCACCCCAAGGTGGACGCAAGCACCCGCAGCAGGAATTTTTGCAGGTTGATACCGCAAATATCTTATTTATCTGTGGTGGTGCATTCGCCGGGCTGGACCGTGTTATCCGTGATCGCTCTGAAAAAGGCGGCATTGGTTTTAGCGCCGAAGTGAAGAGCA
Organism: Spongiibacter sp. IMCC21906; assembly: GCF_001010805.1. NCBI lineage: Bacteria > Pseudomonadati > Pseudomonadota > Gammaproteobacteria > Cellvibrionales > Spongiibacteraceae > Spongiibacter > Spongiibacter sp. IMCC21906. The sequence continues at coordinate 2,297,968 of NZ_CP011477.1, read as the reverse complement.
AAGATGATTCCAGAAACGTTGGCGAAGTGTTGGCAGATGTGGAGCCAGAAGATTTGGTTCGTTACGGTCTTATCCCCGAGTTTGTCGGACGTTTGCCGGTCATTGCCACCCTGGAAGAGCTGGATGTTGATGCCTTGGTAAGCATCCTTACCGAGCCCAAAAATGCCTTGACCAAGCAGTATTCCAAGCTGTTTGAGATGGAAGGTGTCGAGGTTGATTTCAGGGAAGATGGTTTGCGGGCGGTTGCCGAAAAAGCGATGACCCGAAAAACTGGTGCGCGGGGCCTGAGATCCATTCTGGAATCGGTACTGCTTGAAACCATGTATGACCTGCCGTCGATGGACAACGTGAGCAAAGTTGTTGTTGATGACTCGGTTATTCGTGGTGACTCATCGCCTATTTTGGTTTACAGCGAGCAGCAGCGAAAAGCCGCCCCTGAAGACTAATAGGCTGTTTCGTCCCCCAAAAAGCAACGGCGTGATACGCGCCGTTGCTTTTTTGTCAGTTTCTTTACAAGTCAAGTCTTGTTTTTAGCCCCGCAAATCCCCATCTTATTGCTAAGAGTCACCGAAACCTTTTAATTCCGGTGATGCCCTCAGGTTATTAACGAGGCAACGCAATGGCTGATAAGCACGCAACTGTCGAACTTCCCCTTCTTCCCCTGCGAGATGTGGTGGTTTACCCCCACATGGTTATCCCCCTGTTTGTGGGCAGGGATAAGTCAATTCGTGCGCTAGAATTGGCCATGAGCAACGACAAGGAAATTGTCCTCGCGGCGCAGCGCGACCCCGACGTAGATGAGCCAGGCACTGATGATCTTTATGACATTGGCACCGTGGCTAATATTCTCCAATTACTTAAATTGCCTGACGGCACCGTTAAAGTGTTGGTGGAGGGCCATTATCGCGCCCAGCTCCACTCCATTACGGCAGAGGAAGATTACTTTAAGTCGGAAGTAAGCACCCTTGATGCTCAGGAAATTCCTGAGGACGAGTCTGGCGTGATGCTGCGCTCAGCAGTGTCTCAGTTTGAAAAATACATCAACCTCAGTAAAAAAATTCCTGCCGAAGTGCTGACTAGCTTGTCTGGCATTGAAGAACCGGGTCGGCTTGCCGATACCATCGCAGCCCATATGACGATGGCACTGGAGCAAAAGCAAGCTGTACTGGAGATGGTTGACGAGCGAGAACGCCTGGAACATCTGATGGGCTTGATGGAAGCGGAAATTGACCTGTTTCAGGTTGAAAAACGTATCCGTGGTCGCGTCAAAAAGCAGATGGAAAAAAGTCAGCGCGGGTATTACCTCAACGAGCAAATGAAAGCGATACAGCGGGAGCTGGGTGAGTCTGAAGATGGCTCCAATGAGCTGGAAGAGCTTGAGAAACGTGTTGAAAATGCGGGCATGAGCAAAGAGGCTTTAGATAAAGCCAGAGCCGAGATGACCAAGCTCAAGATGATGTCGCCCATGTCTGCAGAAGCGTCTGTGGTGCGAAGCTACATTGATTGGTTGGTGAATATCCCTTGGCAGAAACGTTCGCGAATTAAGCATGATCTGCGACGTGCCGAAGAAGTTTTAAATAAAGATCACTACGGCCTTGAGGAAGTGAAAGATCGTATCCTTGAGTATTTGGCTGTCCAGAAACGCGTAAAAAAGTCCAAGGGGCCTGTGTTGTGTTTGGTAGGTCCTCCTGGGGTTGGTAAAACCTCGTTAGGTGAGTCTATCGCCCGTGCCACCAATCGTAAATTTGTTCGTATGGCCCTTGGTGGGGTACGTGACGAAGCTGAAATTCGTGGTCACCGCCGAACTTACATTGGTTCTATGCCGGGTAAGGTTGTGCAAAAAATGTCCAAAGCCGGGGTGAAAAATCCCTTATTTTTGTTGGATGAAATCGACAAAATGGGCATGGATCATCGCGGTGATCCGTCTTCTGCCATGCTGGAAGTATTAGACCCGGAGCAAAATCACGCTTTTAACGATCATTATTTGGAAGTGGATTATGACCTTTCAGATGTGATGTTTGTGTGTACGTCAAACTCTCTGAATATTCCAGCCCCCTTGCTTGACCGTATGGAGCTGATCCGTATTCCTGGTTATACCGAAGACGAGAAAGTTAATATTGCTCGCCGTTATCTGATTCCCAAACAGTTGAAAAACAATGGGCTTAAGGCGCAAGAAGCGGCTATCGATGATGACGTTTTAAAAGATATTGTGCGTTTTTACACCCGCGAAGCCGGGGTGCGAAGTCTTGAGCGAGAAGTGGCAAAAATTTGCCGGAAAATTGTCAAAAATGTCGCGCTTAGCGATGACAAAACGCCGGTCAATGTTACGTCTGCGAACCTCGAAGATTACTTAGGTGTGCGGCGCTTCTCGTATGGTAAAGCCGAAGAGGAGAATAAAATTGGCCAGGTTACTGGTCTTGCATGGACTCAAGTGGGTGGCGAGCTACTGACGATTGAAGCTGTGTCTGTGGTCGGTAAAGGCCGTCATATCAAAACAGGCTCGCTCGGCGATGTAATGCAAGAGTCTATTCAGGCGGCGATGACGGTGGTGAGAAGCCGATCTAAGCGTTTGGGTATTGCTGCGCAATACCATGAAAAACATGATATCCACATTCATATGCCAGAAGGCGCCACGCCAAAAGATGGGCCTTCTGCAGGTATTGGGATGTGCACAGCGCTGGTATCCGTTATTACCGGTATTGCGGTTCGCTCAGATGTTGCCATGACAGGTGAAATTACTTTGCGTGGGCAAGTGCTGGCCATTGGTGGTCTGAAAGAGAAATTGTTAGCGGCCCACCGGGGTGGCATTAAAACTGTCATCATTCCGGCCGAGAACGAACGTGATCTGAAAGAAATTCCAGATAATATTAAGGCCGATCTTGTGATCAAACCTGTTAAGTGGATAGATGAGGTTTTAGATATCGCGCTTGAGCGGGTGCCTGAAGAAATTTCTGAGGATGCCTACTTGGCAGGAATCTCCAGTTCTGATAAGGCTTCCGAGGGAAATGACGATAAATCACAAGGACTTCGTCCAAGTGCTCATTAAGGTTGAGAGATTCCTTGACCGCCTCCGATGCAGTTGGTATAAATCCTTCTCTTCGTCAGGCGGTCCGGGGTTTTCAATCTAGACGGTCTGACCGTTGCCATCAAGAAATTAAAGTGTTTCATAACAATTCGAAGGGGAAGGATAAGTGAACAAATCTGAACTAATCGACGCCATTGCAGAGTCAGCAGACCTGTCCAAGGCTTCAGCCGGTCGCGCTCTGGATGCAGCTGTAGAAGCTATCACTGGTGCACTAAAAAGTGACGACTCAGTATCTTTAGTAGGCTTTGGCACTTTCAGCATCAAAGCACGTGCAGCTCGCACAGGTCGCAATCCTCAAACTGGTGCTCCCATTGAGATCGCTGCTGCCAATATCCCTAGCTTCAAAGCGGGTAAAGCACTGAAAGACGCGTGTAACTAAGTCCAAATTAGCGGACTTTCATAAGAAGAGCATCGCTGAAAAGCAAGTTCTCTGATCGAAGGCGCATCCGTGAGATGCGCTTTTTTTTTATTAAACCGGGTTAACCATCAATGCTGCAAAACATCCGCAATAATATCCAAGGAATGGCCGCAAAAGTTATTATTGCCATCATCGTTGTTCCTTTTGCGTTCTTCGGTATCGACAGCTTATTTCAGAGCAGCGGGCCAAAAGCCGTCGCTGAAATCAATGGCGAAGACATTTCTGAAGCAGAACTGGCCCAAGCGCTAACAATGCAAAAACGTCGCTTGATCGGCATGATGGGAGATCAAATCGACCCCACTATGCTTGATGACGCAGTGCTTCGTAAGCCGGCATTAAATACCCTGATTAAGCAGGAGTTAATGCTGCAAACTGCGGAAAATTCAAACATCGTTATTTCCAAAGAGCAGCTCAATGCCACTATTGCGAGCATGCCTCAGTTTCATGAGTCAGGCCGATTCTCACAAGCGCGTTATGAGCAAGTGCTGCGCATGCAAGGTTATAGCAGCGCCATGTTCAAGCAGCTTTTGCGCTCGGATCTCACCATTCAGCAGCTTTCAAATGGCCTTGCAGGTTCGGCTTTTGTTACCGAGGCGCAATTGTCACGCTTGGTTGAAGTCTTGCATGAAACCCGTGATTACCAATTCATTCCAGTACCGTTTGCTTCTTTCGAAGACAGTGTAGAAGTCAGTTCGGAAGAGATTCAAAGCTTTTATGAAAGCGCGCCAGAGAAGTTTCAAAGCGAAGAAAAAGTTCGCGTATCTTATTTGGAACTAAAAGAATCCCAGTTTTATAAACCGGTAGCCGAAGAACAGGTTCAGGCAGAATATCAGCGTATGATCGCTGGTCTAGAGCAAGAAACAGAAAGAGAAGCCGGTCATATATTGGTTGAAATTAATGATGACCGTAGCCGAGAAGAGGCCGAAGAGGTGCTTAATGACGTGAAACGTCAATTGGCAGGTGGTGCTGATTTTACTGCGCTGGCCAACAAGTATTCGGATGATGCAGGTTCTGCTAAACAGGGCGGAACGCTGGGCTTCACGACGGGCGATAGCTTTCCTGTTGAATTTGAAGATGCTTTGTCCCAGTTAGACGAGGGAGACGTTTCCGATATAGTAGAAACAGATGCAGGCCTGCATTTGATTAAATTACTTAGCATTCGCCAGCCAAAATTACCTAGCTTAGAAGAGTCGCGTGGTGAAATCACGGAGCGTTTACGTGAGCAAAAAGCAAAACCTGAACTGGTTGCGGCCGTAGAGGAATTACGCGATTTGGTTTTTAACGCAGAAGGTTTGCAGATGCCTGCAGAGCGAATGGGCTTGGAAATAAAGCAAAGTGAACTGTTAAGTCGCAGCGATGAGAGCGAGATTTTCGCTAATAACGCAGTGAGGCAGGCTGCCTTTGATAGCCGTTTGCGCAAAGATGACTTAAACAGCGAGGTATTTGAGCTCTCGCCTGAACACTACATCGTCATTCATGTCGAAGACTACGCTGAACCTGAAACCTTACCGCTAAGCGAGGTTCAAGGTGGTATTGTCGAGGCTTTGCGCAGCAAAAAAACTCGAGAAATGGCGTTAAGCAAGGCTAAAGAACTAGCAGCTCAGCTTCGAGATGGTAAACGTGCTGAAACTGCGGCCAAAGAGGCAGGATTAAAGTGGGAAGCGATTGCGGCAGGGAAGCGTTCAGCAAACAACGTCGAAATGCCGGTACGCGATAAAGCCTTTGCTTTGCCTCAGCCCGAAAACGGCCCGAGCGTTGGCTACGTACAAAATGAAGAGTCCTATGTCGTTATTCAGGTTAATGCCGTTACCTTAGGTGATGTCGCCACGTTGGATAAAGCCGCATTAAATGCGAGCAAGCAAGGGTTGTATAAGCAACAAATGGGACAAGATTTTTCGTCTTATTTTAATACCTTGTGGACGAATTCAGATATAGAGATCCGCTGATAAAACGCGCTGCTGCTTTCGGCGGCGCGTACTTTTATAACAATAAACAAGTAGTATTTATGAATACAGTTTTAAATCCTGGTCATCTCGATGTTTGGTTTTGTTTTACTGAGGACAAACGTTTACAGAATTTTTTATCTGATTATGAGGAGTTACTATCGCTTTCAGAGCGTCAGCAATACGAGCAGTTCTCTCAAGGGGATCATCAACAAGATTATCTAGTGAGCCGCGCTTTATTGCGCTGGGTATTGTCTAAATATTGTGACGCAAAGCCTGCAGATCTTGAATTCGGCGTAAATCAATTTGGTAAACCAGCCCTGTTGCATCCTGCTGTGCCTGATCTTCAGTTTAATACAGCACATACTCACGGTTTGACGGTTTGCGTTGTGGGCAGCCAATTTCCTGTTGGTATTGACGCGGAGTACCATTCTGATAGTGCCAGCCTGCTAAGAGTGGCGGATGATTATTTTTCACCGCTAGAGCTGCAAGCATTGCATGATAAAACCAGTGAAGAGGAGAAATTAGCTGATTTCTTCCGTTATTGGACCTTAAAAGAAGCGTATCTAAAATCCAGGGGGGAGGGCTTGTCCATCCCGTTGCATGATTTTTCAGTGGTTTTAAAAGATGGTGCGTTTAAAGAGTTTCTAGGACCGGACGCCGGGCTGTGGGATTTCCGTTTACTGCTTCAAGACAAAAACTACACAGCGGCATTGGCAATGGGTGGAAAAATAAACAGCCAAAATCTCTATAACTGTGTCCCTCTTGGCCCTGTGGCTGAGTTTGCCACCGACGCTAATGGCTAAGCTTTTCACCACATTAACAACATGAGCGGAAACAGCACTGTTTCTGCCTGACAGGAGTTCTCCGTGTACCAAATTCTTACCTTGAACCAAATTTCTGTAAAGGGGCTTAATCGCTTCCCCAGGGACGAATACGAAATTGCCAGTGAGTTTTCATCGCCAGACGCGATTATGCTACGCAGTCACAAACTGGCCGCGGCGGATATTCCTGAATCAGTAAAAGCCATCGCCAGAGCCGGTGCGGGTACCAATAATATTCCTGTGGCAGCTTGTACCGAGTTAGGGGTTCCTGTTTTTAATACGCCAGGCGCCAATGCCAATGCCGTGAAAGAACTGGTGTTGGCTGGTCTTGCATTAGGATCAAGAGGCATTTTGCCGGGTATTGCTTATGTTAATTCCTTGGCAGATATGAAAGACGGCGCGGCCTTGGCAAAACTGCTTGAGAAAGAGAAAAAGCGCTTTAAAGGCCAGGAGCTACTGGGTAAAACGTTGGGTGTAGTGGGCTTGGGGGCGATCGGATCAATGGTTGCCAAAGTTGCACTGGATTTAGGCATGAACGTAGTGGGTTATGATCCTGCGTTATCTGTTGATGCGGCATGGCGATTGCCAAGTTCAGTTCAAAAAATGGAAAATTTGCTGACCTTATTTGCCAAATCCGACTTTATTACCCTTCACTTACCGGTATTAGATGCCACGCGAAATCTTATCAGTAGTGATGTTTTAGCTGCGGCGAAAGAGGGCAGTTGCCTGCTTAATTTTGCCCGAGAAGAGATTGTTGATGTGGCTGCCGTTATTTCGGCTCTGGACAACAAGCAACTGCGCACCTTTATCACCGATTTTCCTACACCGGAGCTTATTGCCAGAGATGATGTGGTTTTGATGCCGCATATTGGTGCCAGTACCGATGAAGCTGAAGAAAACTGCGCGATCATGGCGGCAGACCAGCTGCAGGACTTTCTTTGTAACGGTAATATCAAGAATTCAGTCAATTTCCCTAATCTAGCATTAGAACGCACAGCTGGCGTACGCCTGGCAATTACCAATCGAAACGTACCAAAGATGCTGGGTAGTGTGTTGGCGATTCTTGCCGACGCAGAAATTAATATTCTCGACATGTTAAACAAAAGCCGAGATGAAATTGCCTATAATTTGATTGATATTGGCGGTGATATCAGCTCAGCACTAGTCGAACAGATAGAAGCGCTAGAGGGTATTGTCAACGTCCGAGTGATTCGCTGAGGCCCTGGTGGCCGAGGAAGTGTTATGAAAGCGCTTGAAGATATTGAGAAGCTGCTTAAAGACCAAGCAGCTTCTCCTCCGGTTGAAAAATGGCATCCAGACCTCAGTGGCGATATCGATATTGTTATCGCTGCCGATGGACGTTGGTTCCATGAGGGGGGAGAGATCAAGCGTCATGAGCTGGTTAAGCTATTTGCATCCATACTTCGTAAAGAAGATGACGAGCAATACTATCTGGTAACTCCAGTAGAAAAGTGGCGTATCACTGTTGAAGATTGCCCACTGCAAATAATTGACTTAGAAGTTTCTGACCAGAATCCACCGACAATTGCCGTAAAGACCAATACGGGTGCCTGGTACCCATTGTCTGAAGACCATCCCCTGACAGTAGAGTTTGAAGACAATGAGCCTAGACCTGGTGTTATGACGACGAGAGGTTTGTTAGCAAGGGTAAATCGATCTTGTTTTTATCGTCTTGTTGATTTGGCACTGGAAGAGGACGGGAAGCTGATTTTGCCCTGTAAAGATGGGCCGTTTATTCTGGGAACAATATAGCCCAAAAATGAAACCTTAACGCTTAAATTTTCAAATACAAAAAAGCCGCCTATTTTATTAGGCGGCTTTTTTTCGTCATCACATATTTGGATAATTTGGACCGCCAAGACCTTCTGGCGTTACCCATACGATATTCTGCGACGGGTCTTTAATATCACAGGTTTTGCAGTGAACGCAGTTTTGACCGTTGATCTGAAACTTCGGTGTTCCTTCAGCGTCTTCAACCACCTCATATACACCTGCAGGGCAGTATCGTTGTGCTGGTTCGGCATATTTAGGTAGATTTTCACGAATCGGCAGCTCTGGATCTTTTAGGGTTAGATGACAGGGCTGGTCTTCTTCGTGGTTAGTGTTGGATAAAAACACCGACGTTAACTTATCGAAGCTAATTTTGTTGTCTGGCTTGGCATACTCAATTTTCTTAGATTCAGATGCCAGCTTCATTTGGGCGTAGTCGGGTTTGGTATCTGCCAGTGTCCATGGCAGTTTGCCGCCGAAAATATTGAGGTCTACAAAAGCGTAGGCTGAACCAAGAAAGTTACCCCACTTGTGTTGTGCAGGACCAAAGTTACGCTGTTCATGGAGTTCTTTGTAAAGCCAGGAGTTGTCAAAGGCTGTTTTGTATTCGGTGAGCTCTTCGCCTTTTTTCTCATCTTCAGTTAGCGCTTTGTGCACAACTTCCGCCGCGATTAAACCTGACTTCATCGCGGTGTGGCTGCCTTTGATTTTGGCGAAGTTCAGCGTACCTGCGTCACAGCCAATCAGTAGACCACCTGGGAAAGTCATTTTTGGCAGCGATTGTAAGCCGCCTTTAGAGATGGCCCGGGCGCCGTAAGAAACGCGTTCTCCGCCTTCGAGGAATTGTTTAATCACCGGATGTTGTTTGAAGCGTTGAAACTCTTCAAAAGGCGATAGGTAAGGGTTGTCATAGCACAGATCGGTAATGAGACCCATGGATATCTGATTGTCTTCGATGTGATAAAGAAAGCTGCCGCCCAGTGCGCCATTTTCTGATAATGGCCAACCCGCAGCGTGAATAACCTTGCCTTGTTCGTGTTTTGCAGGGTCAATTTTCCACAATTCTTTAATGCCAATGCCGTAATGCTGAGGGTCGGCATCTTTATTAAGGTCAAATTTTTCCATCAGCATTTTGCCTAGATGGCCACGGCAACCTTCGGCAAACAGTGTGTATTTTGCGTGTAGCTCCATGCCCGGCATATAGCTATCTTTTTGCTGGCCATCGGCACTGATGCCCATGTCGCCAGTGGCAATGCCTTTTACGCTGCCATCATCGTTATACAAGACTTCTGCAGCGGCGAAGCCGGGGTAAACTTCTGCGCCCATGCCTTCGGCTTGTTCAGCCATCCAGCGGCAGAGGTTACCTAAACTAATAATGTAATTGCCTTCATTGTGCATGGTTTTGGGCACAGCAAAGCCGGGTACCTTGGTCGCTTTTTCAGCGCTGGTCATGTAATAAATATCATCACCGGTGACAGGCGTATGTAGCGGGGCGCCTTTTTCTTTCCAGTCTGGAAAGAGCTCATTGAGAGCAGTGGGCTCAAAAACCGCTCCTGATAAAATATGTGCGCCGACTTCTGAGCCTTTTTCTACTACACAGACACTAATATCTTTACCGGTAGATTCACTCAGTTGGCGAATTTTACAAGCGGCGGCCAGTCCTGCAGGACCGGCACCGACGATAAGGACGTCAAACTCCATTGATTCGCGTTCCACTGATTCTCTCCTCATTTAATCTGTCGGGTGCTTGCCCTTATGATTGGGCGGATTATCACCAATTCGAAAGGCGCAATTATAAGTGTCGTTACTTTAAAAGGCTACTTTAGCAGGAATTTAAGTACGCAAGCGAATTAATTTGAGTTGATGGTGGGTCCTCTGCTAAACTGTTGATGTTGCGGGGCAATTGCATTACGCAAGGCCATAGCTATATTTACCGGCAAGTGCGTAAATAGCTTGTCTGGTTGACCTTAACGGTCTTAAGCGTCAATATTACTCCGCTTTTTTATAGGGGCTTGGTCCAAGTCGGATTGTTTTTTTAAATAATCCGCAGCGTAAGGGCCGTTAGCCATTCCAATTCATTTACGCGTGTACTGGGGAATCCATGAAGGTTCTTGTTGCTGTCAAACGAGTCGTTGACTACAACGTAAAAGTGCGTCCGAAATCGGACGGCACCGACGTTGACCTCAATAATGTCAAAATGGCGATTAATCCATTCTGTGAAATTGCTGTTGAAGAAGCTGTTCGTCTGAAAGAAAAAGGCGTTGCTTCAGAAATCATCGTCGTCACTGTTGGTCCGAAGGTTGCTCAAGAGCAGCTTCGTACCGCGCTGGCACTGGGTGCTGATCGCGCTCTATTAATCGAAACAGATGTTGCTGTCCAGCCACTGGGCATTGCAAAACTGTTGAAAGCTGTTGTGGATAAAGAAGAGCCTCAGCTAGTGATTATGGGTAAGCAGGCCATTGACGGTGATAACAACCAAACCGGTCAAATGTTGGCAGCACTCTCGGGTATGTCACAGGGTACGTTTGCTTCTGAAGTCGATGTCGACGGTGATGCTGTAAGCGTTACTCGTGAGATTGATGGTGGCCTGCAAACAATTAAGTTGTCTCTGCCTGCAGTTGTAACCACTGATCTTCGCTTGAACGAGCCACGTTACGCGTCTTTGCCTAACATCATGAAGGCGAAGAAAAAACCAATGGATACTATGACTCCTGATGAGTTAGGTATTGATGTGACTCCTCGCGTAACTACGTTGAAGGTTGAGCCGCCTGCCGAACGTCAAGCGGGTGTTAAAGTCGCTGATGTTGCTGAGCTGATGGACAAGTTGAAAAACGAGGCGAAGGTGATCTGATGAGTATTTTAGTCGTAGCTGAACACGATAATGCCTCGATCAAAGGGGCAACACTGAACACGATTACTGCTGCAAAAGCGATTGGTGGTGACATCACTGTGCTGGTTGCTGGCGAAGGTTGTGGTGCGGCTGCCGAAGCAGCGGCAAAAATCGACGGTGTGAGCAAAGTATTGTCTGCAGACAACGCTGCTTACGGTCATCAATTGGCTGAGAATGTCAGCTTATTGGTTGCTGAGCTGGGCAAAGATTACGGTTACGTACTTGCACCTGCGACCACCAATGGCAAAAACACTTTGCCACGTGTTGCGGCATTGCTTGATGTTGGCCAGATCTCAGAAATTATCGCCGTAGAAAGTGAAGATACATTCAAACGTCCTATCTACGCAGGTAATGTCATTGCAACAGTGCAAAGCAGCGATGCCATCAAGGTTATTACTGTGCGCGCCACTGCATTTGACGCTGCCGCTGCTGAAGGTGGCTCTGCCGCTGTTGAAGCGGTCTCTTCTGCTCACGATGCTGGCACGTCCAGTTTTGTTAAAGAAGAGTTGGCGAAGAGTGATCGTCCTGAACTGACAGCTGCTAGCATTGTGGTTTCTGGTGGTCGCGGTATGCAGAACGGCGAAAACTTTGGTTTGCTATATGCAGTTGCCGACAAACTGGGTGCTGGTGTTGGTGCGTCGCGCGCTGCGGTTGATGCGGGCTTTGTTCCTAACGATATGCAGGTAGGGCAAACGGGTAAAATCGTTGCTCCGGATTTGTATATTGCGGTTGGTATCTCTGGAGCAATCCAGCATTTGGCCGGTATGAAAGACTCAAAAATCATTGTTGCCATTAACAAAGACGAAGATGCTCCTATCTTCCAGGTAGCTGACTACGGTCTGGTTGCTGACTTGTTTGATGTTCTTCCTGAAATGGATAGCGCGTTGTAATAACAACGTCGCCTTAATATCATTTTGTGAAGCCCGGCTTATGCTGGGCTTTTTTTTGCCTATCAAAGGTGTATCTTGAGTTAACGCCACGCATAAGGTAAAACTTCTAATAGTGACAATAAACGACACTTGCCAGGCACTTACTGCCTTGAAAATGTTCTTAACAAATTCAGCCTGTTAGATGCTATTCGCACTTCTGCGTGAAAGGAGAAAAAATGAAGCGATTTATCTCGGCCTTGGTTTTGAGCTTGCCACTCGTTGCCGCACAAGCATTGGAGCTCCAGACTGACGAGTCGGCACTGTATTTCGTGAGTATTAAAAACGACTCCATTTCCGAAGTGCTCACGTTTGATGAGCTTTCGGGTAGCTTGAGCGCAGAAGGTGATGCACAAATTTCCGTACCTCTTGCCAGTGTTAATACGGGCATTGAAATACGGGATGAGCGGGTGCGCAAATATCTGTTCAAAACCGAAGAGTTTAGCAAAGCCGTTTATACAGCAAAGTTAGATATGACTGAACTGACCGTATTGAAAGCGGGTGAGCAAAAGCAAATTAGCTTGAGTGGTGAGCTCGCGTTAAATGGTAACGTGGGTAAGCTGGACTTTGATATTTTGGTTACTAAAAGCAGTGATGGCAGCTATTCTGCCACCACAATTGCGCCAGGGTTTGTCGATGTGAGAAGTTTTGACTTGATAAAAGGCGTGGGCAAGCTGCGTAGTCTTGCCGGTCTTAACAGCATAGCATTAACTGTACCGGTGACTTTCTCAGTATTGTTCAACTAGTTTAGTTAATCCCGGCGCAGACGATCTGATATTGCGATCGGCGTCGGGTAATTTAGCACGACAATATAAGATGACACCACAAAGCTGATAATGGCGGTCGCTTGAATCAAGTGAGACACTTCGTCGCTTATCAATTTTTGCTCTGCTGCGACATAGGCAATCAGTAAAGAAAACTCACTGATCTGTCCCATTCTAAAACCAAGGTCCCAAGCCAGGGCCTTGCTTCTTGTCATTGTCTTCATCAAAAAACGATATACCACTGGTTTACCACCCAGCATCAGTGTTGCAAGTAATAGCGTGGGTAGAATGATGCTGCTCAGTAAACCGATGTCGAATCGGGCACCGAGCGAGAAAAAAAACAAAATCAGAAAAAAATCTCGCAGCGGTTTTAAATTGATTGCGATGTATTGGGATATTGGACTGGTTGCTAGGCTGATACCCGCTAGAAATGCGCCCATTTCTGCGGATAAACCCAGCTGATGCCCCAGTTCGGCTAAACCGAGACACCAGGCAATGGCAAGTAGAAATATGTATTCATGAAAGCGATCAAAACGCTGTAGTAATGGCAATAATAAATACCGGACTGTGAGAAAGGCAAAGCCAACCAGTATGGGTAGTGCTGCGAGGGTTTTTACAAAAGCCATGGCAGAAAAGCTGCCACTACTCATGCTGAATAAAACCAATAAAACAAAGATCGCAATTAAATCTTGAAGCAGCAACAGGCCAACCATGAGTTCGCCAGTAATACGATGATGCAGCACGGTAGTGGGAAGGAGTTTGATGCCAATAATGGTGCTGGAGAACATCATGGCCGCACCGGCAATAAGGCTCTCTTGCATACTAAATCCAAAGGCCGTGCAGAGGCTAAAACCCACAGCGGCAAAAGCAAGAGAACTGAGTAGGGCAACCACCGTGGTTTTGCGTAGCGTTTTGACTAGGGCGCTGGGCTGCATATCCAGCCCAAGTAAAAACAGCAGGAATAAAATACCAATGCTGGCGATTTCAGCAAGCAGTTGCACATCACTGACCCATGCCGCCCCATAAGGGCCCGCTGCGGCCCCTAGGGCGATATAAGCCATTAACAGTGGCTGGCGAGTATACAGGGCCAATGTGGCAAGTAGCGCCGCACCAGTGAAGATAATAAAAAATGAAAAGGTGAGTGTTGTCGTCATTCGTGGCCTTGCGTTTAGATGGGACTGACTGAACCCGTTTATATAATTATGATTCTTAGCTATAACATAGCTTATTTGGAGAATAAAAAAAGGCCGCAAATTTGCGGCCTCATTGGGTTCTGCAGGGAGTGAGTCTATCTGCGCCGATATAAGGGTAGGGGTTGGTCCACTGAGGCTTGATAACCAGTACTAAAATCATTAAAACTGGCCAAGGCACCCTCTAGATCGTCTGTGTCCAGTGCATAGGCGTCAAAACCGCAGCGTTTCAAAAAGAACAGTTGATCGCGGATAAAATCGCCTATTGCACGAAGCTCCCCAGTAAATCCATGTTGTTCCCGCAGTTCTCTGCCATAGCTAAAGCCTCGGCCATCGGCAAACTTTGGGAAATCGACGGCGATCATGTCAAAGTTGTCAAGATCGTCTGCCAGCAGTTTTGGTGACTCGTCGCTGGACAAAAATACTGCAACATTATCCAGCTTTTTAAGACTGGCTTTATGTTCTTGCCACAGTTTGAGCGGAACAATAACTGGGCCTTGCTCCGGAAGGGACTCAGTGTCGCGCCACAGCAGCCAATTGTCGTCAACGAGCTGATTGTTTTTGATGATTTTAGGCATAGACACGCTCCTTAAATGGGTCGAGGCCAACACGGGCAAACGTGTCAGAGAAGGGCTCTTCTGGTTGACGAAGACTAACGTAGGTATCCAGCACTTTTTCAATAACGTCGGGCACTTGTTCTTGCGCAAAAGAAGGCCCGAGAATTTTGCCAATAGAGGCGTTTAAGCCCTGGCTACCGCCCAGAGAAACCTGATAAAACTCCTGACCTTTTTTGTCTACTCCCAAAATACCAATGTTGCCGATATGATGGTGGCCGCAGGCATTCATGCAGCCAGAGATGTTTAACTCAATTTCGCCCAAGTCGTAAACATAATCTAGGTCATCAAAGCGACGCTGTATCGCTTCGGCAATGGGAATAGATTTCGCATTTGCCAGCGAGCAGAAATCGCCACCAGGGCAGCAAATAATATCGTTTAAAGTGCCGATGGTCGGGGTGGCAAGCTCAAGGGCATGTAACTCTTTCCACAACGTTAGCAGGTCACTCTGTTTTACATCGGGGAGCACTATGTTTTGCTGGTGAGTGGTGCGGATTTCGCCAAAGCCATAACGTTCGCCCAAATCTGCAATCTCTTCTAGCTGTTCGGCGGTCACATCACCGGGGGCAATGCCAGTCGGTTTTAACGACAGGGTGACGATGCGGTAGCCATCTTGCTTATGCTCATGCGTGTTTTGTTTTAACCAGCGAGCAAAGTCAGGACCTTCTAACGCCATCGCTTGCAGGTCTTGGTTTTCAAGAGTTTGGTAGTTGGGACGAGTGAAGAAAGATTTTGCACGATCTATCTCTGCTTCGGTGAGGACCATATCGCCATCGCGAATATTTGCCCATTCCGATTCTACTTTTTCTTTAAATGCTTCTGGCCCAAGAGCCTTAACCAGTATTTTGATACGAGCTTTAAATTTGTTGTCCCGGCGGCCAAGTTGGTTGTAAACCCGCAGAATCGCTTCTAGGTAGCTTAGCAGGTGCTTGGGCTCTAGTGATTCGTGGATAACCTGACCAATAATTGGCGTTCTGCCTAAACCACCGCCGACAATCACTCTAAAGCGCGTTTCGTTGTTTTCGTTTTTTAAAATTTGCAGGCCAATGTCGTGGACCATTACCGCAGCGCGATCAGTTTCTGAACCGCAGACGGCGATTTTGAATTTGCGAGGCAGAAAAGCAAATTCAGGGTGGAAGGTAGACCACTGGCGGATAATTTCGCAGTAGGGGCGGGCATCTTCTACTTCGTCTACGGCAACGCCAGAGAACTGATCTGCGGTGACGTTGCGAATACAGTTGCCACTGGTTTGCACGGCGTGCATCTCAACGCTGGCCAACTCTTGCAAAATATCTGGTACTTCTTCAAGCAGTGGCCAGTTCAGCTGTACATTTTGACGGGTGCTGATGTGAGCATAGCCCTTGTCGTAATCTCGGCTGATTTGAGCCAGTTTACGCAGCTGAGTGCTGTTCAGGGTGCCGTAGGGCACGGCAATACGCATCATCGGCGCGAGGCGTTGAATATAAAGACCATTTTGCAGGCGCAGAGGAAGAAACTGCTCCTCGGTGATTTTGCCATCGAGGTAGCGCTGGGTCTGGTCTCTAAACTGGTCTACCCGCTGATTGATCATCGCGCGGTCGTAATCGTCGTAAACGTACATAATTACCTTGTGAAATAGTCAGTAGGGCTTGTTGCCCCCGGAGTTAGCCTATCGCAATTGCTGTCGCAATAACGGGCGCGAGTATGCTAAAGCAGTGCGGTTCAGGAAACTAACGGTTTTTGCTGATTTCTGATAACTGCTAAACCGATAACAAAGTGCGTTTAGCTTTGGCTAAGCACTAAGCGAACGATAGAGGTGACAGAAGCGATAAAGACAACCACAAAAAGAACGGCGGCGATAACGTAGTTACGGAATCGGCCATGTTGAAAATCACGCTCGCGATTTTTACGGCTTTGCACGCCAAACGCAGCGGCTACGACGCTGCCAATAACCGCAAAGGGTCCGGGCGGCTTTTGCAGCGGTTTGTCGGGTGTCTCAGTCATCACATTCACCTCTCGGTATCTTTAGCAGCTATTTTACGGCGAGAAGGGACTGTCTCATAACGCTTTCTTTGAATAATGCTTAGTGAAGCGGCTGATATGCCTCGGCGACATAGAAATTTTCTTGTTATAATCCCGGCAGTTTTTTCCATTACCCATTAACGAATTGCCGAAATTGAGGTGAATGATGTCCGATAAAGAACAAGAAGCTCGTGAAGATAACACCGCAGACGCCATTGCATCTGTTGCCATTCTGAGTTTGGTTGTGGCGACCGTTGTTTACTGGTTGAGCCATATGCCTGGCTAAGCTGGGACAAATTGTCCCGTCTTGATATAGGTTGTCAGGTTTTACGGAGCCGCTTCCACATACGAAGCGGCTTTTTTATGGGCAACTCACTTATGCCTTTTCTAGGGGTCGTAATCCAAGTTTGGAGAAAGCCAGCGCTCCATGGCTTTAAATTCCATGCCTTTACGCTGGGCAATATCCTCGACTTGGTCTTTGCTGATTTTGCCCACCGCAAAATAACGTGCCTGGGGGTGAGAGTAATAAAAACCACTCACCGCTGCGGCGGGGAACATTGCCAGATGTTCGGTCAGGCTGATACCGGTTTTCTCGGTTGCTTTGAGGAGAGAGAAAAGCGTCTCTTTCTCGGTATGATCAGGGCAGGCCGGGTAGCCCGGTGCTGGTCGAATACCGCGATAAGACTCTTTAATCAGCTCTTCATTGCTGAGTTCTTCATCGGGCGAGTAAGCCCAAAACTCTTTGCGCACCCGCAAATGCAAATGTTCGGCAAAGGACTCTGCTAATCGATCGGCCAGTGCTTTTACCATGATGGCGCTGTAGTCATCGTTGGCTTTTTCATAGGCTTGAGCTAGCTCGTCTGCACCAAGTCCTGTGGTGACAGCAAAGGCGCCGACGTAGTCTTTAACCTTGCTATCGGCGGGGGCAATGTAATCAGCCAAACTCATTTGTGGTTTGTCATCGGGTTTAACTGATTGCTGACGCAAATGATGAAGCGTTGCTAATTGCTCGGACGTATCGGGGTCGAAAACAGCGACATCGTCGCTGCCTTGTCGCTGGGCGGGCCAAAAGCCAATGACACCATTCGCCTGTAAGCTTTTGTCGCTAAGAATTTTGTCCAGCATCTTTTGTGCGTCGTCAAACAAGTTTCTAGCAGCTTCACCAACCACGTCGTCCTTAAGAATTTTCGGGTATTTGCCTGCCAGTCCCCAAGAGATGAAAAACGGCGTCCAGTCGATGGTTTCTCTGAGGATTTCCAGCGGGTAATCCGTAAACTCTTTGATACCTAAAAAGCTTGGTGTAGGGGGTGTGTAGTTCTCCCAGTCGGTGACAAAGTGACGGCTGCAGGCTTCGGTGTAAGGATGCATCCGGGTTTTAATTTGGCGACCGGCTCGACGAACTCTAACGCGTTCATACTCTTCCCGTTGCTCTTGAATAAACCCGGCTTTGTTGCCTTGGCTAATAAGGTTACTGGCCACGGATACGCTACGGGAGGCATCGGGGACATAAACAGTACCGTCGTTTTTGTACTGTGGCTCGATTTTAACCGCGGTGTGAGCCTTAGACGTGGTAGCGCCGCCAATCATTAATGGAATGTTTAAACCCTGACGCTGCATTTCGCTGGCGACATGGACCATTTCATCGAGAGAGGGCGTAATTAAGCCGCTGAGGCCAATAATATCTACTTTTTCTCGAATTGCGGTTTCTAGAATTTTTTCGCAGGGCACCATCACGCCCAGGTCTATAACCTCGAAGTTATTACACTGCAGTACCACCCCTACAATATTCTTGCCGATATCGTGCACGTCACCTTTGACCGTGGCCATCAACACCCGACCGTTGGCCTTGGCACCGACTTCTTTGCCAGCCTCAATGTAGGGGTTTAAATAGGCCACCGCTTGTTTCATTACCCGAGCGGATTTAACCACCTGAGGCAAAAACATCTTTCCGTCGCCGAACAAGTCGCCAACTACGTTCATGCCATCCATTAATGGACCTTCAATCACATCAATGGGTTTGCTGGCCTGTTGACGGGCCTGCTCGGCGTCTTCTTCGATATAGGTGGTGATACCTTTAACCAGCGCGTGTTCTATGCGCTTTTCAACCGGCAGCTCTCGCCAGCTTAGATCCTCTTTGCTGTTAATACCACCACCGTCGCCCCGGTATTTATCGGCAATATCGAGTAAGCGCTCGGTGGAGTCATCCCGGCGGTTCAAAATGACGTCTTCGACAGTTTCCTTCAGCTCGGAGGGAAGGTCGTCGTAAATCGCCAGCTGACTGGCGTTGACGATGCCCATATCCATGCCTGCCTTGATGGCGTGGTATAAAAAGACCGAGTGAATGGCTTCTCGGACGGGGTTATTACCTCGGAATGAGAACGACACATTAGAAACACCCCCGGAAACCAAGGCGTATGGCAGTTCTTTTTTAATAAAGGCGGTGGCCTCAATAAAATCGACGGCGTAGTTGTTGTGCTCCTCGATCCCGGTGGCCACGGCAAAAATATTGGGGTCAAAAATAATATCTTGAGGCGGAAAGCCAATTTCATTGACCAAAATATTGTAGGAGCGCCGACTGATTTCAGACTTGCGGGCAAAACTGTCTGCCTGACCATCTTCATCAAAGGCCATGACGACCACGGCGGCACCGTATTTCAGGCACTGCCGGGCATGCTTGCGAAACTCGTCTTCCCCTTCTTTAAGCGAAATGGAGTTAACTATTGGCTTGCCCTGAATGCACTTTAGACCGGCTTCAATGACATGCCATTTGGAGGAGTCGACCATAATCGGCACCCGGGAGATATCGGGCTCCGAGGCGATAAGGTTGAGAAAAGTAACTATGGCATTTTCGGCATCCAGCATGCCTTCATCCATGTTGATATCGATAATCTGGGCGCCGTTTTCCACTTGCTGGCGGGCTACCGATAAGGCAGCGTCGTAGTCATTTTCTAAAATCAAGCGTTTAAACACGGCTGAGCCGGTGACGTTACAGCGTTCGCCAACGTTGACAAATAAGCTATCTGAACCAATGTGAAATGGCTCCAAGCCCGCTAAGCGACATTTGGGTTCCCGCTGGGGCAGGGGACGGGGGGTAACATCTTCTACGGCTTTGGCAATGGCTTCGATATGCGCCGGAGTGGTGCCACAACAACCGCCGATTAAATTTAAATAACCACGCTGGGCAAAGTCCCGTAACTCGTCGTGCATGTCTTCGGGGGTTTCGTCATATTCGCCAAACTCATTGGGAAGGCCGGCGTTAAAATGACCGCTAAAATAACAATCTGATGCTTCGGCTAATTCCTCAACAAAAGGCCGTATCTCCTTGAATCTTCTGCCACAATTGCTGCCAATAATAAGAGGCTTGGCGTGGGCAATAGAGTTCCAGAACGCGGTGGGGGTTTGCCCAGACAGAGTCCGGCCACTGGTATCGGGAAAGGTCACCGAAATCATAATGGGCAATTCAATACTGGAATCTTCAAAGTATTGCAGCACTGCAAACACCGCTGCTTTGGCGTTAAGGCTGTCGAAGACAGTTTCGATTAACAATACATCTGAGCCACCTTGGATCAGGCCTCGGGTAGCGGCGTAATAGTCCTCAACTAATTGGTCAAAGGTAATATTGCGAGCGCCGGGATCGTTTACGTCGGGTGAGATGGACGCTGTGCGGGGGGTGGGCCCCAGTATGCCTGCGACGAAACGGGGCTTGTCTGGATTTTTTGCGGTGGCGGCGTCGGCGACTTCCCGGGCGATTTTGGCGCCTTCAACGCATAGTTCTTCAGCAATGCTGCCCAGTTCGTAGTCTTGTTGGGACACGGCTGTGGAGTTAAAGGTATTGGCGCCAATCAGGTCAGAACCTGCATCTAGGTAAGCCTGGTGAATTTCTCGAACCACATCGGGTCTAGTCAGAGTGAGAAGGTCGTTATTGCCCTTGAGGTCTTTGTGATAGTCGGCAAAACGCTCACCCCGATAGTCTTGTTCGGTGAGGTTATAACTTTGAATCATGCTGCCCATAGCGCCATCAATCACCAAAATTCGGTCTTTGAGGGCATTGATCAATTGTTCGCTACGGTGTTTGGCGTCGGTCATGAAAATCCTGATGATATAAAAAGTCTTGGCAAAGGATTGCAGGCTGTGGTGGCAATGGCCTTCGTGTTAAACTCTACAATTCTAGCAGATACTCTCGCTGGCTATGAAATTGTTTGCGAAAACAGCGGGATATGAAGAGGTGAATATGGCAAGCGAAGAAGTCGTTGCACAGGAAATGCCCGTGAAAATGACGATTACCGAGTCTGGGCAGGATTATCTGGCAGAACTGCTTTCTAAGCAGGACGACGTGATTGGTGTACGCATTTTTATTACTCAGCCAGGTACGCCTAAAGCCGAAACCTGCATCGCCTACTGTCGAGAGGGCGATGACAAAGGCGAAGATATCGTCGTTGAATACCCTAAGTTTAAAGCGTATTTCGAGGAGCGCAGCGTTGCCTTTCTTGACGATGCGCTTATCGATTATTCAAAAGATCGAATGGGTGGTCAGTTGACCATCAAGGCGCCCAATGCACGGTTGCCTCGTGTGGATGAAAACAGTCCTATCGAAGACCGGATTAACTACGTGCTCTACAACGAAATTAATCCATCATTGGCCGCTCATGGCGGTGAGGTGTCGCTGATGACTCTAACCGAGGACAATTTTGCTGTTCTTAAATTTGGCGGCGGTTGTCAGGGCTGTGGCATGGTAGACGTGACTCTGAAAGAAGGTGTCGAGAAAACCTTGCTAGAGCAAGTGCCTGAGCTGGCCGGGGTCAAAGATAGTACCGACCACAGCAATACCGAGAATGCCTACTTCAAATAAAGAATGGCGCGATGCTGCCAGTGGGGTCGCTGGCAGCAATAATAGGAAACAGCATGCAATTACCCAAAACCCGTACCGATATCCAGGTTCGTTTTTCGGATCTGGATTTCTTGGGTCATGTCTCTAATAGTGTTTATGCCCAGTATTTTGATTTGGCACGGGTCGATTACTTTCGGGAAGTACGTGAGTTCAGCGAAGTCCCTAACCATGTTGTCGCCAGTGTCAAAATGGATATGTTGAAGGAGATCCGTTTTGACCACCATGTTGTGGTCGACACGTGGTGTGAGCGCGTAGGCAGCAAAAGCATGACGGTTTGTCATCACATCTACGCCAACGGCGAGTGTGCAACCGTCAGCCGCTCAGTATTAGTTGGTTTTGACCGGGAAACCCGCGAGGCGATTAAGTTGCCATCAGATTGGAAACCCACCGATAGCGCCTTGATTCCAGATAGCCCGGGAAAAGTGGAATAACACACGATGTCTGCTTGTCCTTGTTGCTCTGGTTTGGATTACGAAGAATGCTGCTGCCCGCTGTTACAAGGCATTGATGTAGCCCAAACCCCAGAAGCGCTTATGCGCTCACGCTTTGTGGCATTCGCCCGCAAAGCCCACGGTTATCTGATATCCACTTGGCATCACAGCCGCCGGATTAATGAGGATGAAACCACACTTAAATCCAGCTTTGCAGGTATTCGCTGGACGCGCCTGGATATTATTGATGCCCCTGCCTATACCGAAAACCGTGGTGAGGTAGAGTTTGTAGCTTTTTATGTGGACGAAGAAGATAAGCCCGGCCAGCTGCATGAGCGCTCTCGTTTTGTTCGGGAAAAGGGTCATTGGCTGTATTTGGACGGCGATATCCTGCCACCGGTAAAACTGGGCCGAAATGATCCCTGTTGGTGCGGAAGCCAGAACAAGCTCAAAGCCTGCCACCCGACCTAGACCATTGATGCGAATTCTTTCCTATAACGTTCACAAGGGGTTTTGCTCAGCAAATCGGCGGTTTTTATTGGATGAAATCCGCGACAGCATTCGCACGGTTAATGCCGATATTGTGTTTCTTCAGGAAGTGGTAGGCGAAAACCAACAGCATGCCAGTGCTGTTAATAATTGGATTGACGACAGTCAGTTTGAATATCTTGCCGATACCATTTGGCCTCACTATGCCTATGGCAAAAACGCGGTGTATGACCACGGCCATCATGGCAATGCCATTCTGAGTAAATATCACATACTCAGCTCGGATAATGTCGATGTTTCCCTTTATCGCCGCTCCCAGCGGGGTTTGTTATTTACTGAGATCGAGCCGGGTATCCATTTGGTGTGCGTGCATATGGGACTGCTTGGCTGGGAACGCCACCAGCAATTTCGCCTGCTGGAGAAAGCTATCGCCCAGCGCGTTCCGGCATCGGCGCCACTCATTATTGCCGGCGATTTTAACGATTGGACGGGCAGTCTTCACCAGCGCTTTAAGCGACGGATGGGGCTAAAAGAGGTATTTACTCAGCTTAATGGCAAGCCAGTGAGAAGCTTTCCTGTAAAACGTCCCATGCTGAGATTGGATAGAATCTATTTTCGAGGATTTGATGTTATTGAAGGCCGTCGATTGAGCGGTTTACCTTGGCAAAACCTGTCTGATCACTGTGGTCTATATGCGGAATTGGCACTTTACAAATAGGGCGTCAGTTATCGCTAGGCAAAAAAAGCCCCGTAAAAAAACGGGGCAAAGCCATAGATGGTATAGAAGCAACCTTGCTTACGCGGTAGCTTAAATTTCAGATCAAAAAAAAGCGCCCAATCAGGACGCTTTTCAAAATAAACATTTGCTGCCTCAGCTGTTGCGGCTACGCAATGCATCTTTCACTTTGTCACGAAGTTTACGCAGTGTCGCCTCGGTGTCGTCCCAACCAATGCAGCCATCGGTAACAGAAACACCGTATTGAAGCTGGCTGAGGTCAGCGGAAATACTCTGATTGCCCGGTTTTAAGTGGCTTTCAATCATTAATCCGACAATGGATTTGTTGCCCTCTAAAATCTGGTTGCCCACATCTTCTACAACCAATGGCTGCAGGGCGGGGTTTTTGTTGGAGTTGGCGTGGCTGCAATCCACCATGATATTGACTGGATAGTTGGCTTTTTCCAGTGCTTCTTCGCACAGTTTGATATGTACCGAATCGTAGTTTGGGCCAGCGCTGCCACCACGTAATACCACATGGGCGTAGGCGTTGCCGCGAGTATGAATCACCGCGACTTGGCCATCGTCATTAATGCCCAGAAAACGGTGGGGGTGTACCGCAGAGCCAATGGCATTCATGGCGACAGAAATGCCGCCGTCAGTGCCATTTTTAAAACCCACGGCAGAAGACAGGCCGCTGGCCATTTCCCGGTGGGTTTGCGATTCGGTGGTGCGCGCACCAATCGCTGACCAAGCAATAAAATCCTGCAGATACTGTGGCGAAATAGGGTCTAGAGCCTCGGTTGCCGTCGGCAGGCCGATTTCAGTAATATCCATTAGCAATTTGCGGCCGATATTTAAACCTTCTTCAATTTTGAAGGTATCGTTCAAATGTGGATCGTTGATCAAGCCTTTCCAGCCCACGGTAGTCCGGGGTTTTTCAAAATACACGCGCATCACAATGAGCAGTGTGTCGCTGACTTCATCAGCCAGTTTTTTCAAACGTTGGGCATAGTCCAGCGCAGCGTCTGTGTCGTGAATAGAGCAGGGGCCGACCACGATAAACATGCGGTGATCAGTGCGATCAAGGATGTCGCGAATAGTTTGGCGGCTTTGGGACACTAACTCGCGGGCGCTATCGCTCATGGGCAGGGCAGCTTTAAGCCTTGCGGGCGTAATAAGCACTTCCTGCGCTTCAACGTTGAGATTCTCAATAATGGGTTTAGACATAAGGCCTTCGCAAATCAGATAAACAACAAAATAAAAAGAGCCGGGCATTTTAACGCATCAGCCACGCAAATAAATGCAAAGCAGGGGATTTAAACAGTAAAATGGCAAAAAACTCCTCGCGGTTGGATGATTCCCTTGTTTTACCTCAGATGTTTGTTAGTCATTTTTAGTCTGCCCAGCTGGGCAGGGGCCCCTAGTGATGGTGCTGAACAAGGACCTGTTCGCAAATGGACACCACAAATCCGTGTGATTGATAGTGAAGATTATTCGCGGCTGCCCTGCGATCAACTGGCTACGGCCAGCGCTGAAACGCCCCAACAACAACGGCAATTACACAAAAGAAAGCAGCAATGTTTGCAACAATACCGGGCATTTACCCCGAATAATGGCGTTCGATAATGGCTAGATCAGCTCGAGGGCGTGGCTTTAAACCCACTAAAAAGCCCCAGAAAACACCGTCACAAACGCCGATTGAAATGGATATAGAGCGGCTGTCTGACGAAGGTCGAGGTATCGGTCGTATTAACGGTAAGCTCGTCTTTGTTAAAGGCGCCTTAGCAGGTGAAAAAGTATCTGCCCGGTTGCTTAAACAGCAAAAGCGTTTTGATGAAGCCGAAATGCTGGATTGTATGGAGGCCTCTGCTGAGCGAGTTGAGCCATTCTGTAAGCTGTATGAGCAATGTGGTGGCTGCCAGTTACAACACTTAAGTATTAATGAGCAGCGCCAGCATAAGCGGCGACGACTACAACAGTTGCTGTCAGCCCTACCAAGCCATAGTAGTGTGGAGCTTGATGATATACCGTTGCTTAGCGGTGATGACCGGGGATACCGGCATCGCGCTCGACTAAGTTATCGCCGTGGGCAGCTGGGATTTAAAGCCGAGGGCAGTCACGACATTATTGCCTTCGATCACTGCCCAATTTTGGCCGAGCCGTTAAATCATGCCCTTGAAACACACCGGGCGAGCTTACTTGCTTATCTGGACACTGCCGGCCCCAGTGAGTTGGAATTAGCGCTGGGCGACAATGATCATATCGGCATAAAAATTCTGCAGCGAAACCGGCCCAGTGACAAACTGCTTTCAGGATTAGTTGCTGCATTGGCAGAGGGCATCACGGTTTACGAGGCAAGCAGCGCAGACCACCGGTGGTTGAGTCCTACCGCCCAGCCGTTGACGTATTCCTTACCCCAGTCACAACAACTGCAGTTTTTGCCGGGGGACTTTACCCAGGTAAATCAGACTATCAATTGGCAAATTTTGGAGACCATTACAGCGTGGCTTTCGCCCCAATCGGGAGAGCGAATAGCCGATTATTTCTGTGGCTTGGGAAATTTCAGCAAATTGCTAGCAGCTAGCGGGGCGACCGTTATCGGTTTTGATGCTGGCGAGGCAATGATCGAACGTGCCCGACAGCAAGCGGACGCGGCGGGTTTAACTATCGATTTCCGCAAAGTTGATCTGTTTGATGGCGAGCAATTGATTTTGCCCCAAGGGGTTAACAAGCTTGTTCTTGATCCTCCCCGGGCGGGAGCAAAGTTGCTTTGCGAATATTTGGCGACTAAAAAATCACTCAAAATCATCGCTTACGTATCCTGCGATCCCGGCAGTTTAAAACGGGATTTACAGGCACTTTGTGATGGAGGGTTTAAGGTCGAGGCTGCGGTCGCTGCGGATATGTTCCCCCACAGTCAGCACATGGAATCGTTGGTGTTATTGAGTCGTTAATGGGCACTAGAAAGGTAAATTGCACCTTGTGTTAACGTCGGGCCAACAGCACTACAAATTTTGCGTCAGACCCGATTAGCTCGACCTGGCTAAACCGTTTTTTCAGAATTTGATGGTAGCCCAAGTGCCGGTTGCCAACCACGCAGAGCTGGCCGCGGGGTTTAAGCTGGCGGTGACTGTCCGCGAACATCTGCCGGGCAATTTGATCGCCAAGATCATATTCTTGATGAAAAGGGGGATTGCATAACACCAGGTCAAAAGACGGCCCCTGATAATTAAACATACAATCGCTGGCGGTAAATTCAGTCATGCCTGCGCTGTCAGGCAGGTTGCGCTGCACATTTTGCGTGGCGCTATCAATGGCCATAAATGAATCGTCAAAAAAATGAACTGATGCATCTGGCCACCCTGTCAGCGCGGTAATACCCAGCAAGCCATTGCCGCAACCCAAGTCAGCAATGTGTGGTTTGGCGGGCAGGGATAGGCGTTTATAACAATCCAATAGTAATCGACTGCCGCGGTCTAGCTTGCCTCTGGAAAACACATTGGCGCGGTTAATGAGGGTCAACCCCAGCTCGGGAACCTCAAGCGCTTTGGCATCGTTTTCTGGCAGGCTATTTACCGGCGCTTTGGGGAAGTTGATTAATCGCGCCTTTTTCCATGCCAACCCCGGCCGGGCGTCACCCACAAGCTTATTGAGAACGTTGATGGTAGCGGCATCGATATGCTTAGCCATCGCAGCACCAATAATCTCCCCGTTAGATTCGCAAGCGGCGGTCAATATCTGCAACTGATATTGCATCAAAGAATGGCTTTTGGGCAGCTTATAAAGAATCAGATCATAGTTTGCGGTGATGGCGTCAGTGCCTGTAATCAAGCCTGGCGGGCTGAGATCATTTCGCTGCGCATTTTCGTTCACCGCAAGTTGAGCTACGGCCGAATCGCCCCAGCTATCACATTGAAAACCGGCTTTAATCAAAGCCAGTGCCAAGCTACCAAAGCGGTCATTTACTACTAAAATTTGAGCGCCGGGTGCCGGAGGTGTTTCAGCAAGGTGTTTGAGCAGGTAATGATCTGCTGCGTCCCAGGCTTGCAAGACTTCGTTGGGGCGCCGGGGGCGTCGCAGCAGCTGGAGTTCGCCAAAGGGTGACTGGAAAAGAGTATTGCTGCTCACTTAGCTTTGTGGCTCTTCCAGTAACAAGGCTTGTAAACGTGCTTTCTCGGCAGGTCCAATGCCCAAACCCACTTCCAGATATTCGTCAACGCTATGATATTTTTCTTCCATCGCCTTGAAAGCTTCATTGAGATAACGGGGCTGGACGCCAAATAGAGCTCTGACGACATCGCTGTTCACCTGATATAGGCTGTGGTCGGCGAGAAACCGAACGGCTTGTTCAATACGTATTTTTGTAAAGTGATTGGTCGCTAAATAATCGTCCATTATGGTTTCGCGGGACACCCCCAGCGCTGTAAGCAACACTGCTGCAGCAAAGCCTGTGCGGTCTTTGCCGGCCGTGCAGTGGAAAACTTGGGGGTAATTATTTTCGTCGAGTAATTGCTGAATCCAGTTTTTGAAGGTATCAGAAAACCGCTCAACCATTTCTCGATTGGCTTCAATTAAAAAGCGTCCCATTTGCTCAGGCGTTGAATTTTGTTCTTGTAAGTGTCGAGAGATAATTTCTACTTGCGCGGCGTCCACCGAAACGGGCATGGGGTGAATCGCGATTTTCGAATTGGGTAGTAAGCTGTGTGGCGATTCTCTCCGCTCTTGATCTGATCGAAAATCGATCACTCTGCGAATCCCAAGTCGCTCAAGAAAACCTTGATCGTCCTCGCTGAGCCGTGAGAGTTTGTCTGAGCGATATACCATTCCCCACTTTATGCTTCGGCCATCTGTGGTCTGGTAACCACCGATGTCGCGGAAGTTATGGGCGCGATTAAAGGGCAGCTTGCGCATATCCAAACGCTGTCCGTAAGGCAGCTGGGCGGGGATAGGGCGGGAACTAAGGTCGTAGGGTAAATCAACAGATTCGACGGGTGGCAGTTTCATATTCGAGGCGACTTAAACAACAGATTCCCCCATTGTAACGCGTCGTCAGTAACAAAAACCATTGCAGTTATAGCAAAACATTGTTGCCGGACCGGGCTAGGGAGCATTGCTAGTACTCTGTGATATATCGGATTTTTATCGACGTACTTGCTCATAGGCAATCCGCAACGCTGGAGCACCGAGCATACACAGACGTACAGGTTAAGCTTATGTTGCAGATGCAATCTCAGGCCAGTAGTGACAAGCCGTCCAGTGTTGTTCTTGGGCGCGTGTTTGTAAAACCGGTTCTGCCTCTGCGCAATGGTCTTTCTTGTAAGGGCAGCGGGTGTGAAAGCGGCAGCCGGGTGGCGGCGCTAGTGGCGAAGGTAAATCGCCTTTAGCGATCACCAGGTTCTCAGCCGGTTTACCTATCACAGGCAGCGCAGACAACAACGTCTGACTATAAGGGTGGCGAGGTTGCTGGTAAACCGTTTCGGCAGGGGCAAGCTCGGCCAGCTTGCCCAAGTACATCACTGCAATTCGATCGCTCATATGCCGCACCACCGAAAGGTCGTGGGATATAAACAACATGGCTAAGCCCAGCTCCTGTTGTATGTCGATGAGCAAATTGAGAATTTGCGCCTGTACCGATACATCGAGGGCCGATACCGGTTCATCACATATTAATAATTTGGGCTCTAGGGCGATGGCCCGGGCGATTCCAATACGTTGACGCTGCCCACCAGAAAACTCATGGGGATATTTATTGGCGGCCCGGTCAGGTAAGCCGACTAGCTCCAATAATTGTTGGACGCGTTTTTTTCGACTCGCTTGATCACCGATTTTATGGATTTGCAGGGGTTCTTCGATGATGGATTCAACGGTGTGACGGCTGTTGAGTGACTCAAAAGGATCTTGAAAAATCATCTGCAGATCGCGACGAAGAGGGCGCATCTCTCGGTCGGACAAACCTGCTATATTGCGGCCTTGATAGCGAACGCTGCCACCCGTGGGCCGGTGCAGGTTTAATAACGCCTTACCCAGGCTGCTTTTCCCACAACCGGATTCGCCCACTAAACCAAGGGTTTCGCCGCTTTGAATAGAGAAACTGACGCCATCGACAGCTTTGACACTTTTTGGCTTGCCAGAAAACAAGCCGGATTTCTGGGGGAAGTGCAGCTTCAGATCGTCAACTTCTAATAAAATGTCGCTCATGCCACGATCTCCCGCCAGTGATGACAAGCAACGGCAGCGCCATCGACAACGGTTTCTAAGCTAGGGTTATCTTCACGGCAAATAGCGGTGACGTGGCTGCAACGATTAGCAAAGCGGCAGCCTTTAGGCATGGCATCCACCGAGGGAACGAGGCCCTCAAGTGATTGCAGTCGACTTTTTGGCGCGCGGGCACCGCCGGGCAGTGCTGCCAGTAAACCCTTAGTATAAGGGTGGCGAGGGCGATTAAAAATGTCACTGCTACGGTTTTGTTCAACGAGCTGCCCCGCATACATGACTGCGATTTCGTCGCTGAGTTGTGAGACCAGTGCCAAATCATGGGTAATAAACAGCATCGCCATGCCTTTTTCATGTTGCAGGCGTTTTAGTAACTGCACAATTTGAGCTTGAATGGTAACGTCCAGCGCTGTTGTTGGCTCATCGGCAATGAGCATTTTAGGCTCGCAGCTGAGTGCCATGGCGATCATGACCCGCTGGCGCATTCCCCCTGATAGCTGGTGCGGGTAGGCGTCGATGCGCTCGGCGGCAGCGGGGATGCCAACCTCAAGAAGTAGCTCGATGGCCCGTTGCCGGTTGGCTGACTTGCTGCGTTTAGGAAAATGCAGTGTTAGCGCCTCGGTAATTTGATGGCCAATGCGCTGTACCGGGTTTAGGGCGCTCATGGGGTCTTGGAAAATGACCGCAATTTCACCACTTCTGATTTGGGCTTTTTGTTTTGGTGCCAGACCATTGATTTGGCGTTGCTGATAAAAAACCTTGCCGCGGCTGAGCCTGGCCTGGGGCTTGGGGAGCAAGTCGAGTATCGACATGGCGGTAAGGCTTTTGCCACAGCCGGATTCACCCACTAGTCCCAAGGTTTTTCCCGGTGCTATCGCCAGGGACACGCCGCTAACCAGCTCCCGGTAACAGCCGCTGTCGTCTCGGATTTCCACCGCCAGATCTTGTAGTTCCAGAAGGCTCATTTATCGCGTTTCCAGGTTTCGTCCAGAATTAGCAACGGCGCGGGGCGTAATTTTTCGCCGTCGTCTTTCATGGCTTCTATACGATCTTTTTCGTCTTCATCAATCCAGAATAAGCCGCCGCTGCCGCCCATGGGTGAAAACAGTTGGTCGCTGGTGCGGGTGCCATGAAAGGCCGGCAACTTTAGCCATCGCCAAAATGCTTCGCGGGTGTACGGCACTTTAAAGGTAGGGATGTAAGAGCCTTGATCGTGAATCATTTGTTCTAACTCGTGGGCTAGACGCACCCGAGTGGCTTTGTCGGTGGCTTTGCGGTAAGCCATAATTTTCTCATCCATCACCGGGTCATCGGTGTTGGTGACATTATTGGTTTGGGGTTTGTGGGCGTTGGTGGAATGGTAGAACTCCCAAAACCGCGGTGACAGACCAGCCCCGGACCACGCCATCCAGGCGGCCTGATGCTTATTCTCTAAAATCTGCTTGAACGCCGTGGAGGCATCCAGCAAGTTTAACTTCAGTTCAATGCCCGCTTTACGGGCTTCTTGGGCCAAAATCACGAGACGGTCATTATGGCCGCTGTTGTAGTAGGTGATACGAATGCTTAAACGCTCACCCTCTTTAACCCGAATGCCGTCGGGGCCGCGTTTGTCCCAACCGGCTTCATCCAGATAGTCATCTGCTTTGGCAAGATCAAACCGGCGGGCGCGAATGTCGGTGTTGCTGTAATCCCCATAACCTTCATGGGCTGTTTGCATCCGTTCGTAGTCACCACGGAGTACGGTGTCGATGACTTTTTGCACATTCAATGCGTGGGCGAGGCCGTAACGTACCAGTTTGTCGTCAAGGGGTTTGCTGTCTTCGTTAAGAAACAAGCCCGTAATAGGTTGGGGAACATCGTTGTAAAATTTAATCTTGCCGACGTAGCCTTGCTTATAGATATCACCTTGGGCTTTTTTATGCCAAAAATGCGGCATAAGCAGCGGAAAGCTCTCTAACTCGCCTTTGCGAAAGTATTGGTAAGCAATATTTATATCCCGGATCACTTTGACTTTAATATGCTCAGGGTTAAACCGGTATTGAAAGTAGCGCTTTTTATCCGCCCACCAGTGCTGCTTGCGGGTGAATTCTACATATTTTCCCTTGCGAACTTCACTGATCTGGTAGGGGCCGGTGTTGGGTTCTACGCGCCAGTTGTAATCTCTGACCCAGGTTTCATTCAGCTGATGAAAATGTTCGGGCACTGGCGACATGCTGATTTCAAATAGCATTTCATCGGCAGGTTTGGCCACGGAGCCGGTAATGCCAATGGTGTAGTCATCGTATTTAACCAGCTCGGTAATCACCTCTGAAAAATAGTTGTTATACCACGGTGCGAGAATAAATTTGGAGCGCATAAATTTGAGCGCAAAAACATAGTCATCGGCGGTGACGGGGGTGCCGTCAGACCAGCGAGCATCGGGATCAAGCCGGTAAAAAATGCTGTGGCCGTCATCACCAAAAGCCCAGTGGGTAGCAAGTTCTGGGATGGGGTTTAGCGTATCGGGATGAATACCCACCAGGCTTAGATTATTGGCGCGCAAATAATTAGCAAAACTGCCGTTAGAATCTGGTCCGACTAAGCGCAGCGTAAGTGGAAAGCTGGTGATAAAACTCCTGAACCTGCCGCCGCGTTTAGCCTTTGGGCTGGCAAAAATAGGGTCGTCATTGTTGGTTTTCCAATGAAGCGTATCCGGCAGTTTTGTTGGCAGTGGCGCGGGTTCGGCCCAACTCATTGATGCCAATAATAACCCGGCGATAAAAACGGTAAACCGTAAAAAACTATTCATAATAACTAAATTGTTTAGGATCGTAGGCGTCGCGGATAGCTTCACCCACGTAGGCTACCAACATTAAGATAACCGTCATTGCGACGACAACCGAGCCGACAATCCAAATGGATTCCATATTTTCTGTGCCTTGTTTGAGCAGTTCGCCCCAGCTTGGCGTTGGCGACGGCAGCCCAAAGCCAAGGTAGTCCAAGGCCGTTAACGAGGTTATGCCAGCGGCAACAGAAAAGGGCACAAAGGTGACTAGAGTAGAGACGCTGTTCGGCAAAATATGCCTGAACATAATACGGCTGCCAGAGGCGCCCAAGGCGCGGGCTGCCATCACATAATCTCTCGCGACTTCTTTGTAGGTGGCGGTGCGCATATACCAGGTCATTGCCGTCCAGCCAAAGAAGGCCATGATAAACAGCAGGGTCCAGAATGTGGGCGTGATGATGGAGGCAACGATCATGATCACATACAAAAAGGGAATATTGGACCAAATCTCGATAATTCGCTGAAAGAGCAGGTCAAAGGCCCCGCCCCAAAAGCCCATCAGACAGCCAATACTCACCCCGACGCTGTAGTTCAGTACCAACAGCGCAATCGAGAACAGAATGGCAATGCGAAAGCCATAAATAAGCCTTGCCGCCACGTCTCGACCGCTGGTGTCGGTGCCTAGGTAGTGGGCTTTATCAATCGAGGGCGCATGGGGCGGAAAGTCACCCGCCACCAAGTCGGTTTCTAATGGGCTAAAGGGGATTGGCGGCATGAGCAACCAGTTGCCCTGGCCCTCAGCCTGAAACGTGGCCTTTAGTTCCCGATAATTGACTTCGTAGGCGTAATCCAAACCAAAGTCTTCACCGCTGTGGACATCACCAAAGGTCGGAAAATACAGCGCGCCTTCATACTGCACCACTAAGGCTCTGTTGCTGGCCAGCAGTTCGGCACCTAGACTCAATACGGTGAGAATTAATAATAGCCAGGCCGAAATATAACCCCGCCGGCTCTGCTTAAAGCGCTGCCAGCGTTTTTTGGCAACAGGATTTTTTAGGGTAAACAGGCTCATGATTTACTCGGCCCCCCAAAGCGAATACGGGGGTCGACCAATGCGACGCAGATATCTGAAAGAATATTTCCCACCATATACAACAGCGATGAAATTACCAAAATGCCCATTACGATGGGGTAGTCCCGCTCTAATATCGCCTCGTAACCGAGCAAGCCAATACCATCAATATTAAAAATGGTTTCGATCAGAAACGAGCCGCCGATTAACAGCGAAATATTGTTGCCAAAGGAGGTGGCGATGGGAATCAAGCTGTTGCGCATGGCATGACGTTTTACCGCTTGGCCGCGCCCCAGCCCCTTTGCGCTGGCGGTTCGCATATAGTCTGCCGATAGGTTGTCCATCAGCGCGTTTTTCATCATAAAGGTGGTAACGGCAAAACTGCCTGCGGTATAGGCAATAAGGGGTAGTACGGCATGATGAAATATATCCTGGCTGCGCTGCCAAAGCGTCATTTCATCAAAATCATCGCTGACAAAACCGCCCAGAGGGAAAATATCCCAGTAGCCGGAAAATAAGGAGATAAGGGCGATAGCAATGACGTAGCTGGGCAGGGCGTAGCCAAAAAACACCACCGCTGAGGACCAGGCATCAAATTGGCCACCATGGTGCATTCCCTTTAATAGGCCAAGGGGAATACAGACCGCATAGGTGAGAATGAGGGTGGTAATACCGTAAAACAGTGACACCGGAAAACGTTCTTTAATGATGTCCCAGACCGGGTCTTGGTAGCGAGTGGATAAGCCCAAATCCAGCTGCACGACATTCTTTAGCCACCCCACGTAGCTGGCCAGCACGGGTTTATCAAAGCCGTAATAGCGTTCTAACTCCTTTAGCTGGTCTTCAGAAAGGCTGCCACCACTGTTTTGCCCACGACTGAGGGAGCCCGCTTCACCGCCCAATTGCGCCTGTGTCATCATTCTTTCGATGGGGCCACCGGGTACGACCCGCGTGATGGCAAACACCAGTAAGGTGATGCCAATAAAGGTGGGGATGATCAGAAGAAATCGGCGAAGAAAGTAAGCCGCCATAGGTCTCGCTTAGTCAGTGTATGAGAAAACAGCCATAGTAACTCAAAGTCCGTCGCGAGTGATGTCTACATAAAGGGTCAGTGACTGGCCAGGGCGAAGATATTTGCTGGGATTGATTTTATTCCAAGAGACAATGTCGCTGATTTCTACTTTAAAACGACTGGCAATGCGGGCGAGAGAGTCGCCCTTACGAACTTTGTATCCCACTTTGCGGATCATTCGCGAATCGATTTCGTTCTCGACCCAGACCGCAAGTTTTTGACCGGGACGAATGACACCGTTCCGTTTCAATTTATTCCAGCTGGTAATTTCTTTAACGGATACATTATGTTGCTCAGCGATGTGGCCGAGCGTGTCGCCGGGGCGGACGGTATAAAACTGTTTAACGAGTTCGGTACTGTCATTGCCGCTTAAGGGGCCGCTGGCGTTGAGGGAGTCTGGAATCAGCAGTAATTGGCCAACTTGAAGATTATTGGATTTAAGTTTGTTATTGGCTTTGATGGTTGCCACATCAACGTGATTGGCGCGGGCAATTTTGGTCAGATTGTCCCCGCGTTTAACGGCGTATTGTTGCCAGTTGATTCTGTCTTCGGGGGGGAGTTGTGCGAGTCGCTGTCGAAAAATGTCGGCTTTATTGTTGGGTATCAACAGGCGGTGAGGCCCCTCGGGAGAGGTCATCCACCGGTTAAAGCCGGGGTTTAATCGGTACAATTCATCAACACTGATATCGGCTAATTTAGCGGCTTGCGCTAAGTCGATTTGGCTACCGGTGTTAACAACCGCAAAATGTGGCGCGTCAGCGAGGGTAGGCAGGTTGACGTTATAGCTTGCAGGATTCTTGTATATCTTGATAAGTGCCAAGAACTTTGGCACGTAATCTCTTGTTTCTTTAGGTAATTTTAAAGACCAGAAGTCGGTGTCTCGCCCTAAACCTTTGTTGCGACGAATGGCTTTGTTGACGGTGCCGCCACCCGCATTATAGGCCGCAAGAGTTAATAACCAGTCGCCATCAAAGCGTTTGTTTAGCGCTTCAAGGTAGTCTAATGCCGCCTCTGTGGCATCAATGACATCGCGTCGACCATCGAACCACCAATCCTGCTTTATCCCAACATGTTTTGCGGTGCTGGGAATAAACTGCCACAAACCGGCTGCGCGGCCGTGGGAGTAAGCCAGTGGATCATAGGCACTTTCTACAATAGGGAGCAGCGCAAGATCTAAGGGCAAGCCGCGCTTTTCCAACCGGTACATAATGTAGTGGATGTAGCGAGAGCTGCGCTTGCTGACTTTGCCTAAGTAGTATGGATGTTTGGCATACCACTCTTCTTTATCTTCTACCTCGGCACGCTTGGCTAGCGCTTCGAGCTCCATTAAATCCCCGAGTCTTAACCAAAGAGAGTCGTATTCTTGGGGCGCCGTAGCGGATGGGGGCGGCGTTTCTTTTTTGACAACAGCCGATTTAGATACGGCTTTACCGTCGTATCGGTAGTTTTTGGCGGATTTATTACGAAGCACTCTTTCTTCAGAAATACCTACTAATTCGCAACTTCCGTTGCGAATACTGCCTGTGTTACTGCAGTGTGCTTTGATCTTATGGGATGGTGCGGCTTCACTGCGACGATTTTGCTGCACCGGCGCGCAGGCGCTTGCAAGCGCAGCCAGCATGAGAATTGTCACTGTGATTAAACTGTTATTGTTTTTCATAATTTGTCGTATCAGCGCTATCCCATCCTTAGTAGCGACTTAAAAGCTGTCTTTCCATGACCGCAAGTTCGCAAAAATTTCAGTGTTAGTCCAGTTTTTTAGATTTGCCCAATGGGCAACATTACGTTGTAGCTCTGGACTCTGCACCCTAAGAAACGGATTGGTTTTATACTCAAGATCTAATTTTGATGGCACGGTGGCCACGTTTTGATCTCTAAGTTGTTGTGTTGTTTTGAAGCGTTGCTGTAGTTCTGTGTTGCCCGGTTCAACGGCTAGGGCAAAACGTAAATTGTTGAGCGTATATTCGTGGGCGCAATAGACTAGTGTCTCTGCTGGCAACGCCGCGAGCTTGGACAGCGATTCAAGCATTTGTTCCGGGCTGCCCTCAAACAAACGACCGCAGCCACCAGCAAAAAGTGTGTCGCCACAAAAAAGGCTAGGGGTCTCTACGTTGTCTTGGCAAAAATAAGCTATGTGATCAAGGGTGTGGCCGGGCACCGCTATCACCGAAAATACACTATTGAGCACCTCGACCGTCGCGCCTTCTTCAACCCGAGTTTCAATTTCGTCAATATCATTGTTTGGCCCCAACACGTCCATGCTGGGGTAATGCTGACGCAACTCGGCCAATCCACCCACATGATCAGGGTGGTGATGGGTAATCAAAACTGCGGTAAGCTTAAGTCCCAGGCGTTCAAGGGCTGCCAGCGCCGGTTTGGCTTCGCCGGGGTCGACTAAGACTGCTTGCTTGTCCCGGCTTAAGCACCAGATATAGTTATCATTGAACGCTGGTATCGCCGTAATCGAGATCAGGTTTTTCATCATAACCGTCAAGGTTAAAGAAGGTCGTTGTATCTTGCAATATCAGGGCCAGTAACTTGTGTGCTAGTTCATGTTTCGTGAAGGGAGGGCAATAAATGGCTAGATGGCGTACTCAACACTCTCCAGATGTCTTGCTTCCTGCGCTGAGGCAGTGGTTTAAGTCCCCAATGGGCCGCACAATTCTGAACGAAGAGCAGCCATTGATTTGTCAGGCAGTGCATGAAACAAGTGTGGCCCATTACAACTTGTTGAAGCTGTCGGTGATTCCGGAGGGCTGCCCACTGGAGACGGAAGATTTTCGTCGACAATATCATCTTGGGAGTCCAGCTCAATATGGATTCAGCCAAGTGTTGGATGCTATTTGCGATTTTCAGCAGCTCCCCATTGCTAACGAGTCCCAAGACGTTGTTGTGCTCCACCATCTTTTAGAGTTTGTTGAAAACCCCCATTGGGTGCTCAGAGAAATAGAGCGGGTGATTGTTCCCCACGGCAAGGTGGTTGTCTGTGGTATCAATCCCTATTCGTTGTTAGCGCTGCGGGGGCTACTGGGCAGAGTTAAGCGTAGCGCCATGTGGCAAAATCACCGGCTTAGTATTCATCGCATTTCTGACTGGTTGTCGCTGCTGGGTTTTGAGGTGAATGATGTCTCTTACGCTTTTCACCGTATTCCGGTAAACAAGCCTGATTTTTGTATGAACCATAGTGCCTTATCGTCAAAGACGTTTATGGGTGGTGTTTTTGTGCTGAGCGCGACAAAATACCGGGCGCCATTAACGCCCTCTGTGGATTCACTTCGAGAACGGGCACAAATTTTACGGCACCCCGCCATGGCTGGGGCCACCCGCAATATCAAATCATGAGGCCAGAATGACCCAGACCCCCAAAGTTGTTGAAATATTTACCGATGGGGCTTGCCGTGGCAACCCTGGGCCGGGAGGTTGGGGCGCTTTGCTGCGTTGGGATGGGAAAGAGAAGCAATTGTTTGGTGGTGAAAAACAAACCACCAATAACCGCATGGAATTAATGGCCGCAATTCAGGCGCTCACTGCGTTAAAGCAATCCTGTCAGGTGGTGTTAACCACCGATTCCCAGTACGTTCGCAAAGGCATCACTGAGTGGATCGAAAACTGGAAAAAACGTAACTGGAAAACCGCAGCTAAACAGCCGGTCAAAAATGCTGATTTATGGCGACTGCTTGATGAGCAATCTCAGCGTCACCAAATTGATTGGCAATGGGTAAAAGGCCACAGTGGTCATCCCGAGAATGAATTGGCTGATGCTTTGGCGAATAAAGGCATAGATGAAGCGGAGCACGTTTGATGCGTCAAATTGTCCTGGACACTGAAACCACAGGCCTCGATCCCTCTCAGGGACATCGAATTATCGAGATAGGTTGTGTGGAGCTGATTGGGCGACGGCTCACCGGCCGTCATTATCATCAATATATTAATCCTGGCCGAGAGGTCGAAGCGGGCGCGATTGAAGTTCACGGCATTACCAATGAGATGTTGGCAGATAAGCCGGTTTTTTCTGCCATTGTTGACGAGTTTTTAGATTTTATCCGCGGCGCTGAGCTGGTTATTCATAATGCGCCCTTTGACGTTGGCTTTATCGACGCAGAGCTTAAACATATACAGCGGCCAGAAAGCGTCACCGGGCTTTGCTCAGTGGTTGATACCTTGGTTATGGCCCGGCAAAAACATCCCGGTCAACGCAATAGCCTGGATGCGCTCTGCAAGCGCTATATGGTGGACAATTCCCAGCGTGATCTTCACGGTGCTTTGCTTGACTCGGAAATTTTAGCTGACGTTTACCTCGCAATGACTGGGGGGCAAACCAAGTTGGCACTCTCAGCAGAGGAGTCGGAAGAGGGCAGTAATGAGAAAAGTGATGGCATTCGTCGTTTAGAGACAAATCGACCGCTTTTAAAAGTGGTTCGGGCCAGCGCAACGGAAATGGCCGAGCATGAAAAGTTGCTGGAAACGGTGGATAAAGCCAGTGGTGGCAACTGTCTTTGGCGAGGTGAAACACGCTCATAATAACGAGAGGCAAAATCAGGGCGCTGTGAAAGACAGTAAAATGGTGGTAAATAGTCTTATATAACGGCAGTTTAAATGCATATTTAAAAGCGCCACATGAAAATGAACGGCGGTGAGGTTAGCGGGTGACGCTTCGAATCGAGATCAATCCCAGTTCCATAGCATTAGTTTATGAAGAGCTAAGTAATACTCTACAAAAAGCAACCAATGTCTTTGAGACTTTTCTTGCTGAGCGCCATAGCCTTGAGCTGCTAAACCAATGTGAAACTGATCTGCGCCAGATAGGCGGCACACTTCGCCTACTGGAGGTGCCCGGCGCGGCACTGATTGCTGACGAAATGCGGTTTCTTTGTCGGAGCATACTCGACAAAACAGAAGCGGTGCCAGAGGCCCAACTCAACGCACTGTCTACGGCATTTTTTGTGCTGCCCCGATACTTGGAATATGTTCAAAGCAACAAGGCCGATATACCCATCATGGCCTTACCCCATGCGAATGAGCTGCGCAGTGCCCACGGTCAATTTTTGCTGCCAGACAACTATTTTAATACCCAAGAGTCCAGCTTGTTTAGCCGAGATTCTAAGCTCAGGGTAAAAAGCCAAGCGCTTGCCCCTGAGTTATTGATCAAGCATTTTGCTCGACAACGACAAATTTATCAGACTGGCTTGCTTGGGGTCTTGCGTGACAACAAGCTTCAGCCGCATGTTGAATTAATGTCCAGGGCGCTGCGCCGACTCTGTGCCGTGATAGAGCCCGGCCCCGAGCAGCGGTTTTGGTTGCTGGCAAATGCCTTAATGGATGCCTTTGCCCAGGGGGGATTAGAGCTTTCCGCCCAGCGGAAACGGGTATTGGGTGCATTAGAAGGTCAAATGCGCGGAAAGTTAAAAGGCCGGCGTGTTGGTAACGAGCTGTTAGAGCGGGAGTTGTGCTACTTGTTGCAGCTGTCCTCCGTTAAAGAAGGGCTTTGTCATCGAGTTATGGCTGCGGCGGGCCTCCAGCCAGAGGCGCTTTCTGACGCCGAGCTTCAACAGATGCGCCAACAAATGCTGGGGCTAAGCTACGATACGGTTTCGTCAGTGCTGAATGAACTTCGGGGTGAGTTACGCCATGCGCGAGATATTCTTGAGCTGTTAGCCCAGCATGGCCGTTCGGACACAGACGAAATTGAACCCCTGATGCAGCTTCTGAAGCAAAGTAGCGATGTCTTGAAACTGCTTAATCTGCCAAGTTTGGCGACCATGCTGGTCGAGCACAATGGCAGCCTTGCCCGCTTAATTGGCCAACCGCTAGATAATAAACAGGCCGATTTGGCGTTATTAGCCGAGTCCCTGCTTTTTATTGAGAGCAGCCTGGCGCAAATTGATCGCCGCCAGCTTAACTACAGCGACCTGGCCGATCTTGACAGCGTAAAAATAGATCGAATTAACACTGATAATCAACTGGCGATAGCACGAGATATTGTTATTCAAGAGTCTAAAGACATCATCAGCTTGGTCAAACGATCGATTTCTGCCTACGCAGACTCCGGCTATGATGCAACTCATATTGGCACGTTGCCAGATTTACTGCACTCAGTCAGAGGGGCGTTTAAGCTAATGAACATGCCCAAAATAACGGAAGTTATGCGGGCGGCTGCGGTGTTTATGGACCGATTTGTTCACCGCAGTAATATTGAAATCAGTGAAGATAATAAAACCTTAGAAACACTGGCCGACACCATGATCAGCATCGAGTATTACCTGAACGAGTTAGGCCGCCATTATGTAGCCGATGATCAAATACTTCGCCTTGCAGAAGACTCGCTGGCAGAGTTGCGAGAAAAGGTCATGAAAGTATGATCTTGCGGTTAGCTGGGGAGTCTACTTATGAGTCTTGAGCAATTTTTATATGCGGCTTGTGGTGCCGGGTTTCTGCTTTGTCTATTAAGTTTGATGTTAGTGCGTAGGCGGCCAATGGCGGGGGTTATTGCTTTGGTTTTGACGCTGTCTGCCACCACCGGTTTAACATTTTTGAGCAGAGATTTGCTCAGTTATCGCCGCTTGGGTGACGAAGAATTAGTGGCTAAAGTTTTTGTAGGTAAACGCGACAAACAACGTTTTGTGGTGAGTGTAGACCAACGGGATGAAGACGCATTGCAGTCTTTTATGATCGCCGGAGACCAATGGCAACTTGATAGCCGTGTTTTAAAATGGAAGAAAGACTTGGCTAGGCTCGGGTTTTCAAATATCTTCCGGCTGGAGCGTATTTCTGGGCGTTACGAGGACGTCTCAGCAGAAAATAATCAAGTTCATACCGCCTATCTTGTTAATTCTTCTGACCCGGTAGATGCATGGTACTGGGTCCGTGAGATTGACTATTTGTGGCGCTGGGTTGACGCTGATTATGGCAGTGCCGTATTTGCGCCAATGGTGGACGGCGCTCAATATGCTGTTTACATGACCTACAATGGATTAAGCTTGCGTGCCGAAAACCCGATTGCGGAAGCCGCATTAAGGCAGTGGGCACCTTGATCTTTAAAGCCAAAACTCAGATTACCTTTTCTTAAAGTACTACCCCTAGGAGTTATTTTTGGAATTTTTATCAGAATACGGCCTATTTCTGGCTAAAAGCGCCACCGTACTCGTTTCATTTGTTTTATTGGTGACGGTTATTGCCAGCATTAGCCAACGAAATAAGAAACAGGGAGAAGGGCATATTGAAGTTGAGCCACTTCACGAGCGTTTTGAAGATTGGGAGGACTTGTTAAAGTTTCACACTCAAGATGAAGCCTCTTACAAAAAAATGCACAAAGACAAAAAGAAAGCCCTGAAGCTAGAGAAGAAAGGCAAGGGCGAGAAAAAAGAGCCCCGCAAGCGTCTTTATGTACTTGATTTTGATGGCGATATCAAAGCCTCTGAAGTAGAGCTACTGCGTCATGAGATTTCCGCAATATTAACCATCGCCAAACCGGGTGACGAAGTATTGCTCAGATTAGAAAGCCCTGGTGGCATGGTGCATAGCTATGGTTTGGCTGCCTCGCAACTGCAAAGAATTACCGATAAACAGATACCGCTAACCATCGCCATTGACCGGGTCGCGGCCAGTGGCGGCTATATGATGGCCTGTATCGGTAACCGCTTGCTTGCTGCGCCATTTGCTGTGATTGGTTCTATTGGCGTTGTTGCCCAGTTACCTAATTTTCATCGTTTGCTAAAAAAGCACGATGTAGATGTAGAGCTGCATACGGCGGGGGACTTTAAGCGCACCCTGACGATGATCGGAGAAAATACCGACGAGGGCCGCAAGAAGTTTGTAGAAGAGTTAGAAGACACTCACAACTTATTTAAAGAATTTGTAAAAGAACATCGTCCCCAGCTGGATATTGAAGATATTGCCACGGGCGAGGTGTGGTACGGTCGTCGTGCAATCGATAAAGCACTTATCGACGACATTCAAACTAGCGATGATTACTTATTAAGTAAGCGTGGCGATACTGATATCTTCAGTGTCCGCTATCGGCAGAAAAAATCCTTAGCTGAACGGGTCGGTGTTGCCACCGAGGCGGCAGTAGAAAAAAGCGTTTGGTCGGTGTTGTCTCGTTTTCAAGAAGGTAAGTTTTGGCAATGAGTAACCGCTATAAAGCCCTGCAAACTCGTGCTTGCGATGGGCGCTTTCTCACAGAGCTAGTAGACCTTGAGCCCAGCCCTCTGTTGGCTGGCCAAGTACGAATAGCCGTGACGTACTCCTCGCTAAATTACAAAGACGCCATGTCGGCAACGGGGAGCAAGGGCATTACGAAAGAATACCCGCATACGCTTGGTATAGATGCCTGTGGTGAGGTCTTGGAGTCGAATGACCCCCAGTGGCAAGCAGGCGACCAAGTACTTGTGACCGGATATGACTTAGGTATGAATAGTGATGGTGGCCTGGCTGAACAACTGGTTTGCCCCGGCGACTGGTTACTAGCACGTCCTGACAATTTAGCTGCTCAGACCGCCATGTTTTTAGGTACTGCAGGCTTAACTGCCGGTCTGTGCGTGGCAAAGCTTGAAAAAATGATGGGGTCGCTGGCTGGGAAATCGGTTTTGGTGAGTGGCAGTACCGGGGGCGTGGGGAGTATTGCGGTCGCGTTATTAAACAAAATGGGCGCAAATGTTACTGCCGTTACGGGTAAAAAATCCCGGTTTGAGTGGTTGGAGTCTATTGGTGCCACAACGGCCATGGCCACGGCAGAAAAACGTGTATTAGATACCAAGCCTATTAGTAAGTCTCTATATGATGCCGCTGTGGACTCGGTGGGTGGTGAGCTGTTGGGGAACATATTAAAAGTTATTCATCCCGGCGGCGTGGTAGCTTGCTGTGGCATGGCGGGTGGTAACCGGTTTGAATCCAGTGTTTTTCCATTTATATTGCGGGGCATCAACCTGTTAGGGGTTGATTCTGTTGATATTGACCGTGAAGAAAAACTGAAGATTTGGCAGCGATTTAGTCACGAATGGGCCTTGTCAGAAGAGGTGATAAGTCGCATTACCACCGATATTTCACTGTCGGATGCAGCGCCAATACTGGGTAATTTTTTAAAATCGTCTGTCGTGGGACGGTATCGGGTAAAGATCGCTTAAGGTATGTTAACCAAGCCTTGTCAGCATATTGATTCAGGTAAAAACAGAGGAATGACCCGGCTGGAAGTGGTCATAATGGTTATTATCCTCTGCATTCTAGGCTTGATTGTAGCTGAGCAAATTGGTCAACGCATGAATGCAGCGGGTAAAGATCGCGTCAATAACGATCTAGAACGGATCGCCGCAGGCCTTCACCAATACAAGCTTGATAATAAACGATATCCAACAGTTGGGCAGGGCCTCAACGCCTTATTAGTGGCTCCGAAAGCGGGGCCCAAGGCGCCACGGTGGGATGGCCCTTACATCAGCCGTTCGAACCTGCTTGAAGACCCTTGGGGTCTACCTTATCAATATTCCAGTACCGTCGCGCCGCCGTCATTTACCCTCAAATCCTTAGGGTCTGACAG
Source organism: Spongiibacter sp. IMCC21906 (assembly GCF_001010805.1). NCBI lineage: Bacteria > Pseudomonadati > Pseudomonadota > Gammaproteobacteria > Cellvibrionales > Spongiibacteraceae > Spongiibacter > Spongiibacter sp. IMCC21906. The sequence continues at coordinate 2,254,346 of NZ_CP011477.1, read as the reverse complement.
AAAAGAAGGGGGTGAAGCGCACGGAGCTGATATTGTTTTGCGCTATAAAAGTGCCGGTTAAACCAATTGATCGTCAAATCCAACACGTCTAACGAGCTTACTTCTACTCAGCAAATTCCGTTAATTAGCCAGTAAGCCTCTACGTTTTTATCGCTTGAATATAGTGGCTTGTCGCTCGCACAACGGGGAAATCCCTTACAGTCTCTAAACAATTGCAGCGATATGGTAGCTCCCTGTTTTACCTTAAATCGTAGGGGCTGCGAAATGCGGTATCGCAAAAGCTACCGAATACTGATAAGCGTCGGATTGATTTGCTATCTATTGTCTGCCTGCAAAGAAAGCCATCAATTGTCAGATACGGTGAATTCCAGAGTGTTCCATGGTGCGGTTGCACACCTGCTGGCAAGTAATGATCAGCGTGCTTGGAATGAGATTATTAAAGGCTCGGCTGTACCCCTCGATCAACATGGCAGAGTATTACTTGAGCTTTGGTATGTCTCGGGTACGCTTGATCATGTTACTAAAAGTCTTCGTGATTCGGGCTATAACATTCAGAGTATCAAGCAAAATTACGAGAGATTAACGCTGTGGGTAGATAATGTTGATGCGATTCAGGCATTGGCCTACATTGAGGGTGTGAGCATCGTAAAATTTGCGTCTAGTGTCGACTTACTGTCCATGCATGGCGGCTTAGAAACCAATAATTAATGCGGGAAAGCACATGAACGTAAAGCTTATGGCTTGTTCGGTTTTGTTGATCGGCGCTACTTTTACTGCTGCTCAAGCAGAAAACATCAAACAAACATTTGCCCTCAATAATCCATCTTCTGCGAAGATAGCGGCTAACCTTCGGGACATGTTTCCTGGTGTATCAACGGCAGTAGAGAAAACACTTCCCCTGACAGATGGGCCCATGCAGCGCCGTCTTTTTGATCAAGTCCATGCCGGACAAGCGATTCCTGTAGAGCTACAAATTACCGAGAGCGAAGGTCTGGTTCGCTATCTTAACGAGAAAGATATTCCATTAAGGTTTCTTTCCAAAGATGGCCGTTGGGCAACGGTGTTGATAAAGAACGTAGATCAGATCGACGCCTTGGCCCAATGGCCGGGTGTGGTACGGGTTAATTACGCGCCACCACCGTTAACGCGCAAAGGTTTGGCAAATAGCCGTGCGCCTAAAGCCATGCGCTCAGATACCTTAAGTAATCGCCTTGATGTAGACGGCAGTGGTCAAATTGTTGGCATTGTCTCAGATAGTTTTGCCCAAACGGATGACGTTAGAGATAGCAATACGTTTCCAGCAAAAGGTCAGGCCGGCATATTGCAAGATAGTCGCCCGCAGGACAGCGGTGACCTGCCAAGCAGGGTCAGCTTACTTAAGGACGACACGCCAGACGGCATCGATGAAGGTGCTGCTATGGCTGAACTTATTCATGATGTCGCACCGGGAGCGGCCTTGGCCTTTTACACCGCGGGCCAAAGTCGAGCCTCAATGGCCGAAGCCATCGATGCATTATGCGATGGCAATGCGACTGTGGTGGTTGATGATATTCTGTTTTTAACGGAGTCCGTTTACCAAGATGACCTGCCAGCCATTGCCATACAAAATTGTGTCGCTAAAGGCATTCCCTATTTAACGGCGGCAGGAAACGACGGTGATTTGGCTTACCGATTTGAGTACCGTGACGCCAACCCCGCAGTGGATGAGCAGGGCACCCAAGCGACTCCCACAGGCAATGACCTACATAACTGGTCTAGTGATGGTTCAGATCGTTTTCTTAGTTTGACGGTTGCGCCCAATTCAAAATTATTCTTGGTGCTTAATTGGAATCAACCCAATCAATCGGTTAACCCCAATGGCGGCTCGACAATCGATCTAGATCTGTATGCCACTACTATACCGCTTGTTTCTGCCTTAAATGCCAATGCGCTGGGTTTTTATGCCAGCAGTGTTAATCAGCAGGGGGGGAACGGAACGGCAAAGGGGGATGCTGTCGAATTTCTGGAGCTTCAAACAGGAAGTCAGTCCCAAACCTTTTATGTCGCCATAGAGCATTTTGATGGCAGCCAAGATAGCATTCCCCAAAATGCTGCAACGCCTCTTGAATTTCGCTTGTTAATCTCGGGTGATGGCGAGATCGAAAACGCAGAATATGCCTTTAATGCCCCTAGTATTTGGGGACACTCGTTGTCGTCTGCATCGATTGCTGTCGCCGCTGTGCCTTGGTGGGAGTCGCCGCAATATGTGCCCCAGTTTTATACCACAGCCGGAATTGACCCTGAGGCTTTCTCTTCTAGAGGCGGCAGTGTCCAATTTCAGTTTGATAGCAGTGGCAACTTTGCGCTTTCAACAAGACAAGCCCCAAGCTTCGCCTCTATCGACGGCAACAATAATACATTTTTAGGTAGTGACGCCAATGCAACGCCAAATGAAGATGGGGAACCAGATGGCTACCCCAACTTTTTTGGCACCTCTGCTGCTGCGCCCAATGCCGCCGCAGTGTATACATTGCTGAAACACGCCTTCCCAGATGTCAGCCCAGAAGGCATTTTTCAGGCCTTAAAAGATACCGCAATTGATGTTGACGGCAGAAGAGCAGCCGTTGGTGATGATGATGTTAGTGGTGCTGGTTTGATTGACGCTGAAGCTGCCGCAGTAAAATTAGCCAACGATTCAAGCGATAATCCGCCAATCGATCCTATGAGCGGCAGCGGAGATGGTGCAGGTAACGAAGGCAGTGGCTCATCCGGTGGTGGCGGTGGCGGAGCATGTTTTATCGCCACGGCCGCCTATGGCAGTTATATGGATGCTGACGTCCAAGTGTTAAGAGACTTTAGAGATAAGGTTTTGCTGCGCTCCGATTGGGGCACAGCATTTGTAAAATATTACTACCGCTACTCCCCAGCCATCGCCAATACCATTGCAGAGTCAGAGTTTTTACGATCAACAACAAGGTTGTTTCTAACACCAATTGTCTACAGCGTAAAATACCCACTTATCGCAATAATGCTTGTTTTACTGGCCCTGATGGCAATTGCCCAGAGAAAATCGAATTGGATGCCGCTTCGGCGTTGATTTCTGCGCCGCGGCTGAGTAGACTGCGATTCGCTTTTTACAGCAACTACCGCAACGTAGGCTCAGGTGTTGAAGTATTACAATACCCTGAGTAAGTCGAGGCATTTAATCGACTTCCCCCTTAGCCCGGGTGGTGAAATCGGTAGACACAGGAGACTTAAAATCTCCCGACAGCAATGTCGTGCCGGTTCAAGTCCGGCCCCGGGCACCATAGATCGTTTTCACTCTTCCCAGTAAGTCCTTGAAACCCGCTAAATAGGCTGCTTTTAGCGATTAACTCGGCAGCCTCCTTTGTTTCGCGCACTACTATAAATTATCTCTGAGGGTTACTTTTAAACCCCTATCAAACTTACCTATTCCATTATTGTACTTTCGATCAAACACTAAAAGACTAAGAGTTTGCCGTAGTTTTTTTACGGCAAGAATTAAAGCTGCTATGCTAAGTTTGTCAACTGCTGGGGAACGCCAGATGCTACACAAATTTTCCGTTAAAAATTTCCGGAACTTCTCGGACCGTTTAATCTTTGACCTATCAAGTCAACAGTACGAGTTTAACGCTAATGCAGTAAATAACGGTGTCATACAACACGCCATGATTTATGGCCCTAACGGAGGCGGAAAGTCTAATTTAGGCTTAGCTATGGTAGACCCTGTCCTCCATCTGATCGACTCACCTAGTTATCTAAACAGCCTCGACACAAACTATCTCAATGGGGGTGCGGGGGTATTGATCGCTGAATTCGACTTTGAGTACCGTATTGATGGGGTGGGGATCAACTATAAATACGGAAAAAAATCCCGAGAATCAATGGTATACGAGACTCTCTCAATAGATGGCGAGCAAATACTACACGTAGACCGTCGTCAATCGAGCCATGCTAGTATTCGTTTGAAGGGCGCAGAGAATCTAAAAAGTGATGTAGGTACATCCGAAATTTCATTACTCAAATACGTGCGCAGCAATACTATTTTAGACGAAACACGCTGTTTGTCAGCATAGTTGTCGTGTTTTTTACGCAGCGGCCTCTAAGCTGCGACTCTCCTTCTCAGGATTCAACCAGACCTCTTCTGGCAAATCCCAATTCCGAGTTCTCCCCGACCAGCGCTTCGGATTGGCTGCTTTCGCGGCCTCGTAAACGGCCTTTCGCTGTTGTATGACTTCTGTCGTCTGGCCACTATGCCGTTGCGCCGGAGTGATGAACTTCAACCCGCTGTGCTTGTGTTCCTGGTTATACCAGGTCGCAAATTGGAGTACCCAGGCCCGGGCATCGCCCAGTGTTGCAAAGCCTTTGTAAGGGTAATCAGGGCGGTACTTGCACGTTCGGAAGATCGACTCAGCATAGGCATTATCGTTACTGACCCGAGGGCGGCTATAGGACGACATGATACCCAGTCGGTACAGGGTTTCCATCAGTGACGCGCCTTTCATCGGGCTGCCGTTGTCCGAGTGCAGAACCAGGTGTACACCGGCAATACCCTCACGTAAATACGCCTTGGTTACCAGTTCTGACGCCAGTTCACTGGACTCTCCCTCATGGATTTCCCAGCCCACAATCTTGCGGCTGTACAGGTCGAGGATGAGGTACAGGTAGAAGAAGATTCCTTTGGCAGGACCGGGCAACCAGGTCACGTCCCAACACCACACCTGATTCGGGCCGGTGGCACAGTGCGTGTTGAGTGGCTTGGCGGTCGGTGCCTTACTGCGGCCCCGGTGCTGCTGTTGGCTCTGTTCACGAAGCACACGATAGAACGTGGACTCAGAGGCGATAAAGCACCCTTCATCCGCCAGGGCCGGTACAATCTGGCTGGGTGGCAGGCTTCTGTGTACTGGGCTATTCACGGCGACCAGCACGGCCTCGCGCTCTTGCTGTGTCAGTTTGTGAACCGGTGGCGGACGGGTCGCACCAGGGCGACCATCTGCCTTAACATCCCCCTCCCGGGTCCAGCGCTGATAGGTGCGCATGGCTATGCCCATTTCTGCGCACGCCCTGAAGGTCCGGGCACCAGCATCGGTTGTTTCCTTGATCAGCCTGACGGCTCGCTCGCGATCTGGGGTGCTAATCATTCGTCCTCTCCCTCGCCCCAGATCGCATGCATCTTTTTTCGAAGCACCAGTAACGCAGCGGTTTCCGCCAGCGCCTTCTCTTTATGACGCAGATCGCGCTTCAGCTCCTTGATCTCTTTCTTCGCCGATCGAGCCTGATCCCGCGCTGACCTGGCCTGTTCTACTGCCGTGGCATTGGCGTGCATGCAAACCTCTTTCCACGCCAGTATCTGCTCCGCATACAGCCCCTTCTTGCGGCAGTACTCGGCCACCTCCGCCTCGTTCAGAGCGGCGGTCTCCAGCACGACTGCAAACTTGTCTTCGGGCGACCAACCTTCCGGATTCCTTCCATCCCCTGGCACTACCATCCCTCCTGATCGGGCTTGTTTGCGCCAATGATACAGGGTCACGTCGGAGATTCCCGTCTCTTCTGATAGCACGCGTACCGGGGTGTTTTCTGGCGGCATCATTCTTCTAAGCACCGCCTGCTTGCGTTCTTCTGGGTATTGTTTCATTGCTCATTCCTGAGCGCCCCCCGAGTATTAATTGAAAATTGGACACGACAACTATCCTGACAGAGGGGGAACAGTAACGAATCAACTATTTACTAAGCTCTTAAATTTTATAGAGGGCATGGTGTTCTTCCGCTCGCTCGACTCCACAAAAAAAGGGGAATACGTCGGCAAAGATATTGGTGTGAAACGCCTTTCACAAGCCATTATCAGTGCTAATTCAGTTAGCGACTTCGAAACGTTTCTAAACGATGCAGGCATCAAATGCTCCCTGACAATCGATACTAACAGCAATGGAGATGAGGGTATTTATTTCGATTATGGCAGCACAAGCCTCGAATTTGGCCTAGCGGCCTCGACGGGCACCTTATCACTAGGAATATTTTATTTCTGGTGGTTACGGCTTTCCAAAAAAGAGATCACCTTCGCCTATATTGATGAGTTTGATGCTTTTTATCACCATGCTTTAGCGTCAAAAATTGTTGAGAGAGTTACTAATACGAGCTGTCAAACGATTATGACGACGCACAACACAGGCATTATGAGCAACGATTTGTTGCGCCCTGACTGCTATTTCATATTAGACAAGACTATTTCACCGATTACCGCGTTAACTGGCAAGGAGCTACGCAAAGCGCATAATCTTGAAAAAATTTACAAAGGACTGTCCAGTTAATGGAGCGAACGCTATTTATTTTTGAAGGTGAAAAAACTGAAAAGCTTTATTTTAAAAGCTTAGAAAATGCATTTTTTAAAGGTGAAGAAAGTCGGCTGCTGGCTAGTTATCAAAATGACATCTACGAATTATATGAACAAATCGCCAATGATGAAGACTTAGATCTTTTTGCCCTTGTTAAAGAGTTAAACCCCAGCCTTGAACAGGATAAAAAACTTGCGAATTTTCGACGCGATCAAATCGGCCAGATATACCTGTTTTTTGACTTCGAACTCCAGGATGACAATTTTAGCGGTGAAAAATTGCTAGACATGTTAAATCGTTTTGACAACGAGACAGAAAACGGCAAGCTGTTTATCAGCTATCCAATGGTAGAAGCAATACGTGACATCTATGATCCAGTCGATTACCTCACAAGAACGGTTAAAATAGAGGAATGCACCGGCCGCCTATACAAGTGTCTCTCTGCTGCACGAGGTGATCCTGCGTTCCAACAAGCCAGTAAGATTGACAGACCGAGATGGCAGCAGCTCATTGACGCCAACTTAAAAAAAGCCAACAAACTAATCAATTGCGAGCCTACACTCCAACCGATTTATAGTCAGCAACCCCTAGCCCTATCGCAGCTTAAATACCACGTACCTAACGGTGAAGTCGCAGTACTAAGCGCATTCCCTATTTTCCTAGTCGACTACTTTGGGTTAGGTGTTCTAGGGTAAGCAACACTGCCATCAAAATACTTCTGACCGAACCAAACCATTCCCTCAGATGAAAATCTGCAGTCATAGAAATATTCAGTGATGCGTCGGGGAAATACTAATCCATAACCAGTCACGGATATAAGCATAATTCACTGGTCAAATTTGATCTTGTAAGGCTAGCCAATAGTCACACTGCTTGATACTTCTTGAAATTCTCAGCCTGCTCAAAGATCTCTTTGTAGACTTTGACCTTACCCCCGGTCTACCGGTGGATAGCCAAACTTGGCCAGCACCAATATTAAACCAACCTTTAATCCCGCCTTAATGTCATCCCGCTGACTCCAGTCGGTGTACTTCACTTTACTTTGTCCTGCGCTACTTCTTTGACGGCTTTGGCTAGGTCGAGCAACTTGTCTTCTGGGTAGGTGAAGTCGTACTTAACAGCGAGACGCGCCAGTATGTGGTAGAAGGCTTTTTCTTCGAGGTCTATGCCCATATCTTCGAAGGAACCAATCTCCCGTTTGAGGTCTTGGATCATGTCCATGATTTCAACGGAGAAGTCTTCCAACACGCCACTGACCAATATGTCGTCTTCGCTGCGTTCATTGTAGTTATCGACCAACGCCCGAAACTTCTTTGAGAAGTCCATATCTTGCACTTTGTTGATTTTCTTGAAGTCCTCGATGGCTTTAGCCAATAACTCCTGCAGCAACTTGATCTTTGGGCTTTTCGTGGAAAAACACCGATTCCCTTGTTTTTCGACTCCCCAATCCAGATAAAATCGCCAGCCCAGCTCCGATAAGCCTGAGTCGATTGGGCAGGGTCTTCACACTCCTGAATGACCAATATGTCAGCATCAAAGCAATCTAGTGAATGGCACTTTTTTCTGAGTGCGCCGTTACAATTCCATGTCATGATTTTCACTGCACACCTGTGGCTTCATTTTTATGTGGTGGCTGTTAAGACTGCCGTGTCGGTATTGCTAGCAAGTCTGCATAGTGGTTTCTGGGCCTATTACCAATGTTATTTATCCTAGCACTTTTACTTATCCGCGCTGTCGAGTTTTTATTCCCGCAGAAGCTTCTTAACGCTCTTGAAACCTTACACGTAGGGGAGCTCACTCCATCGAGTCGTATAAGCCGGTGAGAGGAATCGTCGCTTCATTGACCACTCTTGCTTTATCCCCTGGGCGGCCACGAACACTTTGCCGTGTTTGCTGCCGTTGATCTTATCTATGGTTTCCATTAGTTGCTGTCGTCGAGCCTGTTGCGGTGGGACGAACAGAGCTGCCTGTTCTTGGTTTTGTGGTGATAATTCACTCAACATTATGCTTGCTTTGGCATAGCGATACCCTGGTCGCCAGATGGCTTCCAGCAAACGCGTGGATTCTGTAATAAGTTGATTGCTATCGTTTGAGGCCATCGCGAGGGAAGTCGTTATACTATTGCTATATGTAGGTTCGCTTGGATTGAACTGGCCAGTTCGTATGCTGACAGAGAGTGTGCGGCAGACTTGCTTTTCGGTTCGAAGCTTTTCGCAAGCTCTAGCAGTATAAAACGCAACGGGTTCGCGCAGTTCGGTCAACGAGTCGATACGCTGACTAAAACTGCGGGAGCAGACGATTTGCTGTTTAGCTTCTGTCACGTCATTCAAAGCCAGACACGACTCACCACGCAGTTCTCGAGCTGTACGCTCAAGAACCACGGAGAATCGCTGCCGAAGTGATTTGAGGTCGTACTCTGCCAAATCTAGAGCGGTTTGTATGCCTAGCTCACGCAGTTTTGTTGACAGCTGTCGCCCCACGCCCCAGACCTCCTCGATAGGAGTAATTTCCATGAGACGTTGCTGTCGGGTTCGTTCGCTCAGGTCAACGACACCGCCAGTCGCAGGGTAGGTCTTTGCCGCATGATTGGCCAACTTTGCTAGTGTTTTACTTGGCGCGATACCGACGCAAACGGTAATACCTGTCCACCTCTGGACGCGCTCGCGAACAGAGAGACCGAATTCTGCTAGAGACAGGTGCCTCTTCAAGCCGGTGAGCGAGAGGAATGCCTCGTCAATAGAGTAGATTTCTACTGCGGGAGCCATCTGCTCTAAAACGCTCATCACACGCTGACTCATATCACCATAAAGCTCGTAGTTCGAGGAGAACACGGCAATACCGTGCTGGCGAATCAGGCTGTTTATTTGGTGTACCGGCACGCCCATTTTTATCCCGAGTTGCTTGGCACTCTTTGAACGCGCGACAACACAACCATCGTTATTGGACAGAACCACGATAGGGCAGCGTCTTAGTTTGGGTTGGAACAGGGTTTCGCAAGATGCGTAGAAGTTATTGCAGTCCACCAGCGCAAAAAGTTCGCTCATCGGCGACCAAGGGCCCGAATGACACTGGTGACGACGCCAAAGACCTCCAGATGGCGCTCATCGCTCAATTCAATAGGCTGATATGCTGAATTACGCGGCAACAATTTAGGGGAGGGGCGCAGACACAGTTCTTTGACTGTCATTTCTCCCTCCAGGCAGGCGATGACAATATCGCCATGCTCGGCTTTAAGGGAGCGATCGACAGTCAATACATCATTGACAAAGATACCGGCGTCCACCATAGAGTCACCCTCAACACGCACGAAAAATGTAGCTGCGGGATGCTTGATGCAAAGCTCATTGAGGTCGAGTGTTTGTTCAATATAGTCTTGCGCGGGCGATGGGAACCCTGCCGATACGCGCTCAAGGAAAAAGGGGATGCGAAGACGTTTGAATCGAGCACTTCGGCCAAACCGAGATACAATCATGGTCATACCTTATTAATACTGTATATGCATACAGTGTATCATTCTGAAATATGCTGGCAATCAATGTGGCAATCTATCGACTCACTTTAGAGTTGATAGGGCTGTAGGACAATGGTCGTTCCTATAAGCCCTTGGTGATTGCTTTTGCTGAGTTGCCTGTTTTTCTTGAATCTTCTTTGAAGATGGTTGCCGTTTTTTCTCACTGTCTTTGCCGCTAGCAAATGTGGACCTGAATCCACTTACGCGATTAAATAGTGCATTGATATAATTTACGGTACCGCTGAGATATTTTGGAATCTATCAGACGGGCCTTGGTACTGGAGTGGTATTTGTGTCGACAATTTCGATTAAGCAATCACATAACAAAACGTTGGGAGAAGTTCGGGAGCTGGCCGACTCTCTCGCTAAAAAACTAGAAGATCGTTATCAATTAACCCCCAATTGGGTTTCTGATAATGCTGTTGAGTTAACTCGGCAGGGGGTGACGGGCTTGCTTGAGTTTGATGAGCATGCAGTCAATGTGAATATTAAGCTTGGCTTAATGATGTCTGCGTTTAAATCTGTAATTAGCACCGAAGTGGAGCGCGCATTACGGGAGAAACTTGCTTAAAAAAGTGTCGCCAGAGCCGGAATTTTTTGCCGTCTGCAAGGCTCTAACAGCTTGTCGTAGTGAACCGGAGTTTGTTGCCAAAATGACTTACCGTTTATTTTCTGTTGCAAAGTGGCCTAGCCAAATCATCATGTCCCTGTGTTTTATGCTGGCGATGGCGAGTAGCCATTCTGCATATGCGTTATTTCCATTTGCCGACTCTCAGGGCGAGCCATTGCCCAGTTTGGCGCCTATGCTGAAAAAGGTGAATCCGGCGGTTGTAAATATTTCCACCTATACCACCCGCAAAATGCAGCAAAACCCTTTGCTTAATGATCCCTTCTTTCGTCGCTTTTTTAATATTCCCGAGCAGCAAATGCAGCAGCCCCAACAACGGCGCACGCAAAGTGCGGGTTCCGGGGTGATTATTGATGCGGAAGAGGGCACGGTATTAACCAATCATCACGTTATTGATGGTGCAGACGAGATTACCGTGGCAATGGAGGATGGCCGTAGCTTTACCGCTAAGTTAATTGGCTCTGATCCTGAGCTGGATATCGCCGTGTTGAAAATAGAGGGCGAGGATCTGGTTGAGGTGAAGGTGGCTGATTCTGATCAATTACAGGTTGGTGATTTTGTCGCTGCCATTGGTAACCCCTTTGGTCTTGGGCAAACAGTGACAACAGGTATTGTCAGCGCCCTTGGTCGTACAGGCTTGGGCATTGAAGGTTACGAGAATTTTATTCAAACCGACGCCTCTATCAATCCGGGTAATTCGGGTGGCGCACTAGTAAACCTTCGCGGTGAGCTGGTGGGAATTAACACGGCAATTCTGGCGCCCTCTGGAGGCAATGTCGGTATTGGTTTTGCGATTCCAGTTAATATGGCCCGTGCCAGCATTGGCCAAATTTTGGAGTATGGTGAAGTTCGGCGTGGCCAGCTTGGGGTGGTGATTCAAGATTTGACCCCTGAGTTGGCAGAGGCTTTCGATATCGACCGTTTTCAGCGTGGTGCCATGATTGCCGAAATTCAAGAAGACAGCGCTGCGGATAAAGCCGGACTAGAAACCGGTGATGTGGTGATCGAGATTGATGGCAAACCGGTACTTAGCTCCGCACAATTGCGCAATGCCGTAGGGGTTCGCAAAATTGGCGATAAAATCAAACTGAAAGTACTGCGTGAAGGCAAAGAGAAAACCATTAAAGCGACACTGGCTGAGCCAGAAAAATTCTCGGTGGCGAAAGACAGTGGGGCCGCAGGAGAATTGCTGAAAGGTGCGACTCTTCGCAACGCGGATGACGGAAATGCGGTATTAATAGAGAAAATAGAGCCTGGTTCGCCCGCAGCGAGTTCTGGCCTGCGGCCGGGCGATTTGATTGTGTCGGTAAACCGTCAGCGGGTGAGCAACGTAGAAGCTTTTGCAAAGGCAGCAGCCCGGTCTAATGACCGTTTATTGCTCAGAATTGTGCGTGGTCGAGCGGCATTGTGGGTAGTGCTAAACAAATAAGTAGGGTGATCAGCTAATGTTGGCGGCACCGAGGAGTAAGGCGATGAAAGCGTTATTAGCAATTTTTGTAGCAGTTATGCTGGCGGCCTGCTCGGGGCTGCCAGTCAGTACCGATTATGCCCCGGGTTATGATTTTTCGGGGTTGAATAGCTACGCGTGGCTGCCCCCCAAGGAAGATAACAAGTTGAAGCCAGATGACCCGGAAGCCAATAATGATCTGGTGCGTCAACGTATTCAGGGGGCTGTGGATTCTCAGTTGGCTGCAAGAGGTTTTAAAAAAGTCGCTGATCCGCAAAAAGCGTCTATGCTGGTGACCTACCACAATGGGCTTGAAGACAAGATAGCGGTCGACAACGTTGGTGCCTGGAATAACCATTTTGGTTACTATCCTTGTTATCACTGTTTCCGTCGCCCCGGTTTTGGTTATTATGGCGACCCGTACTTTTTTCACCAAAATCAAACGTGGGTACGTAACTACACCGAGAACCGCTTAATTATTGATATTATCGACCCTGAGAGCCGGTCTTTGATTTGGCGCGGTATTGCTAAGCGTTCCCAGCCTCGTTTATCTACCCCTGAAGAGCGCAGGTTGTATGTTTTGGAGACAGTGTCGGCTATTTTGGCTGAGTTTCCACCTGGATATTCAGCTACCCAGCCTTAGGGAGTCGTATATTTGATGCTTTAGTCGTCGTAGTAGCTTGCATGTAAGTAGGCTTTCTACGACAATAGCGCCCGCGTTGAAAAGCGAGTCTTTTCAAGGTGTTCGACGGTGGTCCTTCCGGTCCCCTCGCAACGATAGATAGCAAACCCCGCCAGGCCCGGAAGGGAGCAACGGTAGTTATCGACTCGTGTGCCGGGGTGTGGCTGGTTGGACTGCCACCCAAAACTCCCTCCGTTTTACATCCTCTGTACGTTCATCCCCGCGCTTATTTGTTGGCCTGAGTAATCCTTAGCAAGCTATTCCACCGTCTTTGTTTATGTGCTGAGAGCCCTAGTGTATTCTTGCGGCTTCAGAATTAGGATGCGATTGATGAGCTATCAGGTATTGGCGCGAAAGTGGCGCCCGAAAAGTTTTCGTGAAATGGCGGGCCAAAATCATGTCTTGAAGGCATTGATCAACGCGCTGGATCATGACCGCCTGCATCACGCCTACCTTTTTACGGGTACTCGCGGCGTGGGCAAAACCACCATCGCACGGATCTTGGCCAAGTGCCTGAATTGCGAAACCGGCGTTAGTTCAGAACCCTGTGGCCAGTGTCAGTCGTGTGTAGCGATTAACGAAGGCCGCTTTGTCGACCTGATTGAAGTGGATGCAGCATCTCGTACCAAGGTAGAAGATACCCGCGAGCTGTTAGATAACGTCCAATACACCCCAAGCCAAGGCCGCTATAAGGTCTACCTTATAGACGAAGTGCACATGCTGAGTAGCAGCAGTTTTAATGCCTTGTTGAAGACCTTGGAAGAGCCACCGCCACACGTTAAATTTTTATTAGCTACTACCGATCCGCAAAAAATTCCGCCGACTATTTTATCTCGTTGTCTTCAGTTTTCGCTGAAAAACTTGAGTCCAGAAAAAGTGGTCGAATACCTCAAAATCGTACTCGAAAAGGAAATGATTCAGTACGATGACGGTGCGCTTTGGCTGTTGGGACGAGCTGCAGATGGCAGTATGCGGGATGCTTTGAGCTTGACGGATCAAGGTATCGCCTTTGGTTCGGGCAAGTTATCTGAGCCAGAAATTCGGCAGATGCTGGGCACAATAGACCACGATGCGGTTTATCGCTTAATTGCGGCCCTTAATGAGCGGAGCGCATCATTGGTTTTGCAAACCATTGCCGACACCTTGGAGCTGGGCGTGGACCCGGCAGGGGTGGTTGATGAACTGCTTAGCGTTCTTCATCGTCTTGCATTGGCACAGCTTGTCCCCGATGGCATTGATAACAGCTTGGGTGATAAACAACGATTGCTGGACCTTGCTGGTAGTTTGCCCGCTGAAGATGTGCAGTTTTTTTATCAAATGGCGCTGGCAGGTCGGCGAGATTTTGGTTTGTCGCCAGATCCTAGGGCGGCATTAGAGATGCTGTTGCTACGGATGTTGGCCTTTATGCCAGCTGGCGTTGCTCACCCGCCACAGCGGGCATTACCCGGCGATCAGCTTGCAGCGGAGGCTGCTGCATCGGCAAAAAAGCCGGAGCCTAATCGCCGGGAGGCGATGGTGTCCCAAAGCCCAAATCAAGGCATGTCGAGCCAAAGTATATCGAACCAAGACATATCGGATCAGGGTTCTGATGAGCCAGCGGCTGTTTCTCAGGTTGCTTCTCCAGCCCAGACCGCAGCGCCAGAACAAACTGCTCCAGCCCCCCAAGCGTCGACGCCAAGCCCCGCATCGCCTGCGCAAACCTCTGCGTCACCGGTGTCACTTGCGTCGACTTCTGAGCCCTCGGTCGAGCTGGGTTCATCTTCCGACGAACTGCCGCCTTGGGAAGAATACAATTCTTCGTCTCATCATGTCGCAACACCGCCATTGTCTGGGGCTGATGCCGCTCGACAGGCTTTGTCAGCGACCATCACAACAGAGACCAAAGAAGAAGAGCAGGGCGCCTTTGAGCCGGATGTTCCCCCGTTGGGTGAATTGCATCAGCAGCATTCTGCGTCAAAGCCTGACAGCATAGCTCGGCCATCAGCTGCGCCTCCTCAAACAGAATCTTTAGCTGAGTCCATGAAAGCGCCGCCAGCTGCACCGATGGAGGCTGTGGCTCCGTCTTCATCAAGCGATGAGGTATATACGTCACCCTTGTCTTGGGATGAATTAAACACTACCAGTTGGCGTGAGCAGTTTAGCCGCTTTAAACTGCCGGGCATGCTGGGCAGTGTCGCCTCGCACTGCCAGATTCAAAGTCTCGGTGAAGGGCATATCAATTTTTGTATCCATCAATCTAACGCCGCCTTGTTGAATTCACGTCATATCGAGCGACTGGCTGAGTCATTAAGTACGTATTTTGAACGCCAAATACAGGTTAAAATTGATATTGGTGAGGTTGCTGAAGAAACGCCTGCGGCCTACCGGCAGCGGCAGCTTGAACAACGTTTGCATGAAACCACGCAGGCAATACTGGGTGATCCGGTTGTCCAACAATTAATGACAGATTTTAACGCCGAGCTGGAAGATGGCTCAGTAAAACTCGGTGAATATCAGGAGAAGAGAGGACGATGAAAGACCTCAACGAATTAATGAAAAAAGCATCTGAAATGCAGGAGCAGATGCAAAAAGCCCAAGAAGAAGCCGCCAATATCGAAGTACAGGGCGAGGCTGGCGCGGGCTTGGTTAAGGTGACGATGACCGGGCGCCACGATGTGCGCCGGGTACAAATCGACCCAACGCTACTCAGTGAAGATAAAGAAATGCTGGAAGACCTGGTAGCTGCCGCCGTTAATGACGCCGTTAAAAGGGTAGAAGTGACTAATCAAGATAAGCTCAGCGGCATGTTTTCTGGCATGAATATGCCCCCCGGCTTCAAGATGCCATTTTGAAATGAGTTATAGCCCGATAATCGACGAGCTGATCGATGCGTTGCGGTGTTTGCCGGGGGTTGGTCAAAAAACCGCCCAGCGCATGAGCTTTCAGTTGCTAGAGCGTAACCGCAACGGTGGTCTACGTTTGGCTGAAGCTCTGCAAGAAGCGGTAGAAAAAGTCGGCCATTGCCAGCGCTGCCGTACACTGACAGAAGATGAGTTCTGTAAAATTTGCAGTGACGCCCGGCGCGACAGCAGTTTGATTTGCGTGGTGGAGTCACCAGCTGATGTGGCTGCATTTGAAGCCAGTGGCGATTACCGGGGTCATTACTTTGTGTTGATGGGCCATTTATCGCCCATTGACGGCATCGGTCCGGAAGAGATCGGCATTGACCTGTTGGTGCAGCGGGTTAAAGAGCAAGGTGTTGAGGAGCTTATTCTGGCCACCAACCCTACTGTCGAGGGCGAAGCGACGGCTTATTATATTACTGAACAAATGCGCAAATTGGGCATTACGGTGAGCCGTATTGCCCACGGTGTGCCGTTGGGCGGCGAATTAGAATACGTGGACAGCGGCACGTTGGCCCACGCAATGAAAGGGCGGCGACGCATTGATTGATTACCACTACATTCGCAGCAACAGTGAACTGGCTCGGTATTGTCAGGAGTGGACTTCTGCAAGTTTTCTCGCAGTAGATACCGAGTTTATCCGCACCGATACTTTTTTCCCGATTGCCGGTTTGATCCAAATTGGCGTGGCCGGAAAGTTATTTTTGATAGACCCCCTGACCATCGATGAATGGTCTGGCTTGGTCGCGTTGTTTGAAGACGTTAGCATCCCTAAAGTGCTGCACTCCTGCAGCGAAGATTTAGAAGTGTTTCAGCGCCTGTTGGGCTGTATTCCCACGCCGATATTAGATACTCAAATTGGCGCAGGCTTGGCTGGTTACGGTTCTGGTATTAGCTACCAGCGTTTAGTGGAAGCCTGTCTCGGTGAGCATGTAGAAAAGGGCGAAACCCGCTCCGACTGGCTACAGAGACCATTAACCGAGCGGCAATGCAGTTATGCCGCGCTGGATGTTGAGTATTTGCAGTCGGTATATGTATCGCTTGTTGAAGCCTTAAAAGAAGTGGGGCGGTTGCAATGGTGGCATGATGAATGTCAGCAAATGTTAGACAATGTGCGCAATGCACCAGGCTCCGCACAATATTATCAACGCATTAAAACGGCTTGGAAGTTACGGGGTAAAAACCTGCTGCTTTTACAGCGTTTGTGTGAATGGCGTGAGGGCGAAGCCCAGCAACAAAATATTCCCCGCGGCCGTATTCTGAAAGACAATAGCTGCTTTGAAATTGCTCGCCAACAACCCGCCAATAGCATCCAGCTCAATGCCATTAAAGATGTGTCGTCAAAGATCGTACGGCACCATGGCGAGCTGATTTTAAATATGGTGTCAGAAGCCTTGGCTGAAGATGACCGCAGTGTGCTGCCTGCTAACTTGGCGCCCCCGTTGGGCGGCGATGATATGCGAAAGTTTAAAAGCCTGCGCAGCGTGGTGCAGGACTGTGCTGAACAGGCGAATCTCCCTGCTGAGTTGCTGATGAAAAAACGCGATATCGAATACATTGTAAGAGAGGCTGCATGGCCAGATTCATTACCTGATTGGCGAATGTCTTTAGTGGGCGAGGGCTTGAGTCGATATCTTAAAAAAGAGAGCGAACAATGAAGCGGGTCTGTGCGATATACCGCAGTAAACGGCACGACGGCATGTATCTCTATGTCGATAAGCAAGAAGCCCTTGGTCGGGTGCCAGAAGAGCTGCTGCGCCGATTTGGCCAGGCGGAATTTAGCATGACCTTGTTGTTGCATCCTGAGCGACGTTTAGCGCGTGCCGACGTGAGTAAAGTTATGGCCGCGATTACTGACAATGGTTTTTATCTGCAGTTGCCGCCAGAGCCATTTAGTAACGAAGTGCGTTCACCGGAATAACGATGGATGAGTTCTGGCGCTATAAAAAATTAGACCAGCTTGACCGCCAGGAGTGGGAAGCGTTGTGCGATGGTTGCGGCAGATGCTGCCTGCACAAGCTGGAAGACGAAGACAATGGTGATCTGTATTACACCAATGTGGCATGCCACCTGCTTGATACTGATGCCTGTCGTTGCAGCAATTATAGCCATCGCCGCGAAATAGTCAGCGATTGCATAAGTTTGGCCGCTGAGGATACGCAGAGTTTAGAATGGCTTCCCAGTAGCTGCGCCTATCGACGCATTGCGGACGGCCGAGGTCTTGCGGACTGGCATCCTTTAATATCAGGAAATGCCGACAGTGTTCATCGGGCAGGCATATCCATACGTGGCCGCTGCGTCTCTGAGCGAGACGACGTTGAATTGATAGAACATATTATTCACTGGATAGATTAAAGATGATTGATCAGGGCGATTACCAAATAGCATGGCAGGCCTACCTCGGTTGTGGATTGTTGGCTGCGGTGTTGTGGCTGTTTATTGTACGTCGTATTCCGGCTGCATTTTTGCGTTACTGGCTGATGTTGGCTGGGGTGATATTTTTATTTACGCCCGTGCCCCATCCACTGAATCCCGCAATTTGGGTGCCCGGTAATGTGGCGGCAGTGTTAAGTCTCATGACCGAAGGCTTGGAGTCGGCTATGCCGATTATTTTGACCATGGCCGCGGGACAGGTTTTAGCCTTAATATTGGCGGTATCGCTATTGCTGTGGTTTGGTAAAGGCGGTTCGAATGATAAGCCCGCTGAGTCAAACAAAGCCAATGCGCCAAAAAAGAACCGCAGAAAAGCCGCTGTGGTTCGCCAGGAACCCAGTTTGAAGGTTGAAACCGATAAGGTTTAAAACCCGCTATTTGCGTATCAACATCGCAGTTGAGCCGATGTTGATACGCTGCAAAAAGCCATTATTCGATTTCGGTAAACGCCCCTTCAAACAGCGCAGAACTTAAATAGCGTTCTGCGGAATCAGGTAATATGGCAACCACCAGTTTGCCAGCGTTCTCTGGGCGGGCAGCCATTCTTTCGGCTACTGCAACGGCTGCGCCGCTGGAGATTCCCGCTAAAATACCTTCTTCTTTCATCAAGCGGTGAGCCCACTGCATGGCTTCTTCGTTGCTCACGGCTTCGCATATATCGACCATAGATAAATCTAAAGTATCAGGTAAGAAGCCAGCGCCAATCCCTTGAATTTTATGAGGTCCGTGGGTGGGTTCTTCGCCTTTCATTGCCGCGCGAATCACCGTGGAAGAGTCGGGCTCGATAGCTACCGAGGTGATGGCTTTACCGCATTCATTTTTGATATAGCGTGAAATTCCAGAAATGGTGCCACCGGTGCCAACACCACTGACCAAAATATCGATGGCACCATTTGTATCCTGCCAGATTTCCGGTCCGGTGGTTTGCTCGTGAATGGCCGGATTGGCCGGGTTTTTAAACTGCTGGGGCATAAAGTATTTTGCCGGGTCTTTGGCAACCAAAGCTTCGGCGGCGGCAATGGCACCGTTCATACCTTTGGCACCGTCACTTAATACGAGCTTGGCACCCAAGGCCACCAGTACTTTGCGGCGTTCCACGCTCATGGTATTGGGCATGGTTAGCGTAATAGGGTAGCCGCGGGCGGCCGCAACAAAGGCTAGAGCAATGCCAGTGTTGCCACTGGTGGGCTCCACAATTTCCATACCCGCTTTGAGTTTACCGTCTTTCTCCGCCTGCCAAATCATACTGGCGCCAATGCGACATTTAACACTATTGGCGGGGTTACGACTTTCCATTTTGATTAAAATATTGTGTTGGGTAATGCGTTTTAGTTTGATCAGTGGTGTTTTGCCAATACTCAGGCTGAGGTCGTCGTAGGGGGCGGTCATAAAAATAGCTCCTTATTTTGCCTCCAGTGTAGAGGCTATTTGGTTCGCAAATTCGTGGTTGTGGACTCGATGATTTAATTTGTTTGTTACCATGAGTAATATAGCGCCTCGTAAACGGCATTGCCTTATCTGGCTCGCCTGTTAGGCTAATCGATTCAATTTTAGTGCTGCTTTGTTTGAAAGTAGCGACTTAGCGTAGGAAAAATGCATGAAATTTACCGGAACCGACTCTTATGTATCCACCGATGACCTCAGTATGGCTGTTAATGCGGCAGTAACACTGCAGCGGCCGTTGTTGATCAAAGGTGAGCCCGGCACCGGCAAAACCCTGCTGGCAGAGCAGGTTGCAGAGTCACTGGGAAAACGTCTCATACAGTGGCATATCAAATCAACTACCAAGGCCCAGCAGGGCTTGTATGAATACGATGCGGTATCTCGCTTGCGAGATTCCCAGCTGGGTAACGACAAGGTTCACGATATTGCCAACTACATCAAAAAGGGCAAGCTCTGGGAGGCTTTTAACGCCGACGAGCAGGTAGTGTTGCTGATTGATGAAATCGACAAGGCCGATATCGAGTTTCCCAACGACTTGCTGGTAGAACTGGATCGGATGGAGTTTTTTGTCTACGAAACCGGTGAGACGATAAAAGCCAAGCACCGCCCCATTATTATTATCACCAGTAATAATGAAAAAGAACTGCCAGATGCGTTTTTGCGCCGCTGCTTCTTTCACTTCATTACGTTTCCCGACCGGGCGACAATGGAAAAAATTGTCGAAGTACACTATCCCGGCATTGCCCAGAAATTGGTGCAGGAAGCGCTGGAAGTGTTCTTTGAGGTGCGGGGCATACCCGGTTTGAAAAAGAAACCGTCTACCTCAGAGCTTATCGACTGGTTGAAGCTGCTGATGGCTGACGATATCCCTGAAGAAGTTCTTAAAAACCGCGATGGCAGTAAAGCGATTCCACCACTGTACGGTGCGTTGTTAAAAAATGAGCAAGACGTGCAGCTGTTAGAGCGTCTGGCCTTTATGCATCGCCGGGAAACACGAGTTTAATATGCTGGTTCAGTTTTTTCTTGGGCTTAAAAATAGCGGCATTCCCGTCACCACTCGGGAGCTGCTGGACGTGCTAGAAGGCCTGCAGCAACGTTTGGCTTTTATGGATGTGGACGAGTTTTATCAACTCGCTCGCCTATGCATGGTCAAGGACGAGAAATACTACGATCGCTTTGACTTGGCCTTTGCGCGTTATTTTAGCGAATTGTCGGATTTAGACGATATTATCGAAGCGATGATTCCCGATGACTGGCTGCGTCGTGAATTTATGAAGCAGCTCAGCGACGAAGAAAAAGCGCAAATAAAGTCTATGGGCGGGCTGGACAAGCTGATAGAAGAATTTAAAAAGCGTCTTGAAGAGCAAAAAGGCCGTCACGCTGGTGGCAACAAATGGATAGGTACCGGCGGCACGTCGCCTTACGGCCATAGCGGATATAACCCTGAAGGAATTCGCATTGGTGGCGAAAGCATGAACAAAAAAGCCACCAAGGTGTGGGAGCGCCGAGACTTTAAAAATTTGGATGACAGCGTCGAGCTGGGCACCCGCAATATTAAAGTGGCGTTGCGTAGATTGCGAAAATTTGCTCGCACTGGTGCGACTGAAGAGTTGGATATTGGTGACACAATTTCGTCCACCGCAAAAAATGCCGGTTTGTTAGATCTGAAAATGGTGCCTGAGCGCCACAACGCCGTTAAGGTTTTGTTGTTCTTTGATGTGGGCGGTTCGATGGACCCCTTCATCAAGGTCTGCGAAGAGTTATTTTCAGCCGCTCGCACCGAGTTTAAGCATATGGAGTATTTTTACTTCCATAACTTTATCTATGAGTCGGTATGGGATAACAATGTTCGCCGTCATATGGAGCGTATCTCCTTACTGGATGTAATGCATAAATACAGCTCTGACTACAAAATTATTTTTGTGGGCGACGCGGCAATGTCGCCCTATGAAATTGCCCAGCCGGGCGGCAGTGTCGAGCATTGGAACGAAGAATCTGGCGCCGTGTGGATGAAGCGTCTGAAAGACACTTACCATAAAGTCGTATGGATAAACCCGACACCACCAGAAGAGTGGCGCTGGACCCACAGTATTCATATGGTTGAAGAGGTCATGGACGGCCACATGTACCCCATGACGTTGGCAGGGTTAGAGGCGGCAATGACGTATCTTGCTAAGTAATGATGACTTATTGGTGTGAGCAATAAGCTGCTTGTCAGCAGCTCATGCCATTTCTTTCAAAAATTGTCCCGACAGCGCTCATTACAGGGGCGCTCATTTTTAACGACCCTCCTCGGTAGATAGTCCAAGTATTAATTTCCGGCCGACGAAAATGCAATCAATGCAGCGGTAATGGCGACATTGAGGGATTCCACACCGTTGTGCATAGGAATGCTGAGCTGTTGTTGGCAGAGCTTGCTAATTGCTGGACTGACTCCATCTGTTTCGTTTCCCAGCACATACACGCTGCTTCCCTGATAGTTATCGGTGAGCAGCGATTGCTTGGCGTGGGAAGAAAGTGCACAGAGCCGGGTGCCGTCGTTTTTAAGTTTGCTCAGGCAACTGCTTAAATCGTCACAAAGAAAAATGGGGGCTCGAAACAAGGTACCCGCGCTGCTTTTTATCACCAAGGGTGACAGCGCTGCACAGCCTTTACGGGGCAGAATCAATCCATCAATGCCGCTGGCGGCAACAGAGCGGATTATCATGCCAAGGTTTTGAGGATTGGTGATCCGGTCAAGGGCAATAAACTGCCGCTGCCCGGTAGCGGTTTGTTGACTTAATTCACTCGCGTCTTTAAGACCGGATAACTGCAAATCTGCAGCGGCGCCCTGATCCTGTTTACCATTTTTTGAAATGCGCGACAGGGCTTGCCGATCGTGCATTTCAATAATAACCCCACGCTTTTCTGCCAGCTCGCGCATTTTCCGGATTTGACCATCTTCACGATTACTGGAAGCCAGATGGAGCTTATAGACCGCAATTGCGTCATCTTGAAGTGCTTCTAATACAGGCTTGCGGCCGTATATTGTCAGCATCTGTGCGAAGAAGGCTTTGCGCTGCTGGTAGTTTTCCGAGTCGCTCATGGTGTCCTGTCATTGTCGCTATTAATAAGGGAGTGAGGTGAGGGCGGAAGTATACCGGGCTCCTTAAATTTTCGCTCAACCCTTGAACAACAATTCACTATCAAGGGGGCTGCTCACAAACGTCAGGCTTTAAGTACGTCATTAGTGTGCAGAACAAGGTATCACCCTTGAGATAAGTAAAAGATTCGTTCTACCAAGATTTATCTGGATTTTTGAAGCGAGCAACCTTGTCGCTACGACCACAAGTAGTGCATGTGTTCCAAAAGTAGGCATGTATTTTGCTTTAATCTGGTGCGATTCTATTTGGAATGGAATATGTGAACTGAATAGAATGTTATTCAGTTTGTACTAATAATGCTTTTTACTTGTAAGTAATTGAATTTCCAATGTAATAACGGCCATTGGGGACTTTGCTCCAATAATGCTGCAGTATTCATGACGCTGCATATTGGTGCAATTGCTGGGCGTTTGCTCGTTGGTAGTGCGTATAAAATTTGAGTGGAGACTATTTGTGATTAAAAACCTTACTCACTCGCCGGTTCGTGTTGTTGCCGGTTTTCTAGTGTTGATGGCTGCACCGCAATGGGGATTTTCCCAAGGCTTGAGTGAAGCTAATACGGCATGGATGTTAACGTCGACGGCGTTAGTGTTGCTGATGACCTTGCCGGGGCTGGCGCTGTTTTATGGTGGCTTGGTTCGCAGCAAAAATATTCTCAGCATTTTAATGCAGTGTTTCAGCATTACCTGTCTTGCATCTTTACTGTGGGTTATGGTCGGTTACAGTATTGCCTTTGCTGATGGCAATGGGTTTATGGGCTCTTTGGATAAAGCGTTTTTGTACGGCGTTGGCGAAGATTCTCTGAGTGGCGATATTCCTGAAACGGTTTTTATTATGTTTCAAATGACCTTTGCCATTATTACCCCGGCGCTCATTATAGGTGGCTTTGCTGAGCGGATTCGCTTTTCTGCCGTCATGCTGTTTTCTGCATTGTGGTTGATTTTGGTCTATGCGCCAATTACCCATTGGGTGTGGGGCGGTGGCTGGTTGGCCGAGTTAGGCTTGTTGGACTTTGCTGGTGGCACGGTGGTGCACATTACGGCAGGTGTGGCCGCCTTGGTTGCTGCGCTGGTGTTGGGCAAACGGCAAGGGTTTGGACAAATGGCGTTGCCGCCGCACAATTTGACTATGACCTTTACCGGTGCGGGTTTGTTGTGGGTAGGCTGGTTTGGTTTTAACGCGGGTAGTGCGCTTGCCGCCAATGGCGATGCCGGCATGGCGATGCTGGTTACACATTTGTCCGCAGCAACAGGTTGCCTGACCTGGTCGTTTATTGAGTGGGTGAAATTTGGCAAACCGAGTGCGCTTGGCGCCGTAACAGGTATGGTGGCTGGCTTGGGCACCATTACCCCTGCATCGGGTTATGTTGGTCCTGGTGGCGCCATCGTGATTGGTTTGTCTGCTGGCTTTGTGTGCTTTTACTGCACGCTGGCAATGAAGCAGGTTTGGAAAATCGATGATTCTCTCGATGTTTTCCCGGTGCATGGTGTGGGCGGTATTTTGGGCACCTTTTTGGCGGGCATCTTTGCCAGCTCTGAACTGGGCGTGTTTTCAGGCCAAGGCTTGGCCGAGGGCGTGAGCATTGTTCAGCAGCTAAAGGTTCAGCTTATTGGTATTGGAGCCACCTTTGCCTATACCGCGGTGGTGAGCTACCTGTTGTTTAAAGTGATTGATGCTTTAGTCGGTTTACGAGTGACGCCAGACGAAGAAAGCGAAGGTCTGGATTTGGTGGGCCACAACGAAGTGGGTTACGACTTGTAAGCTATTTTCAGGATAAAATAAAACCGGTGTCAGGCTTCAAGCCTGCACCGGTTTTTTTATGGGAGGTAGAGTGAGACTGCTGCAATTATTGGGAACCTCGGCGTGTCACCTCTGTGAATTAGCAGAGGCGGTGTTGGCTAATCAGTTAGCCCAAGGTTACGAGTGGGAAGTCGAGTTGATAGACATTGCTGATAATGATCATTTGTTAGATCAGTATGGTGAGAAAATTCCGGTATTGCGGGATACGGTGTCGGGCAAGGAGCTGAATTGGCCCTTTGATGAAGCTAGCGTTTTAAGCTTTATTGGAGCTTGCGAAGGGTGAGCTTATTGGTATCGGCGTTGTGGCGCTATCCACTAAAGTCATTTCAGGGTGCGAGTCACAATAGCCTGGCGTTAACCGCCAGAGGTTTTGAAAACGACCGGCGCTGGATGGTGGTGGACGAGCGGGGCCGGTTTGTCACCCAGCGGCAGTTACCTAAGATGAGCCGCTTTAAAGCCAGTTTATTGGCGTCGGAGCTGTTGATAGAGAATTTAGACACGCCAGGTCAAACACTCACGCTACCGTTAATGCCGGCAGGGTTTAGGTTTACTGCTTCGATATGGGGGGATGAGTGTGAGGTGGTGGATATGGGCGATGCGGCAGCATCATGGCTGAGGGAGCAGTTTGCTAAGACATTGCGGCTGTGTTACATCCCCGATGGAGTGGTGCGGCAGGTCGATCAGAATTATGCCGAGCCGGGTGATGAAGTCGGCCTGGCCGATGGATTTCCTCTGTTGATCTGTACTGAAGCATCTATCGCAGCATTGAGTCAGGCCTATGGCCAAGACTTGGATCCACGTCGTTTTAGAGCCAATATTATTATTTCAGGTGCGCAAGCCTTTGAAGAGGATCGCTGGCGGCGCTTGAAAATAAATGGGGTGGAGATCGACCTGGTCAAACCTTGTGCGCGCTGTGCTATTCCCACTATCGATCCGGACACAGGCGAGCGTGAACGCAAGGTGTTTGAGCTGCTTAAACGTCAGTGTGGCGCGAGTGGTCAGGTGTTGTTTGGGCAAAACGCGATCCACCGAAGCACCGGAATCTTAAAAACCGGTGCCGTGGTGGAGGTGATGGATGTGGCGTAAAGTGCTAGTTTTTTGCGGCGGTTTTTAGCACATTGGGGCCAATTTGACGCTCGTGCTTGGCAAGCAGCGGGCCGTCCATATCAAGCTTTTTACCGTAAATGATACTGAACGCGAGAACGTTTTTGATGTATTCCCGAGTTTCGCCATAAGGTAGATTCTCAATCCATATATCGGCGGGATAGTCCTGTTCTTGTCGGAGCAGTACCCGTTCTACTCGGTTTGGTCCGGCGTTATAGGCTGCCGTTGCCAATATTCGGTTATTGCCGAATTGCGCCATTAATTGCTCTAGATAATAGCTGCCCATGGCGATATTTTTCTCCGCTACAATCAAGTCTGCTTCCCTGGCGGTGGTGCCCATTTTTCGGGCGATAATTCTGGCGGTGCCGGGCATGAGCTGCATAAGTCCTCTGGCCCCTACGGGAGAGCGGGCATCTTCTGCAAAGGCGCTTTCTTGTCGAGCTATGGCGTAAATCCACTTTAAATCCAGGTCGCGCTTCTTGGCGGCTTTCTTGAATTCATCGCTAAATGGTGCCGGAAAGCGCAGTTCCAAATCATCCCATTCTTTGGCGTGAATGGCAGTCATAATTGCTTGATGATTCCAGCCCCAGTCTTGAGCCAGCTGCGCTGCGGCGACTTGTTCGTTACGATTTAGGGTGAGCATGGCATTGGCCCACTCCAGCCTGGCTGTGTAGCGTTGCTCATGCCAGTGCAGTTCCCGGGCCCGTTGAATGGCGCTGCGTTGGGTCACCTCTGAAACCAGCGCAGGAATCAAGGTTCGTTGACCCGCTAATTGATAGGGCTTGTCTAAAAGGTCTGCCGCCATAAAGCTGTAATAGCCACGTTCGGCCGCTAGATTTTTTAAAATTTCCCGGGTTGTGGCGGTGATTTCGCCCTGCAGAATAATATCGGCGCGGGCCCACCAATACCGCCAATCGGCTTTGTTTTCGAGTTCTGGGGGCAAAAAGCTAATCAATCTCTGTATGGCCACCCAATCACCATCTTTTAACGCTAGGCGAATACGCCACTCGGTGAGGTAGGGATCTTCATAGTCAGGGTCATTGGCTTTAAGCCAATCGCGGGCATAGTCAGCATCACCGGCAATAATTTGCCGGGCCATAGCATCTCTTAGCACGTAATTTTGAGCGGGATTGAGTTGCAGACGGCGATCAATTTGATGCCAAAGATCATTGGCGCGATCAAAATCGATCCGGGCCAAGCGCATTAAACTGTGCGTTGCGATGATTCTGCTGTGATCATTGACGGGTAGCGAAGAGTGACGGTGGTATAGCAGTGACGGCCGGCTAATCAGCTCAATATAAACGGGGTCTGCAGAAACTTTGCCTAATAGGTACTTAGCAAGGGAATACTGCCGTTCTTCTAAGGCCAGTTCTGCGCGCAGCCAATACTGTTGGGTTTTTTCTGTTGCTGATAAGGAGTTATTCCAAAAATACAGGCTGGCATCACAAATATCGGGCAGTGAGTGGCCGGTTTTCCATAGCTCGCCCGCTTTTGCCAATGCGGCCTGGGTCTGACCGGTGTCGCGAAGTGCGCGTATTGCCACGCATTGCATGTCATCACCACCGTGACCGGTGTAGTAGCGTAAAAATCCTGGCCAATCCTGGCGGCGCACCATCAAGTTAACCCAGGCAATGCGGATACGTTGGCCGACAATGGTATTGCCGTATTCTTGTAAATACGTGTCGATAGTTTGGCTAGAGAGCTGATTGAGTTGGGATTTGATCAGTTCTAGCTCTAAATAAGGGTAAAGTGCGTAATCTTTGAGCTGAGGCGCAAGATTTTCTGCGGCACTGATCCTGCCACGTCTTATATGCTCAATGGCGTCACTGTATAATTTGCGCGCTTCATCCAAAGGGAGGGCGGCTTGCGCTGGCAAAACTTGCAGTGACATGAAGAGGACTAGAAAATTCAGCCTCATAAAATTCATTTAATAACGCCCCTCATCAACTCGGTAAAAACACAGTTTATCGAAAGTCATTGCGCAAACAAGCGCACTCACAGTGTCACAGTGGACTATTTTTTATGACTTTGCTACGCGCAACACAGTTGCAGCACAGTATTGGCCAGCAAATTATTTTTGATAACGCAGAGCTGCAGTTAGACCCCGGTGAGCGGGTTTGTTTGCTAGGCCGAAACGGCTCTGGCAAATCGACTTTACTGAAAGTTGTGGATGGCAGTATGCAGGCCGATGCGAGTGATCTTTGGCGACAGCCGGGACTGGTTGTGAGCCGCATGGAGCAAACACTGGATTTTGCGGGCGAAAATGACAGTGTTTTTGAGGTTGTTGCCGGGGGCTTGTCAGAATTGGGCGCGGTATTGAGCCGTTACCATGAGCTTGCCGCCAGTAATCCTTCTGAGGCGGACCTGAAGGAAATGGAGCGGCTGCAACGGGATATTGAAAATGCCGATGGCTGGTTGTTTCAACAACGCATCGACAGCATTCTCACCAAATTGGACTTGCAGGCAGATGCCAAGCTTAATGAGCTGTCCGGTGGCTGGCGAAGACGGGTCTCATTAGCACGGGCGCTGGTGTCTGAGCCTGATATTTTGCTATTAGACGAGCCCACGAACCATTTAGATATCGAAGGCATACTTTGGCTTGAGCAAAGTGTGTTGAATTTTAGTGGCTGTGTACTGTTTGTGAGCCATGACCGGGCGTTAATCGAAAAACTGGCGACTCGGATTATCGAGTTGGATAGGGGGCATTTAATCAGCTACCAGTGTAACTATCCGCGTTATTTAGAACTGCGTGAGCAAAATTTAAAAATTGAGGCTGAGCACAACGCGCTGTTTGATAAACGCTTGGCCGAAGAAGAAGTGTGGATACGCCAAGGCATTAAAGCCAGACGAACCCGCAATGAGGGTCGTGTCAGGGCGCTGGAGCAAATGCGCCGTGAGCGCTCCCAGCGTCGCGAGCTGGGTGGCAGTGCGAAAGTAACGGTAAACCAGGCCGATCAAACCGGAAAAATTGTCGCAGAACTTAAAGACGTGAGCTTTAAAATAGGCGGCAAACAGCTGGTTAAGAATTTGTCGTTACTGGTTTGTCGTGGCGATAAGTTGGCGCTGCTTGGTCCCAATGGGGTGGGTAAAACCACATTGCTGAAGCTGATTCTTGGCGAGCTTGAGGCCGACAGCGGCAGTATTCGCAGTGGCAGCAAGTTAAATGTGGCGTATTTTGACCAGCTTCGTGATCGCCTTGATGAAGATAAGCGGGTTGTGGATATTGTTGGCCAGGGTAGTGATAGCGTCACTATCAATGGTAAAGATCGCCATATCATGAGTTATTTGAGCGACTTTCTCTTTACCCCAGAGCGGGCCCGTAGCCATTTTGGGGTGTTGTCTGGCGGTGAGCGAGCTAGAGTGCAGCTCGCATGTTTGTTCAGTCAGCCTGCAAACGTATTGGTGATGGATGAACCGACCAACGACCTGGACATGGATACGCTGGATTTACTTGAAAGCCTGTTGGTGGAATTTACCGGCACCGTGTTGTTGGTAAGCCACGATCGAGCCTTTGTCGATAGTGTTGCCAGCAGTTGCTTGCTGTTTGAAGGCAATAGCCGCATTAGTGAACATGTTGGCGGATATAGTGATGTTGCTGCGTATCAAGCGCGTCTTGCCGCACGAAGCGACAAGGCTGCTGTGGAGGCAAAACCCGAAACAAAAGCAAAAGCCAGCGCCCCTGTGGCAGCGCCCAAAGCGAAGAAACTGAGCTACAAAGATCAGCGGGAATTGGACAGCTTGCCTGCCCGTATCGATCAGCTCGAAAAAGAGCTGGCGATATTGGCAGATCAGTCTGGGCAAGCCGAATTTTATCAGCAAGCGGCTGATGTGATTGCCGCAGCCATGGCAGAGATGAGCGATAAGCAAGCTGAGTTGGATGCGTGCCTAGAGCGCTGGATGGAGTTGTCTGAATAAATCGAGTTGAGCCAATAGTGTGGTTGGCCACTTGCCTCGATAGCCTTCGAGGCAAGCTACTCTTCTGATTTACCGACTCGCACGGCCAGCACGTCGCAGGTGGCACCGTGAAGAACACTGTTGGCTGTCGACCCCAGCAGCAGGGCAAAGCCTTTTCTGCCATGACTGCCCAGAATGATTAAGTCTGCGCCGAGTTCTTCACTGAGGTCATGGATTTGTCGATCGGCTTGGCCAGTTAACAAGTGACGGTAGTCAGCGGCGACGCCATATCGGTCGCCTAAAGTGGCCATGTGATCACTGGCTTGCTCTTGTAACTGTTCTTGAATACTGGCGAAGTCCATGGGGATATCGCCGCCATAGGCCATGCTGAGGTGCTCTACAACGTGCAGAAGGTGGAGTTCGGCACCGTGATGTTTTGCCATACCTGCCGCGCGGCGCATGACCGGCTCTGCTTCTTCAGACAAATCGACAGCAACAATAATTTTTTTGTAGTTGGGCATAATGTGTCCCCCTTATTTATAAGTCTGCAATTAAGTCGTTATGCAACGTTGGTAGGTAAAACGTTGCTAGGTAATATGGGTCTACCGTTGCGGGTGGCTCCGGGTCAATAATCACGCCTTTAGCTATGACCGCAGTAAGGGTCAGCAAATTCCACGTTAAATACATTCTTAGCCGTTTTCAAAAAAAGATGCGTTCTAGCCCTCAAGTTTACGACTAAATACTTACAGAAATTCTACATCAGCGTTTAGGATACCGCCCCAGCTTTTTGTCCACCGAGTAAAAAGGAAATTAGATATGCTAGGGAGAAATACGACATGGCTTGGTTGATTGGCATTGCTGTTATTGCTTTTATGCTAGCGCCGATAATTTGGATACTGCCCAGCCCAAGACAACAGCGTCAAACGCGAATTCGCGAAGCAGCACGCCTGCGAGGTATTCAGGTACGTGTCACCACGCTGCCACAAACACGGCGGCAACGGGTTCGGCGGGAGGCCCAGGAGCGGGTGGTGAGCTACACCCGGCCTATTCATAATCGCAAACCAGGTCAGGGATGGAAGTACTGGTTAAAGCCTTGTGATGAAGTTGAGGCCGATGCCTTGGCCGAATCGTCGCCGCTGCAGCCACTCCTCAGTTCTTTGCAAAACAAGTTCCCAGCCGACGCGGAGCTGTTGGAATATACCGGTGTAGGTCTAAGCCTTTATTGGCGAGAACGCAGTGCTAACAAAGACACTGTCGAAGACCTTGCTGACCTGCTGGAAATGATTGTAAGAGAAGGTAAGTTGGAAAGTGGCTAGATTGTACAGAGGTTCTTTAAATATGCTTAAGCTGGGGAGTCGCAATGACTAAAGAGTTAAAGCGCGGTAAATATCAGCATTATAAGGGTGGCTTTTATGAGGTTTATGGTGTGTCTCGGCATAGCGAAACCGATGAGCTGCTAGCGGTCTACCGGCCCTTGTATGGTAGCAGAGAGCTGTGGGTGCGGCCGTTGAATATGTTTTTAGAATCTGTTGAGTTTGATGGGGAAAAAATTGATAGATTTAAGTATGTTAATAGCGACTTAGAAGGTGCTTTGTAACTTTGTTGTAAGCGCTAAATTGCGTAATTATCCTTGACCCCCGGATTTTGAACACTTATATATGTCGCCTCGCCAGCTTCTGGCTTTCATCCGTTTTACAGATTTTAGAAGGACAATATGGGGAAATCTCTTGTTATTGTGGAGTCGCCAGCCAAGGCGAAGACAATAAACAAATACCTCGGTGCAGACTTTATTGTGAAGTCCAGCATTGGGCACATTCGGGATTTGCCGACCAGTGGCAGCGCCAGCAGCAAAGCTGTGGACCCCAAGGCGCGAGCAAAGGCTGCGGCGGAAACCCGCAAACTGTCGCCTGAGCAAAAAGTGATTCATAAAAAGAAAAAGGCCAAGCAGCAGTTGGTGGCTAGAATGGGCGTTGACCCAGAACGCGACTGGAGCGCCCATTACGAAATTCTGCCCGGTAAAGAAAAAGTCGTGAATGAGCTGAAAAAGCTCGCCGAAAATGCTGACCACATCTATCTGGCAACGGATTTGGATAGAGAAGGAGAGGCCATCGCATGGCATTTACGTGAAGCCATTGGCGGCGACAATAATCGTTATCGGCGGGTTGTTTTCAACGAAATCACCAAAAAGGCCATTAAAGAAGCCTTTGAGCACCCCACAGAACTTGATATAGATCGCGTTAACGCCCAGCAAGCACGCCGCTTTTTAGACCGGGTAGTGGGTTATATGGTGTCACCGCTACTATGGGCAAAAATTGCCCGGGGTTTATCCGCAGGGCGGGTCCAATCCGTTGCGGTGCGGTTGATTGTTGAGCGGGAAAAAGAAATCCGCGCCTTTGTCCCCGATGAGTATTGGCAGGTCTTTGCTGATACAAAAGCCAGTGCTGGCGAATTGCGCTTAGAAGTTAAAAAGCAGGGTAAAGACAACTTCCGCCCCAGTAATGAAGCTGACACCATGGCTGCAGTGAGTGCGCTGCAAGCCAATGACTTTGTTGTATCGGGTCGAGAAGATAAACCAACCAAATCCAAACCTTCTGCGCCGTACATCACCTCGACGCTACAGCAGGCCGCCAGCACCAGGCTGGGCTTTGGTGTCAAAAAGACCATGATGATGGCTCAGCGGCTTTATGAGGCGGGTTACATTACTTATATGCGTACCGACTCGACAAACTTGAGTCAGGACGCTGTCGCGGCGTGCCGAGATTATATTTCGGAGCACTTTAGCAAACCTTATTTGCCTGAATCGCCACTGTCTTACAGTAGTAAAGAGGGGGCTCAGGAAGCTCACGAAGCTATTCGTCCTTCTGATGTGAATGTGGAGCCAACCCAGCTTTCGGGAATGGAGCGAGATGCTGAGCGTTTGTACACCTTAATCTGGCGGCAGTTTGTAGCCTGCCAGATGGCGCAAGCTGAATTTACCAGCACCTCTATTGTGGTAACCGCGGGTGACTTTGAATTGCGGACCCGGGGCCGGGTAGTGCGTTTTGATGGCTTTATGGCGGTACAGCCGCCTATGCAAAGCAAGAAAGACGAAGACCAAGTGCTACCCGATGTAAAAATTGGCGACCAGCTGGCTCTGGTCAAGCTTGACCCCAGCCAGCATTTCACCAAGCCTGCACCGCGCTACTCTGAAGCGGCATTGGTTAAAGAACTTGAGAAACGCGGTATTGGTCGGCCGTCTACTTACGCCTCCATTATCTCCACGATCCAGGACCGGGGTTACGTCAAAGTTGAAAACCGCCGGTTTTATGCAGAAAAAATGGGCGATATTGTCACCGATCGCCTCGTAGAGAGCTTCAGTAATCTGCTGGACTTCAGCTTTACTGCCCGTATGGAAGAGTCGCTGGATATTGTCGCCTCGGGCGGCAAAGACTGGAAAAAGCTCTTGGATGAGTTTTACAGCGAGTTTCAAAAAGCGCTAGAAAAAGCCGAGCAAGATGATAGCGAAGGCATGCGCAATAATCAGCCTACCGGCACGGATATTGAGTGTCCTACCTGTGGTCGGCCCATGCAGATTCGTACCGCAAGCACGGGCGTTTTTCTTGGCTGTTCGGGTTACGCGCTGCCGCCCAAAGAGCGCTGTAAAAAAACGATCAACCTGGTAACTGGCGACGACTTTGTCAGCATTGATAGTGAAGACGAAGAAGCGGAGTCCAAGGTATTACGGAGCAAGCAGCGCTGTAAGATCTGTAACACGGCAATGGAAAGCTATTTAATTGATGAAAGTCGCAAACTGCATATTTGTGGCAACAACCCGGATTGTTCGGGCTACGAAATAGAAAAAGGCAGTTTCAAAATCAAGGGTTATGAGGGGCCAACCCTTGAATGCGACAAATGTGGTGCAGAAATGCAGCTTAAGACAGGCCGGTTTGGCAAGTATTTTGGTTGTACCAGCGAAAGCTGTAAAAATACGCGAAAACTGTTGAGAAGTGGCGAAGCAGCACCACCAAAGATGGATCCGGTGGATATGCCCGAGCTGCAATGTGACAAGGTAGACGATCATTATGTGCTGAGAGATGGGGCGTCTGGATTGTTTCTTGCCGCCAGTGGCTTTCCGCGTAATCGGGAAACCCGCGCGCCAAGGGTGAAAGAAATTCTGCCCCACAAAAACGAAATCGATCCAAAGTATACTTTTTTGTTTTCTGCTCCGGCTCAAGACAATGAAGGCCGCGATACGGTGATCCGCTACAGCCGCAAGACCAAAGAGCAATATGTTCAGTCTGAGGTAGATGGCAAGCCATCTGGCTGGTCGGCATTTTATACTGGTGGCAAATGGGTGGTGAAAGAAAAGGCGACAAAAGCCAAAGCTAAGAAGTCAGCGAAATCATAGCGCTTACCCAAATCACCTGGTGCTAACCAAAATCATTGCGCTAAAAATGGCTGGGAAACGTCAATGAGAGAGTCTTATCGGGGGCAGTGTAATCTGCACCTACATTTTGCCAAGCAATTTCTCACGTCTCTGGATCAAGAGCCAGAAGCACGCTGGGGCGGCCATTATGCGAGAGCGATGGCCGATGCCGTGGTGTGGCAGTTACAACTAAGTTACCGCGCCCACCTTGCTGATATGCTAACGCAGCAACCTAAATTTCCTCAGCAGCTGCCCAAAGGGGATTATTTTGCTTGTGACTTTAAGGCCAGTGAGCTACCACCGGAATTACTTGAGCTTGCTGACAGAGAGCGTCACACGCCGTGGCTTCGGGCTATGGTCAGCGAACGATTTATAAATCATCCTGGCGCCGCAGTGACCGTCGAAGTATCTGGGTTGATTGCGAAAGACTCTCTGGCAACCCATTCGCAGGGCGCAGGGGAGTTAGAGGAATGGCTAGAAGAACTCAACAGCTTGATTGCCCGCCACCGGGCGACACTAATGGAATACTGATATGGAGGATGCTGGCTTTTAGCAAGACCATTGTTTTTCGTCGTCTGCCAGTTGCTAACAGGCTGTCGTTATAAAAAACGGCATACGATTTTAATTGACGTTGGCAGCCCCGGCCCTGCATTTGTTACACTAGCCATTACCGCGCCTGATTGAGGGGCCTCTGCGAGCAAGGAATTTTTTTGTGCTTTCATATTTAGAATTGGTGGAATTAGCAAACGGCGACATCGTTCTGCAAAAGGCAGAGGGTGATGATAAACCTTTGTTGGTTATCCAATTTTCTGATGAAACGCGTCGCAATATTCCTGGTTCTTGTTTAGAAGTCGCTAGGGCAATGGTTCAGGCTGGTTTAGAGGCTGCCGCAGTGATGGATGATGAAACTGCGCTGGAAGATAATGACGAAGAGGAAGAGCTGGCAAGTTTGGATTCCGAGTCAAAAACCCTTCATTAATCAAAATCTTAGCGTCATTTCTGCATCCTGATTATTAAGCACTCGGCGCTGCCCGCTTTGGCTGCTGCACTTAATTTCTGACGCTGCTCATCACTTAACTCATTCTCGATTAACACGGCGACAGTGTGGCTACGTCCGCTTTCTAGGGCTCTGCAGGTGATCTTGCAAAGCGTGTCCGTATTGGCCGTAACCTGCAAAATTCGTTGGCCGCGAAGACTGGCACCCGCATCTAAAAGCGGCTTGAGGGGGCGTTGAGCTACCCAGCACAGCCAGCGATCATTGGAACGTCCACTGAGCTCCAACAGCATGCCGGCAAGGAGTGATCGGGCTAAGTGGCCGTTACCTGATAAACGAATTTCGTTAAGGCTGCCATTCTCGGTTGCTATGGTGTTGGCAGGTTGGATATCTTGATAAAGCGATAATTGCTCGACTTGTTGCATGCTTAATTCCCCCGGCGCAATACGCCAACACTTAAACCTTCGATGGCAAAATCCTGTTCCCGCAAATCAACTTCAATGGGCGCATAATCGTCGTTTTCGGCAAAGAGACTGATTTGATATTTGCTCTTGTGCTGTTTGAAACGTTTAACGGTCACTTCATCGTCAATACGTGCCACAACAATTTGACCGTTTAATGCGGTATTGCAGCTATGTACTGCAAGAAGATCATTATCGAATATACCGACATTGATCATGCTGTCGCCCTGAACCCGAAGAAAGTAGTCAGCGCTTGGCGAAAATATCGAGGCAGGCATATCGCAGTAATCTTCAATGTTTTGCTCGGCTAATATCGGGTTGCCCGCCGCGACCCGGCCAACCACCGGGATACCCTGTGATTCTGGTAGCCGTATGCCTCTGGAGGCGCCCGCAATAATTTCAATTGCGCCTTTTCTGGCGAGGGCTTTTAAATGTTCTTCCGCTGCATTGGGTGAGCGAAATCCCAGCTCCTTGGCGATATCGGCCCGAGTAGGGGGGTAGCCGGTTTCATCAATATGGTCCCGGATCAGTTGCAATACTTGAGCTTGTCTTGCAGTTAACTTTTCCATATTTTCCATGTCTGGTTATCTATACAGTAACTGTGAGTATATACAGTATTTTGTGCTGTGCAAGTTTTGTGAGTTAAAAGATAATCTAAGCGAAATAGCTCACAGGGATGGGATAAAGGCTTGGGAATATATGAAGTGATGTTGTGAATATAACGACAACAGCTGCATTTGCTGATGTCTTAGCGATCATGGTCAATGCAGATCAACAAAAGGGCGTTAAGGCGGGGACAACCGACTGGTAAAAAAGGAATGTTCTATGCCTGTCAAAGGCTTGAAACATCGATTATGCAAGCTGCTGCCCGCCAGTTGCGCGGGCAGCATGGACGACGCGGAGCCGACGCAATTTAATAATCGTCGAGAATGCCGTTTATCACGTCTGTTTCAATTTCGTTTATGGGGCTGTTCCAACTCTCGGGGATGATCGTGTCATCAAGGTGCCGATAATCGTCGTCACTGAGTTCAAAGGCGTTCCGCCAATCTTCAGGCTCTTCGATATTTTCCAGGTTGAGTTGGCGCCAACTGTCTAAATCGTATTCGCAGAGTTCGCCATCAATAAGCTGGGCTTCTATTGTTGCGGAATCGTCGTCGATAGCAACGACTTCGAACGTCTGTCCCATATCCAATTCTTTATACCAATTACCGACTTGGGGTCTTATTGTTGCCATGCTGTCACCTCCGATAAGCCTTCCACAAAGCTAACATTTCAAGCTCCCCTGTCTAGTATGTATTTTTCCGAGCTGTGGAGCCGCCGCTATCTTGCTTGCCAAGAGAGTTT
Source organism: Spongiibacter sp. IMCC21906 (assembly GCF_001010805.1). Classification (NCBI taxonomy): domain Bacteria; kingdom Pseudomonadati; phylum Pseudomonadota; class Gammaproteobacteria; order Cellvibrionales; family Spongiibacteraceae; genus Spongiibacter; species Spongiibacter sp. IMCC21906. The sequence goes on along the minus strand of NZ_CP011477.1, from coordinate 2,217,843 downwards.
TGGTTTTGTTTAGCTAAGTGCATGTTATAAAAATAGAAGTTATAGCTTGCTTGCTCAATTGAATGAGGTTTTTTAGGCCAGTTTTTTATATATTGGCGGGCTTTAGAAATGATTCCGTCTATTCGGGGGCGCTATTCTATGCTTCCCAGCGAGATAAAGAGGTAAGTCGACATGCTTTTGCAGTGGTGGTCAGAGTCCCAGCCCGAGGAGTACCCGTGGTTGGGCGAGGCAATTTTAGCGGTGTTGGCAGTACTCACTATTAATTTGTTGGTGACGATTCTTTTACGCCGGTTGGCGGTGAAGTTTGAGGCAACCCACAACCTTTGGGACGATGCCTTGCTTGAGGCAAGTCGGCGTCCAATCATATTGATGATCTGGGCAGTGGGTGCAAGCTATGTATTGGCGTTGCTTGAGCGTTCCAGCGAGGCGGAGATTTTTTCGATCTTTGGTTCGGTTCGCGGCGTTGGCGTGGTGCTCATTCTCTCCTGGTTTTTGGTGTCACTAGTACGGCAAATAGAAAAGCGATTGTTGTCTGAGGATTATCGTAAATCCGATGAACCTGTAGATCAGACGACGGTGATGGCGCTTGGCAAATTGGTGCGTACTGCGGTGATTATTGTTGCGGGATTAATGGTGCTGCAAAACCTGGGTTACAGCATTTCTGGGGTGCTGGCTTTTGGCGGTATTGGCGGTATAGCGGTGGGGTTTGCCGCCAAAGATTTGTTATCTAACTTCTTTGGTGGCTTGATGATTTATCTGGACCGGCCTTTTTCCGTGGGGGAATGGGTGCGTTCGCCCGATAAGGAAATTGAAGGGACCGTAGAAAATATTGGTTGGCGCCTGACCCGGATAAGAACCTTTGATATGCGGCCTTTGTATGTGCCCAACGCCATATTTGCGCAAATTGCAGTAGAAAACCCTTCGCGAATGTTAAACCGGCGGATCTATGAAACCATTGGCCTTCGCTATCAAGATGCCGCATTGATGCCTGATATTATTTCTCGGGTCAGGTCTATGTTAGAAAATCATAGTGAAATTGATTTAGGCCGAACCCTGATCGTGAATTTTAATAAATACAACGCCTCATCCTTGGACTTTTTTATCTATACCTTTACCAAGACCCGGGATTGGGTGGAATATCACGCGATCAAGCAAGAAATTCTACTGAGGATAATGGATATTATTCATGAACAGGGTGCGGACGTCGCGTTCCCAACAACGACGGTGAAACTCGACCCGGTGCAAATTGAGCGAGACATGGCCGAGACTGCAACGCAGCCGACGACTGGACAATGAGACAGCTAGTCAGTCAGTTAGATAATGAGGAAAAGTAATGCGGCATAAAGTGGCAGTTGTTGGTGGTACAGGCTTATGTGATTGGCCGGGGCTAGAGTTTGGCAAGGCCCGTAAGATTAACACCCCTTATGGTTCTCCCAGTGCTGAACTGCAAGCGCTGAGGTATCAAGGGGTGGAGTTTTTATTTCTGCCTCGTCATGGCGGCAAGCATTCTATTCCGCCCCACAAAATAAATTATCGCGCCAACCTGTATGCCCTTCATTCACTGGGCGTCAAACAGGTGTTGGCAGTCAATGCAGTGGGCGGAATAGGCACGCGTTATGGGGCAGAGGTGATTGCCGTTCCCGATCAGATCAATGACTACACCTGGGGCAGGGAGCATACCTATTTTGATGGTGAGGATGGTCAGGTTGAACATATCGATTTCAGCTATCCCTATTCGCAGCCTTTGCGAGAGCGTTTGCTGGCGGCAGGGCTAACAGCTGAGATACCCATGGTTGATGGTGGCGTGTATGCGGCGACCCAGGGCCCGCGTTTAGAAACTGCAGCGGAGATTAGGCGGCTCGCTAAAGACGGTAATGACCTGGTAGGCATGACTGGCATGCCAGAAGCAGCGTTGGCTAGAGAGCTGGCGATGGATTACGCATCTTTGTGTTTGGTGGTGAATCCCGCGGCAGGTGAGAGCGACGAGCTGATTACCATGGACGATATTACTTTGGTGCTGAATACGGGTATGGAAAAAGTGAAAACGATTTTGGCCGGTGCGATCTGTGCACTGGCCAAAATGGATTGATTAATACGTTTATTTTAAGGTTTACGGACTGATTTGGGTTTGCGCATCCACTGGGGGGAGGTCATCGACGTTGGTGATCATAACCAATACGCCAAACAGTGGGTGATCCAGAAAATGCACTTCATTGCTGCGGAGCCGGCGAAGCTGATCCATTACCACAATTCGGGCGATGGGCGTATTACTGGCGCCGTAACGCTGCTTTTCCTGAAGTTGCGGATTTTGTTCTACAAACTGCTGGTAATCGTCTTGATACTCGCTGCTGTCTTCGGGGCGAGCGGTTAGGGTATCAAAATCTGGCTCGGTCTCTTCTTGGCCGCTGAAACGGTAGGGTTGTCTGGGCAGGTAGAAGTCGCCTTTACCATCGCCAAAACGGCTAAACCAGAGATTGGTGTCCAGGTATAAATAACGTTCTACCGCCACTTTGACGTAACCTTCCAGCTCGTAGTGCTCGCCTTGACGGTCACCGCCTTCAATTAAAATAGCAGGGGCACTACGTCGATTCTTCAGTGTTTGCCGCCAGCTACCTTGAAACAGGGTGCGATAACGGGATGACAAACGCATGGACTTGAGGACGTCGGCAAACTCTGGTGAGGGCGCGTCAACTCGGGTCAATGTGTTATTTTTGCCACCACTGCCAGGCAGTTGCACCCAGTTATTGGGATAGCGCAGGCGCAGGTTATCAGGCCAGCTTTCAGAAAAGGCGGCGTTTGAGTTGTTGTTGGCAAACACGATCAGGTCTATCTGGAATTCTCGATCCGCCGCCAAGCTTGATAGCGAAATGCTTGAGAGCAGCAGGGCACCCAGCAGGTATTTTAAAGATGGTTTGCGCATAGTGATCGGAACCCCGGCATTTTGGCTGGCATTACTATCGCAGGTATCACCCTACGGTTCCAGCATCTCCAATAATTGTTCTATGTATTCAAAGCGTTGCGCTGCTTCTTCAAGCTCAGCTTTGCATTTTAATGCCGTGGCACCATCAAATTGATAGGCGCCGGGCGCCGATTGAACCAGCTGTACCAGTTTTAGCGGGTCCACCTCGGTATGAGCCGAAAACTCGATTCGCCCGCCGCGAGCAGAAAACTCCAGTTTACTGATCCCCAGTGCGCCAGCTCGTTGGCGGAGTTCGGAAGCCCGGAACAGATTTTTGATTTGATCGGGCAGCAGGCCAAAGCGATCAATCATTTCTATCTGCAACTCTCTAAGCTCGTCAGCGTTGGCGGCGCTGGCAATACGTTTATACATCATTAAGCGGCTTTGTACGTCGGGCAGGTAGTCGTCGGGGATCAGTGCGGGTAGCCGCAAATTAATGTCGACATTGTCTTCGCTGCTGTTTTCAAGATCGATGGTTTTGCCGGACTTAATGGCGTTAACCGCCCGATCCAGCATATCCATATACATGGTAAAGCCAATGGAATGAATCTGTCCGCTTTGTTCATCGCCCAGCAGCTCACCTGCGCCGCGAATCTCCATATCGTGTGTCGCGAGGGTAAAGCCTGCGCCCAAGTCATCGGCTTCACTGATGGCGGTTAAGCGTTTTTGGGCATCTCCGGTAAGCTGTTTAATTGGCGGGGTGAGTAAGTAGGCATAGGCTTGGTGATGGGAGCGACCCACCCGGCCCCGCAGTTGATGCAACTGAGCCAGGCCAAATTTATCGGCCCGCTCAATAATAATGGTGTTGGCATTGGGTACGTCGATACCGGTTTCAATAATGGTGGAGCACAGCAATACATTGTGACGGCGGTGATAGAAATCACTCATCACCTGCTCCAGCTCCCGCTCCCGCATTTGACCATGACCGATGCCGATACGAATGTCGGGTAAGACTTCTTGCAAATCGCGGGCGGCTTTTTCTATCGTTTTTACCTCATTGTGGAGGTAATAAACCTGACCACCCCGCAGCACTTCTCGGAGAATAGCTTCTTTTATCAGCGCATCGTCACGCTCGCGAACAAAGGTTTTTACCGACAGTCGACGCGCGGGGGGCGTTGCGATAATAGATAGATCCCTGATCCCCGACATAGACATGTTCAGGGTGCGTGGAATCGGCGTAGCCGTCAGGGTCAGAATATCCACTTCCGCACGGAGATTTTTCAGGGCTTCTTTTTGGCGCACACCAAAGCGGTGTTCTTCGTCGATAATGACTAGGCCGAGCTCCCGATATTTAATGCCGCCATTAAGCAGCTTGTGGGTGCCGATTAAAATATCCACTTTACCATCGGCCATGTTTTCCAGAATCGCTTTTTGTTCACTGGCACTGCGGAAGCGCGATAGCACTTCTACGGTAACAGGCCAGTCGGCAAAGCGATCTCTGAATGACTCAAAATGTTGCTGGGCGAGCAGGGTGGTAGGCACCAAAACGACGACTTGGCTGCTATTTTGTACGGCGATAAAGGCCGCTCGAACGGCCACTTCGGTTTTACCAAAGCCCACGTCACCGCAAACCAGCCTGTCCATCGGCTGGGTGGCTTTCATGTCGCCGATGACGGCGTCGATGGCAGTTTGTTGGTCGGGGGTTTCCTCAAAGGGAAAACCCTCGGCAAACATTTGATAGTCCGCTTCATCCAGATCAAAGGCGCGGCCGCTGCGGGCGCTTCGGCGGGCGTAGATATCCAGCAGCTCGGCGGCGACATCACGAATTTTTTCTGCGGCTTTACGCTTGGCCTTAGACCATTGGTCTGAGCCCAGCCGGTGTAGCGGGGCATTGTCTTCATCGCTGCCGGTGTAGCGGCTGATTAAAAATAAGGCGCTAACGGGGACATAGAGCAATGAGCCTTCGGCATATTCCAGGGTGAGAAATTCGTTGGCATCATCATCGACATCTAAAGTTTGCAGGCCCAGATAACGACCGACACCGTGATCGGCGTGCACTACCGGCGCGCCCGGTCTGAGTTCGGCTAAATTGCGTACCACGAGATCGGGGTTGCTGGTGGATTTTTTGCGGCGTCGATTTTGTGCTACCCGGCGGCCAAACAGCTGGGATTCAGAGACGAGGGCAAACGCCTTGGCGTGGTCGCTGCTAAAACCGCCTTCCAGCGGGGCGACGGTAATGCCCAATGGGCTTTGGCTGTCGTGAAAGGCTTCCCAGCTGGAAAATTCACGGGCTTCAAGCTTATGCCGTTTTAATAAATCCTGTAAGGCTTCGCGGCGACCCGCCGATTCCGCGCACAATAAAACCTGCCGATTGAGGGCGTAAGCACGTAATTTTGCCAGCGGATCGTCTGACTTGGGCTCAACATTAAGCTCTGGGCCATCGTGAATAGGAAAGTCATGGCCACCAGCTTGATCCGCCTGGCTGCTGGCAGAAAGACTGATGCGCGGGTAGTGTTTGAGGGTCGCAAACAGCTCGGGCACCGCCTGGAAGATCGCATTCGGTGGCAATATCGGCCTTTGTACATCACCTTGGCGCTGTTCGTAGCGTTGCTGAATATCTTGCCAATAATGCTGGGCGGCGTCTTCAATACCGGCTTCGGTAATCAGGTGAATGCTGCTGGGCAGGTAATCAAACAGCGAGGCGGTTTCTTCAAAGAACAGGCTTAAATAATATTCAACTCCAGGGGGGGCGATACCATCGCTGACATCCTGGTAAAGATTACATTTGCGATGATCAACGTCGAAACGGTGATGCCATTGGCGGCGAAAAAGGGCAATGCCGTCTTCATCAAGGGGGAATTCCTTGGCGGGGAGTAGATCAATGTCGTCGACTTTTTCAGTGCCGCGCTGGGTTTCTGGGTCGAACTCACGAATGCTGTCTATTTCGTCATCTAGTAATTCAATACGCAGTGGCTGCTCGCAACCCATAGGGAATATATCGAGAATGGCACCGCGAAACGCGTACTCACCGTGTTGATAGACCGTGGCTGTGTGGCGGTAACCACTGCGCTCTAGCTGTAGCCGAATTTCGGCCAAGTCGAGAATATGGCCGACTTTAAACCGCAATGCCCGCTGTTGAACATAGGCGGGGGGCGCCAATCGCTGCATTAAGGTAGTGATGGGTACAATCAGCACCCCTTGTTTCAGCTCCGGTAACTTGCTTAAGGTTCTGAGCCGATCCGAGATAATATCTTCGTGGGGCGAAAAGGTGTCGTAGGGCAGGGTTTCCCAGTCAGGTAACAAGTGCACATCGGCTTTGGTAAAAAAAGCCAAGGCTTGTTCAAGTTGATACGCCGACGACGTGTCGCGGCAGATGACGAGAACCGGGTCTGAGGAGTGCTCAACAAGCTCGGCAATAATCAAGCCCCTGGCGGCGGCGGGAAGGCGCCCCCAGTGCTGGTGTTTACTTTGCCAAGGCGTGGGCATGTCTGGAAGTTTGATCACAATGGGGTTTTGTCTTTGGCTGCCTAAATCGGCGGGCATTGTAACCCGACTGCCAGTCCGCTGTAACACCGAGCCGGTGTGAGCTTTTTTTTAAAGGTGCTTCCACGTCGTTGTTGCACGCCACTCAAGCCTGATTGTGGTGTCAAAGCGGTGTTTTTTAGGGAAATTTTCCCCCTCTGTGCCCTCAAGTGCAGGATTGCTGTTGAGTGGCAGTTGAACTAAAGGCCGGTAACAAAGATAATACGCGCACAATTTCTGCCGCTAATTAAGTACAAGGGTTAAGTCGTGACTGAAAGAAGACGTGAGCGTCCTGATGATTACTTCGCCGATTGGAAAGAACGCGAAGCCCTCGCAGAGGGTATGATCCCTCTTATTGGTAAGCTCTACCGCAACAACAATGTAAAAACCTACATCTACGGAAAGAACCTGGTAAACCTTTCAGTTCTTGACATCATGCAAGCTCATCGCTTTGTTCGCCAAGTTGAGCAAAACGAGCTTTCTGAATTTGAAACCTTCCCCGTTATTCAAGCACTTGCCACTTTAGAACTAGGTACAGCGCATATTGACGCGGGTCGTATTGCTGTTGCTTATGAAGAGCAAGGGAAGCCGGCGGGTAAGTCAGTTGAAGAGTTTGTGCGTAGCCAGGTTTCCGATTTAATTGGCGGTACTGTGGAACCCGTGCGTCCACCTCGAGATGTGGTGTTATACGGTTTTGGTCGTATTGGTCGATTAATGGCGCGCCTCCTTATAGAGAAGTCGGGCGGTGGTGAAAATCTACGCTTGCGCGCCGTGGTCGTTCGCCCTGGTGGTGCAGAGAACGATCTGGTTAAACGTGCCAGCTTGTTGCGCCGCGACTCGGTACACGGTCCTTTCCAAGGCACTATCCGTGTCGATGAAGAAAGACAGTCTTTTGTCGCCAATGGCGTTGAAGTCAAAGTGATTTATGCGGCGTCACCTACCGAAGTTGACTATACCCAATACGGTATCAATGACGCTATTGTGGTTGATAACACGGGTAAATGGCGGGATGCAGAAGGTCTAGCGGTACATTTGACCTGCCCCGGTGTTTCTAAAGTTATTTTAACCGCACCAGGCAAAGGCGATATGAAGAATATCGTCCACGGTGTTAACAGTGACTTGATCAGCGATGATGACACCATTATCTCCGCTGCCAGCTGTACGACTAATGCCATTGCGCCACCGCTTAAAGTTTTGGATGATCGCTTTGGTGTTGAAGGCGGTCACGTTGAGACCGTTCACTCCTATACCAACGACCAAAACCTGATTGACAACTACCACAAAGGTGATCGTCGGGGTCGTAGTGCACCATTGAATATGGTTATTTCCGAAACGGGCGCTGCGAAAGCAGTCGGTAAGGTATTGCCACAGTTGCTTGGCAAGTTGAGCGGAAATGCGATTCGGGTGCCGACGCCTAATGTGTCCTTGGCCATTTTAAAATTGAATCTCAAAACTGAGACCAATAAGGATGAGCTAAACGAATTTATGCGCAAAGTGGCGCTGCATTCGCCCTTACGTAAACAAATCGATTACTCCAACTCGCCAGAAGTGGTGTCCAGTGATTTTGTGGGGTCTCGACACGCTTGCGTATTCGATAGTGAAGCCACTATTGTTAATGGCAAGTCAGCTATTTTGTATTGTTGGTATGACAATGAGTTTGGCTATAGCTGCCAGGTACACCGTGTACTGGAACAAATGGCAGGCGTTACCTACTCAATATACCCAGAAGAGTAAGCCGAGGCCCCGCTGAACTGGAGGGGGCAGCGGGTCTCACAAGGCAATATTTTTTAAGACCGCATGGTCATCTGTTATTAACGGCGCGCAGCGGAGACTCATTTGCGCGCTGTTTTTAATAAGCAGTGTACTGCGGCAGAGATACAGACCCTCCCCGAGCATCTTTCGGTGCTCAAGATCGTGCAAAATTGCAATGTCGCGTTTAACCGTAAGAGTGTTAGGCAACCTTATGACCAAAATTACCAGGGGGCTAGACCTGCCTATCGCCGGTGCGCCAGAACAGCGCATCGAGGCAGGTCCCAAAGTGCGATCCGTCGCCGTACTCGGCTTTGATTATGTTGGTATGAAGCCAACGATGGCGGTGAAAGTGGGGGACCGGGTTAAGACCGGACAACTGCTTTTTACAGACAAGAAAACCGAGGGTGTGGGCTATACCGCGCCTGCAACCGGGGTGGTGTCTGCCATTAATCGCGGCGAGAAGCGGGTTCTTCAGTCGGTGGTTATCGATGTTGAAGAAGACGAATTTGAGACCTTTTCAAGTTATAAAGCATCTGAGATACCGACGCTAAGTAACGAATTAGTAAAAGAAAATCTTGTAAATTCTGGTTTGTGGACGGCGTTTCGTACTCGGCCTTTTAGCAAAGTGCCATCGCCAACATCTGATCCCACCGCTATTTTTGTCACTGCGATTGATACCCATCCTTTAGCGGCTGATCCCGCTTTAGTGATTGCTGAAGCCGCTGAAGATTTTAGCAATGGCTTAGAAGTTCTATGCAGGTTGACCAAGGGCAAGGTGTATTTATGTACTGCACCGGGTAAAGACATTCCCAGCCTGGACAATGATCAGCTTCATGTTGCGGAGTTTGGCGGTGTGCATCCTGCAGGCTTGCCGGGCACCCATATTCATCACTTAGAAGGCGCTAGCCTCAGTCGAGTGATGTGGCATATTTCCTACCAAGACGTCATTGCTGTAGGTCGCTTGTTTACCACTGGTAAATTGAATCCAGAGCGGGTTGTCTCTTTGGCAGGTCCGCAGGTTGAGTCGCCACGACTTCTGCGCACCCGTCTCGGTGCAAACCTGGAAGAGCTGAGTGCTGGTGAACTAAAAGCGGGTGACAATCGACTGATTTCTGGCTCGGTGTTAGGTGGGCGTACGGCCAGAGGCGCGCTGTGCTATCTGGGGCGTTATCACAACCAACTGAGCGTACTTGCCGAAGGCCATCAGCGAGATTTTATGGGCTGGCTATCGCCCGGCGCGAAAAAGCACTCCTCATTGCGTATCTACTTAAGTCAGTTTTTCTCGCCAAAACTGGCTTACAACACCAACACAAATGGTAGTGAACGCGCCATGGTGCCGGTGGGTGCCTACGAAAAAGTGATGCCGCTGGATATTCTACCTACGCAGTTATTACGGTCTTTGATTGTGGGTGACACCGCTGTTGCTCAACAGCTGGGTTGTTTGGAGCTAGATGAAGAAGATTTGGCATTGTGTACCTACGTCTGTCCGGGCAAATACGAGTACGGCCCGATCCTTCGGGACAATCTGACTCGTATTGAGAAAGAGGGTTAAGCCATGGGACTGAGAAAATATTTAGACGATATTGAGCCGCATTTTGAAAAAGGCGGTCGCTATGAAAAATGGTATGCCCTCTATGAAGCGGTAGACACTATTTTTTATTCACCTTCTTCGGTGACCAAAACCACGGCGCATGTTCGCGATGGTGTGGACCTGAAGCGGATTATGATCACGGTGTGGTTTTGTACCTTTCCGGCCATGTTCTACGGCATGTGGAATATTGGTTTTCAGGCCAACAGCATTATGCTCGACGGCGGTTTGGCTGCGGGTGAGGGCTGGCGCCATGTGATGATCTCCATGTTTGCCGGCTATGATCCCAGTAGCATTTGGGACAATATCTGGCACGGCTTTTGGTACTTTATTCCAGTTTATGCGGTCACCTTTCTTGTTGGCGGTTTCTGGGAAGTGCTGTTTGCCATGAAACGTGGTCACGAGGTCAACGAAGGCTTTTTCGTAACATCTATTCTGTTTGCACTGATCTGCCCGCCAAGCATTCCGCTTTGGCAGGTAGCGCTGGGTATCAGTTTTGGTGTGGTAATTGGCAAAGAAGTGTTCGGCGGTACCGGTAAAAACTTCCTGAACCCTGCCTTGACCGGCCGCGCGTTTTTGTACTTTGCTTACCCTGCGCAATTATCTGGCGACGCAGTATGGACGGCAGTGGATGGCTATACCGGCGCGACGGCATTGTCAGTAGCCGCCAGTGATGGCATTGCCATGGTGCAAGAAAAAATCACTTGGATGGATGCCTTCTTGGGCAATATCCACGGTTCTATGGGTGAAACCTCTACATTAGCCATTTTCATCGGTGGTGCAGTGCTGTTGTGGACAGGTATTGCCTCATGGCGAATTGTGGCCGGTGTCATGATCGGTATGGTTGGCCTGAGCATGCTGTTTAATAGCCTCGAAAGCAGTAACCCGATGATGGCCACACCATGGTATTGGCATATGGTGATAGGTGGTTTTGCGTTCGGGATGATGTTTATGGCGACTGACCCCGTTTCTTCGTCGATGACTAATACCGGTAAGTGGATATTCGGCGCGCTGATTGGGGTAATGACAGTATTAATTCGGGTGGTTAACCCGGCATTTCCAGAGGGTATTATGTTAGCGATTCTGTTTGCTAACCTGTTTGCTCCTCTTATTGACCACTTTGTAGTTCAAGCGAATATTAAGCGGAGGTTGGCACGTGGCTAGTAACGACAGCATTAAAAAAACGCTACTGGTTGCGTTTACCCTCTGTATTGTCTGCTCTTTGGTAGTAGCCAGTGCGGCGGTACTGTTAAAACCGGCACAAGTTGCCAATAAGGCACAGGACCGTAAGGCCAATATCCTCGCAGCGGCGGGCATGTTGGAAGCGGGCAGCAGTATTGATGAGCAATTCAAGCAGATCACGACCCGCATTGTGGACTTGCGCACTGGTAAGTTCACCGAGGAAATGTCAGGGGAAAAGTTTGAGCAGATGAAAGTCGCGAAAAATCCTGACACCTCGATCAATCTTAGCGGTAGTGAAGATCTGGCAAAAATTAAGCGTCGCGAAAATTTTGCCGAGGTGTACCTCGTTGGTGAGCCAGGCAATTATGAACGCTTGATTTTGCCCGTTCGTGGCTATGGTCTCTGGTCGACGCTTTACGGCTTTTTGGCATTGGAAGGTGACTTCAATACGGTTGCCGGTCTGGGTTTTTACGAACACGGTGAAACGCCAGGCTTGGGTGGTGAAGTCGATAATCCCAAATGGAAAGGCCTATGGCCCGGTAAAGAAATATATGACGATGGAGAAGTAGCCATCGACTTGGTAAAAGGCAATGTTAGTAGCAGTACGCCTAATGCTGAAAACAAGGTGGATGCGCTTTCGGGGGCAACCTTGACCAGCCGTGGTGTTGCCAACCTGCTTCGCTTCTGGATGGGCGAAATGGGTTATAAAACTTTTCTTGAAAATCTTCGGTCAGGGGAGGCCTAAGCTATGGCGACGTTGAAAGAAGCCCTTACCAGTCCCGTTTTTAAAAATAACCCGATTGCCCTACAGATATTGGGTATTTGTTCGGCATTGGCGGTGACCTCAAGTCTTAAAGTTACCGTGGTAATGTGTATTTCGGTCATTTTAGTCACGGCCTTTTCCAGTTTCACCGTGTCATTGATTCGTAATCATATTCCCGGTGCAATACGGATCATCGTGCAAATGGTGATTATTGCCTCGCTGGTAATCGTGGTAGATCAGCTATTGAAAGCCTACGCGTTTGCCATCAGCAAGCAGCTGTCGGTGTTTGTGGGTTTGATTATCACCAACTGTATCGTTATGGGCCGCGCTGAAGGCTTTGCGATGAAGAATCCACCCATTGCCAGCTTTGTCGATGGTATTGGTAACGGCTTGGGTTATAGCGTTGTACTGCTGTCAGTTGCTGTGATTCGTGAGCTGTTTGGTTCCGGCAAGCTTTTTGGTATTGAAATTCTTCCATTGGTAACTGATGGCGGCTGGTATGTACCCAACGGCTTGTTATTGTTGCCACCGAGCGCGTTCTTCCTGATCGGCATGTTCATTTGGGCATTGCGGTCCTGGAAGTCTGAGCAAGTAGAAAAAGAAGAATTTAAAATCACCAAAAATACCCGCAGCGTGAAGGAGGCTTTCTGATGGAATATTATATTAGCCTCTTCGTGAGGTCGGTCTTTATCGAAAACATGGCCCTGGCGTTTTTCCTGGGTATGTGTACGTTCCTGGCGATTTCTAAAAAAATTCAAGCCGCTATCGGTTTGGGTATTGCGGTTATCGTGGTGCTGACCATCACCGTTCCAGTAAACAATCTGATCTATAACTATTTGCTGCGTGAAGGCGCATTGGCATGGGCAGGTTACCCAGATGTTGATCTGAGTTTCTTGGGCCTGTTGAGTTATATCGGTGTTATTGCGGCAATCGTTCAGATCATGGAAATGTTTCTGGATAAATTTGTACCTGCACTCTACAGCGCCTTGGGCGTGTTTCTACCACTGATCACGGTTAACTGCGCCATCATGGGCGGCTCCTTGTTTATGGTTGAGCGGGACTATGGCTTTGCTGATTCAGTCGTCTACGGTGCTGGCGCTGGTACCGGTTGGGCATTGGCGATTATGGCCTTGGCTGGTATCCGCGAAAAACTCAAGTACAGCGATGTGCCAGAAGGGCTGCGTGGCCTTGGCATTACTTTTATCACCGTTGGTTTGATGTCGTTGGGCTTTATGTCCTTCGGCGGCATTGACCTATAACCGAGAAGATACTGGAGGCGTTTGAATGAATACGGTAGTTGTTCTCGGTGTCGTAATGTTTACCGCGATTGTATTGTCGTTGGTGTTCATTATTTTGGTTGCCCGCTCGCGTATGGTGAGCAGTGGCAATGTAACCATTGAAATCAATGGCGAGAAAACCATTACAGTCCCATCTGGCGATAAGCTGTTGGGAACATTATCCAACCAGGGTGTTTTTCTCGCATCTGCCTGTGGCGGCGGCGGTAGTTGCGCCCAGTGTAAGTGCATTGTGGAAGAGGGTGGCGGCTCAATGCTGGCCACGGAAGAAGCCCACTTTAGTCCTCGCGAAGCCAAAGAAGGCTGGCGTTTGTCCTGCCAGACCCCGGTTAAGCAGGATATGAAGATTGAAGTGCCTGAAGATGTGTTTGGCGTTAAACAATGGGAATGTACGGTTCAGTCCAACCCCAATGTTGCTACCTTTATTAAGGAGCTAACGCTAAAACTGCCCGAAGGCGAAAACGTGGATTTCCGTGCTGGCGGTTATGTGCAGCTGGAATGTCCTCCGCACCATTTAAAATACTCAGACTTTGATATTCCTGAGGAATTTCGGGGTGATTGGGAGCGCTTTGGTTTCTTCAATGTAGAGTCTAAAGTGGAAGAAACGGTAATTCGTGCCTATTCCATGGCCAACTACCCAGAAGAGCGGGGCATTGTTAAGTTTAATATTCGTGCCGCTACGCCGCCGCCGAATAACCTGTCCTTAACGGCCGGCAAAATGTCTTCTTGGGTGTTTAATCTCAAAGAGGGTGACAAAGTGAAGGTTTCCGGTCCCTTTGGTGAATTTTTTGCCAAAGAAACGGATGCCGAGATGGTGTTTATCGGTGGTGGTGCCGGTATGGCGCCTATGCGTTCTCACATCTTTGATCAGCTCAAGCGCCTCGGTAGCAAGCGTAAAATCTCATTCTGGTACGGCGCGCGTTCTCTGCGCGAGGCCTTCTATATGGATGAGTACGACAAACTTGCCGAAGAGAACGATAATTTTGAATGGCATTTGGCCCTTTCAGACCCACAACCAGAAGATAACTGGGAGGGGTTGACCGGTTTTATCCACACTGTGTTGTATGAGCAATATCTGAAGGATCACGAAGCTCCAGAAGATTGTGAGTACTATATGTGTGGGCCGCCAATGATGAATGCTGCAGTGATCAAAATGCTGGAAGACTTGGGCGTTGAGCCCGAGAATATCATGCTGGATGATTTCGGTGGATAAGCTGATGCTTCGCATCCCAAAAGCAGCCTTGGTGCTGCTTTTGTTGTTTCTGGTGGGCTGTAATCCCGACCCTGAAGCGGTGATTCTGCTCAGTGGGAATACCATGGGTACGACTTACCACATTACCTTGGTGAACCCCGGTGAATTGCGTAGTGATGAGCTTAAAAAAGATCTGGATTTTCAGCTCGAACACTTTAATAGCATTGCCTCAACCTATATCGAAGATTCTGAGCTGAACAAGCTTAATCGTAGCAAGGTGGGGGAGTGGCAAAAGGTCAGTCCGCCCCTTTATGCCATGCTCAATATCGCGACAGAAGTGAGTTGGCTTAGCGGTGGCGCCTTTGATATTACCGTGGGTCCGCTGGTGAATTTGTGGGGCTTTGGCCCGGATAAAGCGCATGGCGTCCCGGCTGACGATGCGATTGCGGCAGCGTTGAAAAATGTGGGCTATACCCAGCTAGAAATGGATATGCTGGAGCCAAAGGTTCTTCGTCGCGCAGCTGTGCAACTGGATTTATCGGCCGTTGCCAAGGGCTATGGGGTCGATGCTGCAGCCGTTTGGCTGGAATCCCTCGGCGTGACAAACTATTTGGTGGAAATCGGTGGTGAGATGCGTGTGGCGGGCAAAAGCCCTCGCGGTGATGCCTGGCGGGTAGGGGTAGAAAACCCAGATCCCAACGCTACCGAGACCTTGCCTATTCGTTTAGCCGAAATAGCAGTTGCCACCTCGGGCGATTACCGCAACTATTTTGAAGAAGATGGCGTGCGCTATTCTCACACCATCGACCCGCGTACAGGTCGCCCGATAACACACCGACTTGCATCTGTTACCGTTCTGGATCCATCATGTGCCTATGCAGATGCCATGGCGACGGCGTTTTCAGTTATGGGTGTAGAGCACACTTTAGAAGTGGCGAATCGTCAGGGCATTCCGGTGTATATCATCGAGAAAACCGACGAGGGTTTTGCCAGTCGTCACAGCAAGGCATTCGAACCTTATTTGAAGGAGCAGTAATATGGCTACCATAATTGCGGCAATGATTTTTATGATGCTGGTGGTGGGCGCGATGTCCATTGGTGTCCTCATGGGGCGCAAACCCATTGCCGGTTCCTGTGGGGGCGTCGGCGCGGCGTTGGCCGACCCTGAGTATGTGTGTGATCTTTGTGGTAATGATCCCAACAAGTGTGAAGAGCAGAGTAGCGATGCCGCTGTTTCTGCCAAACAGGGGGGAGCGTCGTTTTACGACGCGAGTAAGTAAGTTTTTGGCGTGCTTGGCATGCCGCTGATTAAGCTAATTACAGGCTTTGAACCCGGCAATGCCGGGTTTTTGTATTTTTGACGTTTTGTTTTAATCGCGACGTATGAGTTATTAGCGGGGTTTCGCCCAAGTGGGCGACTTACTTCTTTTTATGTGAAAAAGAAGTAAGTAAGAAAAGCACACCCCGATCACTCGGCCTACGGCTTCACTGTGCTTCTCAAAACACAATGGGATCGCTGTGGAACTCGCCTGCGGCTCAAGCAGTCCTCGCTAAAAAACTCCCACAGTGTTTCTGTGATGCTCGCCGAGTTCAAAGGGGGGCTCGTCTCCTTATGAAGCTGCCGAGCACCGCAAGTTATCGCGGGTATAAGCGGAAAACGGTTTGAGCCGCAGGCACGTTTTTTCCGCGCCGTGATAACGGAGGCGCGCAGGGAATCTATGGCAGCTTTATCGCCGCAGACCGCGAAATGGGGTGGCCTTTCTTTTGCTAACGTTTCTTTGGCCATTCAAAGAAACGTTACTCGCCCAGCTGGGCGAAACCAGCTATCTCTACCCACAACACAAATAAAAAAGCCAACGACCGAGAATAAGACACAAGCTCCCACCTGAAGAAATCAGGCATTAGCTAATCTCGCTTAGTTTGCTAAGGCGCAACGCGCCTTACTGCCACACTGCGCAGCGTTTTAAATACGCTTCTCGGGCAATCTCAACATCTTTGAGAAAAGGCTCCAGTTCACTCATCAGCATGGCTTGAGGGCCATCTACCAATGCTTTCTCCGGCGCAGGATGAAAATCTACCAATACCATATTAGCCCCGGCAGCAATGCCCTGTGACGTGGCGTGACAGAGTTCAAGCACGCCATCGGGGGCGCGTTCGCGGCTGCCGACTGAGTGGGAGGGGTCGATACAAACTGGCATCCGGGTTAGGCGTTTAATGGTGGGAACTTGGGCAAAGTCCACTAAGTTACGATGGGGCGCGCCGAAGTCGCTTTTCATGCCGCGCAGGCAGAAGATGACTTGAGAGTTACCTTCACTGGCTAGATATTCTGCGGCGTTCAGGGATTCGTTCAGGGTAATGCCAAAGCCGCGTTTTAACAGGGCTGGGTGGCGTTGCTGCTTGCCAATGGTTTTCAATAGCTCAAAGTTTTGGGTGTTACGGGTCCCAATTTGCAGAATGACGCCACAGGGATTGCCGGTGGCATCCAGGGCTTCGTTAATTTCGTCGACATGTTGTTCTTTGGTGACTTCCATGGCGATGACTTTAATGCCGTATTTGCCCGCAAGCTCAAATACCCATGGAAGACATTCTTTACCGTGGCCCTGAAACGCGTAGGGGTTGGTGCGGGGCTTATAAGCCCCCATACGAGTGGTTTGCTGGCCGTTGGCTTGCAGGGCACGCATCATTTCCTCTACATGTTTTTTATTGTCGACGGCGCACAGGCCGGCAAAAACGTGCAAGGTTTTTTGGTCAAAATTAAGCCCCTGATATTGAAAGCCGGTAACGCGTTCCTGATCGCTGTGGCGGCCAAGAATGCGATATTCTTCTGAGATACGGATAACGCGTTCAACCGCCGGCAGGCTTTCGATGTCGTCTTTGTCCAGTGCCAGTGTGTCGCCTAATAGATAGATTTCAGTTAACGCCTGGAGTTGGCCCTGAACCTCATGTTGGCGCACTTCTACGTTTGGCAATGCGTCCAGATATTTAAGGGTTTCTTGGTAAGCGGCATCGCCGGGGGAAATGTCGGGACGAAGTATCAGTAACATAAAATTCCCTAATGTTTTTGCGGTGGTGTAGGTACGTTACTATCGATATAACGTCAGCGGTCATAACAAACAGGCAATCGATAAATAACGACAAACTCTTATCTCTACAGTGCGTATCTTTACAGTGATAGTATAGTGCCAGAATAACTACCCGGATGCCTAAAACTCAGAATCATGTCTTTACCTCTTCCCCTTGCCATCGGCATTCGTTATTTTCGGCGCGCTTCCAGTAACGACCGTTTTTTTTCCCTGATCTCCTGGTTTTCACTGCTGGGGATGACCTTGGGGGTTTGCGCCCTGATTATTGTTATCTCGGTGATGAATGGCTTTGAAGGCGAACTGCGGGAGAGGGTGTTGTCGGTGGTGCCCCATGGCTACATCGAAGGTCCAAGGGGCAGACTCGAGAACTGGCAGCAATATCAGTCAGCGTTGGCTCAAGAAGACGATGTCGTTGGCGTGGCGCCCTATATCGGGGGCAAAGCCTTGCTCACCGGTCCCGCGGGATTGCGAGGCGTGGCACTCTACGGTGTTGATCCTCAGCTTGAGAAAGATGTGTCGGCGGTGTTTGATCGTATTCTGGCAGGTAGAGGTTTGCCTGCTGAGGCCGGTGATTATGGCATCGTAATGGGGGATATTCTCGCCCGACAACTCGGCGTGAGTATTGGCGATAAAATTACGGTGACCTTGCCAAAGGTAACGGTCACGATTATGGGATTGTTCCCCCGGCAGCGAGATTTCCATGTCTTAGGGGTGTTTAGTGCGGGGGCACAGCTGGATGCCACCACGGCGTTTATTCATATTGGCGATGCTCAAAAGTTGTATCAGTATGGCAATGATGTTGAGGGCTTGCGGCTGGAACTGACGGATATGTTTGCCGCCCCCCTGCGTTTGCCAGAATTGGCTGCGGGTTTTCCAGCGGGTAGCCGCAGTCAGGATTGGAGCCAAAGCCAGGGCAGTCTTTTTCAAGCGGTCAAAATGGAAAAAACCATGGTTCGGCTGCTGCTACTTTTTATTATTCTTATCGCCGCGTTCAATATTATTTCTATTTTAACCATGGCCGTGTCGGATAAGCGTGGTGCGATAGCGGTGCTGCGAACCATGGGGGCGACCCCGATAACTATCCTGCAGGTGTTTATGGTGTACGGCATGGCCAGCGGCTGTATTGGCGTATTGCTAGGCTTGCTCATTGGCTTGCCGGTGGCTGCCAATGTTGGCGATATAGTGGCGTGGTTAGAGCAGGTTTCTGGCCTCCAGGTCTTCGACCCCCAAGTTTATTTTATTACCCATTTGCCGTCAGAGTTGCACTGGCAAGATGCCCTGGGTGTGAGCATCGCTGGCTTGTCATTAAGCTTTTTAGCGACGCTTTACCCGGCATGGCAGGCGTCAAAAGTGCAACCGGCTGAGGCCTTACGATATGAGTGAGATGATTACTGACCCTAGCACTTTAGTGTTGCGTTGCGAGGCGCTGTGTAAGCACTATCAACAAGGCCCGGAAAAACTCCAGATTCTTGATCATATTCATTTGGAAATCTGCCGGGGCGAGCGTTTGGCTATTGTCGGCCCCTCTGGCGCGGGTAAAACAACACTGCTGCATATGCTGGGTGGCTTGGATACCCCCTCAGAAGGGCGAGTGGAGGTGGCAAACCAGAATATGGCGACGATGGATGATCGCAGCCGCAGTCTGTTGCGCAATAAAGAGCTGGGCTTTGTCTATCAGTTTCATCATTTGCTGGCCGAGTTTTCTGCGGTCGAAAACGCGGCAATGCCACTGTTAATTGGTGGCATGTCTCGTAAACAGGCACTGCTACAAGCAGGGGATCTGTTGAAACGAGTTGGTTTAGGCCATCGCCTCAGCCATCGGCCCTCTGCACTTTCGGGTGGTGAACGTCAACGGGTCGCGATTGCGCGGGCACTGGTGAATACGCCGTCCTGTGTGCTGCTGGATGAACCCACAGGTAACTTAGATGGTGATACCGCCATGTCAGTTCAGGAGCTGTTGCTAGAATTAAACCGAGAGCTGGCAATTAGCTTGGTGATTGTCACCCACGACATGGATCTTGCCGGGCGCATGGATAGGATTTTGCACCTGCGCGATGGTCATTTGAGTGAAGAGGACGCCAGCTAATGCGGGGCTTGTCCTGGCAAATTGGTCTGCGTTATTCCATGGATCGCAGTGGCAATCAACTGGTGTCGTTTCTATCCCGGTTGTCGATGCTGGGTTTGATTTTAGGCGTGGCACTATTGGTTGTGGTGTTGTCGGTCATGAATGGCTTTGATCAGGAAATGCGCAGTCGCATTCTGTCGTTGGTGCCGCATATTACCTTTCAACCTTGGCAGCAAGACAGGGGGGATTGGCAGACTTTAAAAGCGGAGGTTGAACAGCACCCCAGCGTGACGGCTGCAGCGCCGTTTTTACAAGGCAACGTAATGCTGATAAAAGGCAATGCCGTTGAACCGTCATTGTTATTGGGTATTGATGCTGCTGCCGAGCGCAAGGTGTCTCGGGTTGGCGATTTTGTCGACCTGGGCTTGCTAGAAGGCAATAGAGAAGGGCTGGTATTAGGTGATGCGCTGGCGAAAAAGCTGGGCGTGGAGGTGGGTGAAAATATCAGCTTGGGGATCCCTCAATCCAGTGACAGCAACGATGTTCGCTTTGCCAAACTGCCAGTATTAGCGACGGTGGCCACGGGCACCGAGCTAGATCAGCAATTACTGTTATCCAGTCTTGAAACGGCTGCTCGTTTGCTGCCCAGCGGTCAAACCTTATCGCTGCGGGTCAGTATCGATGATGTGTTTAATGCGCCCCGGGTAGCGTGGGAATTGGCCTCGGTGCATGGCCAAGATTATATCATCCGTGATTGGAGTCAGCAGTTTGGCAATATGTATCACGCCATTCAAATGTCTCGAAAGCTGGTGGTGATTATGCTCCTAGCGGTGGTGGCCGTCGCTATCTTCAATGTCGTCTCAACCCTGGTAATGGTGGTGAATGACAAGTCAGCTGACATTGCTATTTTGCGCAGTCAGGGGGCGAGCCAAGGGGATATTTTGCGCATTTTCCTGGTGTACGGTGCTGTGATCGCTGGCGTCGGCGCGTTGGCGGGGGGCGTGCTCGGGGTGCTTTTAGCGCTGGGGATAGGCGATATTGTTGCCGCCATTGAGAATGCGCTGGATATGAAATTGCTACAAAGCGATGTGTATCCGATTAATTATTTGCCCTCAGCGCTCCGTTGGGGTGATATTGCCAGTGTCTGTGGCACAGCCTATGTAATGAGTTTGGTAGCAACCTTGTATCCCGCTTGGCGAGCCTCACGAATGCCTCCCGCAGAAGCTTTACGGCATGGATAAGGTCTTATAAATTCAAATAATAATTAACGCCGCTGCCGACTGCGAAGTTGGCGGCGCTTGCGCCAACGATGAATTACATGCACCCGCCACAAGGTATGGACGATAGCGGCGCCCAGTAGACCAAAGAACAGGCCAGTGACCACAGAGCCCAGCAGCAAAGGTTTCCACAGCTGTACTAATTCTTCTTCAAACCACTGAAAGGACAGTTCAAACTGAACGGGGTGGGTGTCGATGCCAAGCACCAGTGCGCCAATTTTGTAGGTAAAGTAGAAAATGGCGGGAATGGTTACCGGGTTGGTAATCCACACCAACATAACCGATAACGGCAAATTGGCTCTAAAAATAATGGCGGCGAGACCCGCCAGCAGCATTTGCGACGGAAACGGAATAAAAGCGACAAACAGGCCAATAAAAACCGCCATGGTTACTGAACGACGATTTAAATGCCACAAGTTGGGGTCGTGCAGGAGGCTACCAAAGACTCGCAGAGAGGGATGCTCGCGCATTTTTTCTGGCGCGGGTAACATGCGTTTTAAGAATTTACGAGCCATGTGCCCTGAGGTACTCGCTACATGGTGAGAGAAGTAATGGCAAACTGCCTGCGCCAGTAAAAGGCGGCGCTATTATGCACATATCCTTCAAGGGACTCCAGCATGTTGTCATGGATGACGACAGCGGCGGCTATCCTGATCAGCGGATATCTTGCCCGACCTTTGCCT
Organism: Spongiibacter sp. IMCC21906; assembly: GCF_001010805.1. Taxonomy (NCBI): domain Bacteria; kingdom Pseudomonadati; phylum Pseudomonadota; class Gammaproteobacteria; order Cellvibrionales; family Spongiibacteraceae; genus Spongiibacter; species Spongiibacter sp. IMCC21906. The sequence continues at coordinate 2,196,542 of NZ_CP011477.1, read as the reverse complement.
CTACCGCTGTGTTTGGCGGCTTGCTGCCTATTGTTACTGTACCGCGTTATCCGGGGCCGCAGCCAGCTTGTTGGCCTGTTGTTGGCGGCCTTAATGGGATTGACCTATGCCAGCTTTTATGCCGAATACCGTCTCCTCCATCTGCTGCCCTACAATCTAGAAGGGCAGGATCTACAGGTAAAAATCGACATCACCAGCCAACCTCAACAGCGGGCTGGTGGGCGACCAGCATACCGTTTTGATGCCCGTGTTGTCAGTTTGTTCGATTGTGAGGCTACGCCTTGCCCATCTTATCTCGGTAAATTGCGGCTGAATTATTACGGCGAACAAGCCCTGAACAATGGCGATACGGTTGATGCCATAGTTCGCTTAAAGCGTCCAAAAGGCTATCTATCAAAAGGGGCCTTTGATTATGGCCGCTGGTTGTTTGTGAGCGGTTATTCTGCATCGGGATATGTTCGGCAAATAAATCAGCACATAAAATCGGGCGGGGGCTCCACATTGTCGTGGCGCGATTTAGAGATCGGCAGCTTAAAAGAGAGGCTGAGCGACTATCAAAACGGCGATGTGATGCTGGCGTTAACCTTTGGTGATCGCAGTAGCATGTCTTCTGAGCGTTGGCAGCAATTAAGCGCTACTGGCACCAGTCATTTATTGGCCATTTCGGGTATGCATATCGGGCTGGTGGCTTTTTGGGGATATTTACTCGGCAGACTATTTGCTGGAATCAGTATTAACAGTGCGGTGGCGATTCGCTTGCCGACAATTACGGCCATGTGCTTCGCTCTGATTTATGGTGCTATGGCTGGGTTTGCATTGCCGACCCAGCGGGCCCTGATGATGCTTGCAGTCATTTGTCTGGCGCAGTTAAGCCTTAGAAAAATTACCCCCTGGCATGGTTTAAGTCTTGCGCTGTTGGCGGTGGCTATTATTGATCCATTGGCGGCGCATAAGCCGGGGTTTTACCTGTCTTTTGCGGCGGTATGTTTTCTGTTTTGGCGGTTTCAGGGTTTTTATTCATACCGACGAGAGAATTCCTACCTTCGTTTTTCCGCTGGCCTTTTTGAGGCCCAATGGTTGTTGGGGCTGGGCTTATTGCCATTGCTGCTGGCGTGGCAGTTTCCCGTTGCCCCGTTATCCATGCCCGCTAATTTAATTGCAATCCCGATTATTGCCTTGTTGGTGTTACCGCTGTTATTGCTGAGTTATGTATTAAGTGTGTTCCAATTTACTGCAGCTGAATATGGCTGGCAGCTTGCCGATTATGTATTGCAGGGCTTGTTTCTTTGCCTGGACTTATTACAACGCACGGTGGCCCCGGTCACCATTGCCACATCGTCGGTTGCAGTATTGGCGGCGTTGATCGGCGCGGTGATTTTGCTGAGGCGGGGGCTGCCCGGAAAAGGCGTGGCACTGGTGTTGATGTCAGTCTTGTTTCTGCGTCCCGTTAACACTCCGCCTGCTGGCCATTACGTGCTGAGAGTGTTGGATGTCGGTCAAGGTCTTGCGGTGTTGATCAGCACTCGCAATCATCATTTGTTGTTTGATGCGGGGCCTGATTTCGATGGCGGCTTTAACACTGCCGATGCGGTTGTAATACCGGCACTTCGGCAACTTGGCGTCACCGAGATAGACGCACTGGTGATCAGTCACAATGATCGGGATCATGCTGGTGCGGTGACGCCTTTATTGAGGCACATCACGGTGGCTAAGGTCTATAGAGGCGAGGCAGCGGAGACCGCGCTGCCTTTCAGTAGTGCTGACAGTAGCCACTGTCATTTACAACAGTCGTGGCAGTGGGATGGGGTCGATTTTCGTTTTCTGTCTCCGCCTGCCAGCACCTCCAAAACTGGCAATGCTGCCTCGTGTGTATTGTCGGTCGGGCAGGGCAGTGGCCGCAGTCTTATTCCCGGCGATATCTCGTCTCTGGAAGAGGCGGTATTGGGTCAAATGTGGCAGCAGGAACTGAAAAGTGCAGTGATTGTTGCGCCTCACCACGGTAGCAAAACCTCTTCCAGTCAGGTATTTATTGCTGCCGTGTCACCGTCCCTAGTGGTTTATTCTTCTGGGTATAAGCATGCTTATGGCCACCCGGCGGCGGCAGTGATGGAGCGCTATCGACGTGCCGGCGCCGCAAGCTGTTGGCATACTGGCTCAGAGGGCAGTATCGCGGTTGAGTTGGCGCCACAAGGCATTGTTTTGCTGCAGCCTTGGCGGCGGGGAAGTTACTTTTGGGAGCAGCCCGAAGAGCAAGCCAAATGCAAAAATTAGCTAGCTGTTTGTGTAATTTAGAACCTTGAGGGCTTTTCGCTTCTTAGTGGGGGCGTCACTACGTATAATGCTCGCTTTGATAATAACACCGGGGTATATCCGTGCTGGAGTTGGTGAAAGCGGGGGGATGGCTAATGTTGCCAATCATTCTCTCCTCAATCATTGCGGTTGCGATCTGCGTTGAACGGTTTCTCGAATTGAATCCAGAGAAAGTAGCGCCAAAAAACCTCTTGAATCAGGTTTGGAAGTGGCTGTCCAACAAAAAGCTTGATGCCGAAAAAATGCGAGAATTGCGCCGGGGTTCGGCACTGGGGCAAATTCTGGCTGCGGGCTTAAGTAATGCCAAGTATGGCCGTGAGGTGATGAAAGAGAGCATTGAAGACGCGGCTTCACATGTTATTCATGGCCTGGAGCGCTATCTAAATGCATTGGGAACCATTGCCGCCGTGGCACCGCTGTTGGGTTTGCTCGGCACGGTGCTGGGGATGATCCGGGTCTTTACCGATATTATGATCCAGGGCTCCGGTAATACCGCCGTGTTGGCGGGGGGGATTTCTGAAGCGCTAATCACGACGGCCTCAGGTCTTTGTGTTGCGATTCCGGCAATGATTATGCACCGCTATTTTCTGCGCCGTATCGATGCCTTGGTGGTGACGCTAGAGCAAGAATCTATCAAATTGCTCAATGCTATGTATGGCGATGCCCCCATTAAAGAGGCTGGCACGGCTGCGGTGAGCAAGGCCTCGTGAAGTTTAGACGACAACGCATTGATGAGGGTGGTATCAACCTGACCCCTTTAATTGATGTGGTTTTTCTGTTGCTGATATTTTTTATGGTATCAACCAGCTTTACCAAAGAAAGCCGCTTACAGATTGAGTTGCCAACGGCTACCGGGGAGCCGCCATCTGATGAGCGGGCAGCCCTAGAAATTGTTGTTGATGGCAAAGGGCAGTACCGAATTAATGAAAGAGCCGTGAGCGGCACCAGTGTTGATGCCTTGATGGCGGCCATGACCCGGCTTGCTGAGGGCGGTGACGATTTACCGGTGATCATCACCGCAGATGCCACCAGTCCTCATCAAGCCGTTGTTACCGCCATGGATGCGGCAGGACGACTGGGATTTGCTCGACTAAGTCTTACCACACAGAAGCCCCAAGGGGCGGAAGGAGCGCAGTAACCTCCCTTTTCTGGGAGCACTTCTTATGAAAAAAAATCAATCAGATTTATTAATTTACGGTCGCCTCTTAAAGTACATTATCCCCTCTTGGCACTTCTTTTTATTCAGTGTATTGGGCTTTTCATTGTACTCCGCCAGCCAGGTACTCCTCGCGGATTTGATGCAGCTTATCGTTGATTTTATTGGCGGTAATCTCGTTAAAGGCGAGGGCGGCATGATTGCCAAGCTCATGTGGGCAGTAGGCGGTGACAATTTTGACCTGAGTAATGCGCGCACGGCAATTGTGATAGTGATGATTGTGCTGGGTATAATTCGGGGCTTTGGTTTTTTTGCCGGTAATTATTTTCTGGCAAACGTCTCCCATCGTTTGGTTCATACTCTGCGCTGCCAGCTGTATAACCACCTTTTGTATATGCCCAGCGCGTATTACGACCACAACACCACCGGCTCACTGATTTCCAAAATTACCTTTAATGTGGAGCAGGTCACCGGCGCCGCCGTTAATGCCATGAAAGTGGTGTTGCGAGAAGGTACGTTTGCCATCGGCTTAATTGGCTTTTTGTTGTACACCAATTGGAAGCTGACCATGATCTTTTTTCTGGCGCTGCCCCTTATTGGCGTCACGGTTTATTGGGTGGGCAAGCGCTTTCGCAAGCTGAGCCGCTCAATTCAAAATGCGATGGGCGATGTCAACCAAGTAACCAACGAAACCATCAGTGCTTACCGGGAAATTCGTCTGTACGACGGCACCGAATACGAAACCCAACGATTTCATGAGGCCAGTGACCGCAATCGTAGTCAAAACCTCAAGATGGCTTTTTACAGCGCTATCAGTCCATCGGTGATTCAATTTCCGGTGATCTTGGCCACCGGCGGTTTGGTATGGATTGCCTTGGGGCTGAGTGGCGAAATGTCGGCTGGCGAATTTGTAGCTTATTTATCTGCGGCTTTGTTTTTGCCCAAGCCCATCCGCCAGCTGGCGGATGTGAGTTCGACGATTCAGAAAGGCTTGGCAGCCGCGCAAGATATTTTTGAATTTGTAGATAGTGACGTTGAGCACGACAAAGGCAGTCATAAACCCGATACGGTGGCAGGTGATATTGAGTTTAAAAATCTAAGCTTTGCCTATACCGATGACGGCGCCGAGGTGCTAAAAAATATCAATTTGCGCATTCCAGCGGGTACCTCAATGGCCTTGGTGGGGCTGTCTGGCTCAGGTAAATCAACACTGGTGAGTTTGATTTCGCGCTTTTATCAACACGACACTGGCGACTTGTTGCTTGATGGTGTTGATGTGCGGGATTACGACTTGGCAGGGTTGCGAAACAATATGGCCTTAGTCACCCAGCAAGTCACACTGTTTAACGATACGGTGTTTAATAATATTGCCTACGGCGGCATGGCGGGAGCTAGCAAAGACGCGGTGGTGGCCGCTGCTACAGCCGCCCACGCGATTGATTTTATTAATGACCTACCCGATGGTTTAAATACCATGATTGGCGAAGACGGGGTGATGTTGTCTGGCGGTCAGCGTCAGCGTTTGGCAATTGCGCGGGCTTTTTTGAAAAATGCGCCGATTTTGATTTTGGACGAGGCCACCTCCGCATTGGATAACCGGGCAGAAACCCATATTCAGCAGGCCATGGAAGAAATCATGAAGGGCCGCACCACCATTGTTATTGCCCACCGGCTGTCGACAATTGAAAATGCCGACTGTATCGCGGTAATGAAAGGCGGCGAGATTGTAGAGCAGGGCAGCCATTCAGAATTGCTCGCGTTGAACCAAAACTATGCCCAGCTGTACAACAAAAACTTTGAGGAATAACGCCGGGTGGGACTAACACAGGCAATCGAAAAACGCTGGTATAGCAACTCGCCAGGGTGTTTGTATTTGCTGTTGCCACTGGAGGGCGTGTTTCGCTTAGTGGCGAAGGCCCGCCGAAAGGTGAGCAAGGCTAAACACTGTGGCGTTCCGGTCATTGTGGTCGGCAACCTCGCGGTAGGTGGCAGCGGTAAAACCCCATTGGTATTAGCCCTGGCTAAATTTTATAGCGAGCAGGGTTATCGGGTCGGTATTGTCAGCAGAGGTTACGGCGGCAAAGCGCCGCATTATCCCTTTGAAGTGGGCCCCCAAACTGACCCCGCGCAAAGCGGCGATGAACCACTGTTAATGGCCCGGCGCAGTGGCTTGCCGGTGGTGGTTGATCCAAATCGTCCTGCTGCTGCGCAATATCTGGTTGACCACAAGCATTGCAATTTGCTGATTAGTGATGATGGTCTCCAGCATTACCGCATGGCCCGTGATATAGAAATAGTCGTTGTGGATGCCGTAAGAGGCTTAGGCAATGGTCATTGCTTGCCTGTCGGCCCGTTACGCGAAAGCAAAGCCCGTCTGAAGGGTGTCGATAGCGTCGTTATGAATGGCGACCAATCAACGGAAAATTCCGGCCATGTTATGCAGCTGGCGCCGTCACAACTGATCAGCTTAAATCAACAGCCCAGCCTTGAGTACAAAGACTGGCCGCAACATCGGCGCCGGGTACATGCTGTTGCGGGAATAGGTCATCCTGCGCGTTTTTTTACTACCCTGAGATCCTTGGGTTTTGAGCCGGTTGAACACAGCTTTGACGATCATCATCGCTTTCAAACGGGCGATTTTGCCTTTAAGGAGCCGTTGCCCATTGTCATGACCGAAAAAGATGCCGTTAAATGCCGGGGGCTGGCATTACAAGACGCGTGGTATCTTCCCGTTGATGGCATTCTTCCACCACTGTTTTATCAACAACTCTCTGCGACATTAGCCTCGCTATAAAAACTGGAATTTTCTATGAGCTACACCGTCATTATCCCAGCCCGTTTTGCCTCAACTCGACTGCCGGGTAAGCCATTGTTAGATATCGTCGGCAAGCCGATGATACAACGGGTGTGGGAGCAAGCGGGCCAGAGCACTGCCTCGGGCGTGGTGGTTGCTACTGACCACACCGGCGTCGAAGCGGCCTGTCAGCAGATGGGTGCCAATGTTTGTATGACCCGGGCCGACCATGAGTCTGGCACCGACCGGCTGCAAGAAGTGGTCGCCAAGCTGGGACTGACCGATGAGGCGATTGTGGTCAATGTGCAAGGCGATGAGCCGCTTATTCCGCCCGCGTTAATTGAACAGGTGGCTGCCAACTTGGCCGCCCACCCTGATGCCGGCATTGCGACCCTTGCCGAACCGATTAAAGACGCCGAAACCGTGTTTAATCCCAATGCGGTAAAAGTGGTCAGAGACCGTCAGGGCTATGCCTTGTATTTTAGCCGGGCGCCGATGCCTTGGTGCCGAGACGAATGGACTCAAAACGCCCAAGTGATGGTTCAGCAGGCACCTTTCTTGCGCCATATTGGCATTTACGCGTATCGGGTGGGATTTTTACACCAGTTTGTTAATTGGTCGATGGGACAGTTGGAGCAATTGGAAAAACTGGAGCAACTTCGAGCCATGGAGAACGGTGTGCGAATTCATGTGGATGTGGCTGCTGTGGACATGCCCGCCGGGGTTGATACCGAGGCGGATTTAAGCCGGGTGCGCAATGCTATCCAAGGAGGCGCAGCTTGAGTGTTAAACAAAAACCGGTAAAGGTTTTATTTGTTTGTCTGGGTAATATTTGTCGATCGCCAACTGCCCACGGCGTTTTTCAGGGTTTAGTTGAGCAAGCGAGCTTGACGACGTGTATCACGGTGGATTCGGCGGGTACCGGCGATTGGCATATCGGTCATCCACCCGATCGCAGAATGACGACATCAGCGAAAGAGCGGGGCTATAATTTATCAAGCTTGCGGGCCCGGCAGGTGTCGGTTGCTGATTTTTACGAATTCGACCTGATCCTGGCCATGGATAATAGTAATCTGAGCGACTTACTCGCTATGCAGCCCAGCGATGGCAAAGCGTCACTGGCCTTGTTTTTAGACTATGCCGACGCGGCAGTAGAGGAAGTTCCAGACCCTTACTACGGTGGCCCAGAGGGCTTTGAGGACGTGCTGGACCTGGTTGAAGACGGTTCCAGAGGGCTGTTGGCGGCATTGCAATCAACGACGGCGGGATAAGCTTGTGATCGTGCAGCGCAACATGGCTCTTACCAATCTGAACACGCTGGGGATTGCCGCCAAGGCAAGCTACTTTGCTGAAGTTACCAGTCTGGATGCCTTAGCGACCTTGCTCGCTGACACCAAACTAGCCAGTCTTCCGCGCTTGGTTTTAGGCGGCGGTAGCAATATTGTTCTCCAACAAGATTTTGCTGGATTGGTGGTTAAAATCGCATTGCGCGGCGTGCAGTGCGAAGCGCTGGGTGAGTCCCGGTTGCTGCGGGTAGCGGCTGGCGAAAATTGGGACGCATTGGTAAAGAGCTGTTTGCAACAAGGCTGGTATGGCCTTGAAAACTTAATCTCCATCCCCGGCTCTGTTGGCGCGGCGCCAATCCAAAATATCGGTGCCTACGGTGTCGAGCTGTCTGATGTGCTGGTTGCGGTTTCTGGCTGGGATCTGCGAGAAAATTGCCTGCGGCGTTTAAGCGCCAGCGACTGCGAACTGAGCTATCGTTCAAGCATCTTTAAAACCCATCTATTGGATCAGTTTATTGTCACCGAAGTTGAGCTGAAACTGAGCCATTCGCCAAGCCCGAATATTCGCTACCAAGCCTTGGCCGACGCACTGCCAAGCGGGGTGGATGTCACCCCTGAACTGGTGGCTGAAACGGTTGCAAGATTGCGCGCCAGTAAGCTCCCAGACTTTAGGTTGGAGCCAAATGCGGGCAGCTTCTTTAAAAACCCCATTATAGAGGCGAGTAATGCGGCAGAGCTACAGGCTGAGCATCCGCAACTGGTTTCATGGCCTATGCCTGACGGTCGAGTAAAGCTGGCTGCGGCATGGCTGGTAGATCAGTGCGGCTGGAAGGGGCAACGAGTTGATGGCGTGGGCGTTCATCCTCGACAGGCGATTGTGCTGGTTAACTATGAACATTGCAGCGGCGGCAATGTGCTTGCCCTTGCGGCGGCGATTCAAGAAGCTGTTAGCCAACGGTTTGGCGTCGCGCTAGAGATTGAACCGCGAATTTATTAGAGGCTCACATGTTTGCCGAGCAGCGCATTAAGCTAAACGGTGGCGAGTTAATCTACCGACCCAATTACGTTTCTGATGATGAACACCTTTTTCAGCAACTTCAGTCCCAGCTGAATTGGCAACAGCCTGAGTTACAGTTGTTTGGGCGTCGTCATAAAACGCCACGATTGGTGGCTTTTGTTGGAGACAGCGGCGTAGCTTACCAATACACCGGGCATTTACACACCGCAGCGCCTTGGCCTAAGTCGCTAGACAACTTACGCGATCAGTTAGGGCGAGATTATGGTTTTGAGTTTAATTGTGCCTTGCTGAATTACTATCGCAATGGTGACGATAGTATGGGCTATCATAGCGACGATGAAGCCGAGTTAGGCTCGGCCCCTGTTGTTGCGTCGATTAGTTTGGGTGGCGCAAGGGATTTTCTGCTGCGCAGCAAAAATACTGAGCAACGTGATCCCCAAAAAATAATGCTGGAGAGCGGCTCTTTATTGTTGATGTTGCCGCCCACACAGCGATTTTGGCAACACGCATTACCCAAGCGTAAACGCCAGGATCGCCCCAGGATCAATCTTACATTCCGGCAAATATTGACGACTATTGGCTGAGGCTTGCTGCGAATGTTATTGTTGCAGTCGCTTCATCATCACTTCAGCGAAGGCTCGCTGGATAATTGAGGTCCCCCGTTAACATGATCACCGTTGTTGTTGCAGATGATCACGCTATGGTCCGCACTGGCATTGTGAGAATGCTAGACGATGCAGCTGATATTTCCGTACTGGGTCAAGCCTGCAATGGCGAAGAGGCCATCCAGCTATGCCGTAAACTCCAACCAACAGTGGTGTTAATGGACGTGCGTATGCCCGGTATTGGCGGTCTTGAAGCGACACGAAAACTTTGTCAGGTTGCACCAAACTCTCGCATCGTCGCGGTAAGCGCCTACGATCAAGAACCCATGCCCAGCCGTTTAATGAAAGCGGGCGCTTCGGCTTATGTGAGTAAAGAAGCATCTGAAGACGAAATACTGGCGGCGATTCGCCAAGTTGCCAATGGCCGACGTTATCTCAGCCCGGTTGTTGCCCAAGCGATGGCCTTAAAGGGTTTTGACGCCGATGGCGCAACGCCTTTTGATTGTTTATCGGATCGAGAAATGCAAATTTGCCTGATGATCGCCAACTGTCACAAGGTGTCAGAAATCGCAGATAATTTGCACATCTCCTCCAAAACGGTCAACAGCTATCGTTACCGCATGTTTGAAAAACTCAATATCAATGGCGATGTCGAATTAACCCATATGGCCATTCGCCATGGTTTGATTGATGCACCGGGTCGCTAGATAATCGAGTTTATGAGCGATAAAGATAGTGGCAGCGGATTTGATTCCTCTCGATTTTTAAAAAACGTCACCCGCAAACCCGGGGTGTACGTTATGCTCGATGCTGCCGCCAAAGTGCTGTACGTGGGCAAAGCCAAAAACCTCCGCAATCGACTTGGCAGTTATTTTCGCGCGAGTGGGCTCACCACCAAAACCATGGCGTTGGTCAGCAAAATTGACCAAATAGAGGTTACGGTTACCGGCACCGAGCGGGAAGCGTTGCTGCTGGAACAAAACCTGATCAAGCAGTACAAGCCCCCCTATAACATCCTGCTGAGGGACGATAAGTCTTACCCGTATATTTTTCTCAGCGATCATCGTCATCCTCGTTTGAGCCTGCATCGGGGTAGCAAACGCAAAAAAGGCCAATACTTTGGCCCCTATCCCAGTGCTGCAGCGGTAAAAGAGAGCCTGAGCTGGTTACAAAAAGTGTTTAAGGTTCGCCAGTGTGAAGACAGTTATTACCGGGCGAGAAGCCGCCCCTGTCTTCAATATCAAATTGGCCGCTGCTCTGGCCCCTGCGTAGAAAAAATTAGCGAGAACGAGTACAGCAAAGATGTCCATCAAACCGAGCTGTTTCTGACGGGTAAAAGCGATGTGCTACTCACCGAACTGGGTGACGAAATGGATTATCAGGCCCAGCAGCTAGAATTTGAAAAAGCCGCCGAACTACGAGACCGAATTGGTTATTTACAGCAAGTACAGGCTAGCCAGTATATTGAAGGCGAGCGGGGCGATTTAGATATTATCGCCGCAGTAGAAGAGGCGGGCACCGTGTGTTTGCAGCTGCTGTATGTGAGAGGCGGCCGCGTGTTGGGCAGCCGTAGTTATTTTCCCAAAAGCCATTTGGGCGAAGGCTTGGCAGAGCATATCGAGGCATTTTTGGCCCAGCACTATCTTACTCAACTATCGACCATGGATATCCCGAAAGAAATCATCTGCAACATCCCCCCGACAGACGCCCAGCTACTGGCCGATAGCCTGAGCGAAGAGGCGGGGCGGCAGGTGCTGATTAGTTACAAAGTCAGGGGCAATCGGGCCAAATGGCAATCGTTGGCGGTGACCGCGGCGGAGCAAAATCTACGTAATCGCTTGGCATCATCCAGCGGCACGGCAAAACGTTTTGCGGCACTGCAAAGCGTGCTGGAGCTAGATGCCGTGCCAGAACGGATGGAATGCTTTGATATCAGCCATAGCAGCGGAGAGGCCACGGTCGCGTCTTGCGTGGTATTTGATAAAGACGGGCCGCTAAAATCAGATTACCGAAAAATGAATATCGATGGCATTGAACCCGGTGATGACTACGCCGCGATGCGTCAGGCGCTGACTCGGCGTTACAAGCGCATTAAGTCTGGCGACGTGGCGTTGCCTGACTTGCTGTTTATCGACGGTGGTAAAGGCCAGTTAAGCCAAGCCAAAGAGGTGATGGCAGAATTGGGGGTTGAAAATTTACTAATGGTTGGCGTCGCCAAGGGCAGCGATCGGCGCGCGGGGCTAGAAGTACTGATTCGCAGTGATAATGGCAAAGAGATCAGCCTGCCGGATAACAGCCCTGCATTGCATCTTATTCAGCATATTCGCGATGAGTCCCACCGCTTTGCGATTACCGGCCACAAAGCGCGGCGGGATAAAACCCGGCGCCAATCGACGCTTGAAGCGATTCCTGGAGTAGGGACCAAACGCCGCCGTGAATTACTGAAGTATTTTGGTGGCCTGCAAGGTGTTCGTAATGCCAGTGTGGGAGACTTACAGCGTGTGCCGGGGATTAGTCACAACATTGCCAAAGAAATCTACGAAGGCTTACGCAGCGCCTGACCGCTTTATTGAAATTTGCGGCTAGCTGTTTAAAAACACCTTCTTTCTGACCCACAAACAGCGGAAATTAGTATTAACACAGCCAGTATAAAGCACGTAAAATAATCCGATTGTGAGTTAATGAGACCTGTATGAATATCCCCAATGCCCTGACGCTGTTTCGTATTATGCTGATACCGGTCTTCGTCGTCGTATTTTATCTTCCGTTTTCGCTGAGCTACGTGGCCACTGCGGCAATATTTGGTTTGGCAGGCATCACCGATTGGCTAGATGGCTATTTGGCCCGCAAATTAGAACAAAGTACCCCACTGGGTGCCTTTCTAGATCCGGTGGCAGATAAACTCATGGTGGCTGTGGCCTTAGCCTTGCTCATTGAGCGCTACGATGCGTGGTGGTTCACTATTCCGGCCATCGTTATTATTGGCAGGGAAATTGTTATTTCTGCTCTGAGAGAATGGATGGCTGAGCTGGGCAAACGCACCAGTGTTGCTGTGTCTTACCTTGGCAAAATAAAAACGACGGCGCAGATTGTCGCCATTATTGGTTTATTACTGATCTCGCCGGAACATGATGGCCCTTTCTATTTCGTGAATCTGGTGTGCCTATATAGCGCAGCGGTTTTAACGCTGTGGTCGATGTTGATCTATCTGCATGCAGCCTGGCCAGACCTGCGTAGCAGCGCCAAAAGTTAAATAACTTGCCTTAAATCATAGACTTTCCTTGACAGGCGGCGCCGACTGACTAGAATAGGCGCCTTCTTTGAGCAGCGTGATCACGCGTTGTTTTAAAGAGACGTTTTTGCGGGATTAGCTCAGTTGGTAGAGCGGTACCTTGCCAAGGTACAGGTCGTCGGTTCGAGCCCGATATCCCGCTCCAATATCTTTTATTGCCGCATAACAATCTCGATTGTTATGAGCTGGTATAAAAGAGCCGGTTATATCGAACCGGCGTACACCTCGCGGTGTAAAACAAAAACGATCAAAGGCGCGGTGGCAGAGTGATCATGCAGAGAACTGCAACTTCAGCGCCTGCAGCGGTAAAAAAGGGCCGGTTATATCGAACCGGCGTACACCCCGCGGTGTAAAACAAAAACGATCAAAGGCGCGGTGGCAGAGTGGTCACGAAGAGAACTGCAACTTCAGCGCCTGCAGCGGTAAAAAAGGGCCGGTTATATCGAACCGGCGTACACCCCGCGGTGTAAAACAAAAACGATCAAAGGCGCGGTGGCAGAGTGGTCACGAAGAGAACTGCAACTTCAGCGCCTGCAGCGGTAAAAAAGGGCCGGTTATATCGAACCGGCGTACACCCCGCGGTGTAAAACAAAAACGATCAAAGGCGCGGTGGCAGAGTGGTCATGCAGCGGACTGCAACTCCGTGTACGCCGGTTCGATTCCGACCCGCGCCTCCATTATTTTCTTATAGTTCAAGCCTCTCCCCATAAACGGGGCATAGCGCTTATCAAATTCTATTAATAACTCCTCATCTCCATCATTTCCACAATGGGCCAATCAGCTCGCTCGCCTAGAAAGCCTCAAATAAAGCGTCAGCAGAAAAATGCTGGCTGTAAATCTATGGGTAAATTAAAACAAACAGACATAAAAAAGGGGCCAATTGGCCCCTTATGTATTATCGCGAGCATGGGTCAATCAAAGAACCATACCGCAATCATTGCAACGCTGCTCATGGTAATGGTGTAAGGCAGAGCCATTAACACCATTTGGCCGTAAGACAAGCGGATAAGCGGTGCCAGAGCGGATGTCAGCAAGAACAGAAATGCCGCTTGGCCGTTTGGTGTAGCAACACTGGGGATGTTAGTACCTGTGTTGATTGCGACAGCAAGATGCTCAAGCTCTTCACGAGTGAGATTACCCGCATCGTAGGCTGCTTTTACTTCGTTGATGTATACCGTTGCGACGAAAACATTATCACTGATAACACTGAGTAAGCCATTGGCAATAAAAAACATCAGTGTGCGGAACTGACCTTCCAATGATAGCACATGCTCAATAATAGGTTTAAACAGGTGTTGCTCGTGAATTACGCCGACAATGGCAAAAAAGACGACCAATAGCGCAGTGAAGGGCAGGGCCTCTTCAAATGCGTGGCCAATGCGGTGCTCGTCAACAATACCGTTAAACGCGGTTTGCAGTACGATAATGGTCAAGCCAATTAAGCCAACTGGAGCAATGTGCGTCGCTAACGCCACGACCAAAAAGATTGCGACAATGCCTTGAACAAACAGGGTGGCAACATCTTCTTTCGTACGACTTTGGTCCTGAGCTGCAGCGTATTCTTCCAAAACGCTACGCACAGAATCCGGCAATTTTGCGCCGTATCCAAACTTGCCTGTTACCTCAAGTAAAACACAGGTCATCAGCCCGACGACTAAGGTAGGCATGGTGACAGGGGACATGATTTGAATAAAATGCATAAAGTCCCAGCCCATTTTTTCTGCAATGAGCAGATTTTGAGGCTCGCCTACCAAGGTACAAACACCACCCAGCGCGGTGCCGACGGCGCCGTGCATTAACAAGCTACGCAAAAAAGCACGGAACTGGTCCAAGTCTTCTCGAGATTGCTCAACTACCTTGTTGTCATCACCGTGATCGTGGTCGGTATGAGAGTGACTCCCGCCCGAGGCTACCCGGTGATACACCGCATAAAACCCCACGCCCACTGCGATAAGTACCGCGGTTACGGTTAACGCATCCAAAAACGCACTCAAAAAGGCGGCCATTGCCGAAAAGACCAATGACAGCCATATTTTAGAGCGGATATTTAAGAGGAGCTTGGTGAAAATAAACAACAGCAGATTCTTCATGAAGTAAATGCCCGCCACCATAAACACCAATAGCAGTATTACTTCAAAATTGTTTTTTGCTTCTAAGTACACCGTCTCTGCCGAGGCCATCCCAATCGCAATGGCTTCGATTGCTAACAAGCCGCCTGGTTGCAATGGGTAGCATTTCAGGGCCATTGCGAGTGTGAAAATAAATTCAGCAATAAGCGCCCAGCCAGTGACAAAGGGGCCAACTGTGAGTAAAAGAATCGGGTTGAGGATCAGGAAGCCGATAATTGTTTTTTTATACCAGAGCGGGGCATTACCGAGAAAATTCCCGGCAAACGCCCGCGACATCGTGGATTGTTCCATGCTTAATTATCCTTTTAGTGGGAAGCGAGCAGCATCTTTCGTCTACGCGAATTAATATCCGGCAATAATAATACAGTCAGAAAGCCGCGCCAAATAGCGCTTGAGGGGTAAATGCCAAAATGAATGATTTTTATCAGCTTGCGAACAGTCTGGTTAGCTTTTTAGCTCACTATTTGCTCAAAACATAAGCATATTCAGACTCCAATAGACTGACGCATAAAAAACTGCCAATTCGTGACCTGTATGTCTTACAATTATTCGTAATGAATATTCGCCGTATTGCCATGACCACGCTATTACTCCTGCTGTGCCAGCAGGCGGGTGTATTAATGGCGGCGGTGCTTCACGGCGATCATAGCGCGGTTCATAACAAAAGCATGCATATCAGTACCGGGTGTAGTGACTTAGCTGAGCATTGCGACAACAATAAATCGGTAGTTAACCAACATCACCAACAAACAGACGATTGCTGTAATTTAAATTGCGAGTGTTGTGTAGGTCATTGCCAAGCTGGCATTGCAAACATCGTTTCGATGTCGGTGTTTGCTGCTCGGTACCGTCTCCCACTTTTGCACGCCACCTCGGTGCCTCATTTCCTTCCTCAAAACTTACTACGTCCTCCCATCTTTGCCTGACACAGGATTAGTGCGTCTGGGTTTTGCGTGTTATGGCAAAACAAAGGTGCATTACACCGGCACACCTGAGCATGTTCCCTCTTTTATCCTTGATCTATCAGAGGGGTGGTATAGGTATTAGGCAAAAGGACAATTTTGTGAGTGATATAACACGATTAAATCTATCTCGGCGTCAGTTTGTGACTGGCGCCACTGCGGGTGGGATCTTACTGGGACTCGGGCTAGACAGCTACGCCGTGGGAAGCAGCCCGGCCAAGAACCCTCAAGTTCAAACATTGCGTGGTAATAGCTTCAATTTGGCAATGGGGTATCAGCCGGTTAACTTCACCGGTGCTCAGCGAACCGCTACCGCGATAAATGGATCCGTGCCTGCGCCAACTTTGCGCTGGCAAGAGGGCGAAACCGTCACTCTCCGTGTCACCAATCATCTTGCCCACGACAGTTCAATTCACTGGCATGGCATGATTCTGCCCACTGGAATGGATGGCGTGCCGGGCTTGAGCTTTGACGGTATCAAACCTGGCGAAACCTTTGAGTATCAGTTTGAGATTAATCAAAGCGGCACGTATTGGTATCACAGTCATTCTGGCTGGCAAGAACAAACTGGCCTGTATGGCGCGATTGTTATCGATCCAAAAGACCCTGATCCCGTGGCCTATGACCGGGATTATGTTGTCTTACTTTCGGATTGGTCCGATGAGTCGCCGGATAGGATTTATGCAAATCTGAAAAAAATGAGCCATTACTATAATTTCCAAGAGCGTACCGCCGGAGACTTATGGAAAGACATTAAAAACAAAGGTGTTGTGCAGACGTGGAAAGAGCGTGAGATGTGGAACACCATGCGGATGAAACAGACAGACATTTCTGATGTAACCGGCTACGCCTATACCTATTTAATGAACGGCGCCACCCCAGATACTCGCTGGACAGGTCTGTTTAAACAGGGAGAGAAAGTCCGCCTTCGATTTATTAACGGCTCAGCAATGAGCATTTTTGATATCAGGATACCCGGTTTAACCATGACCGTGGTTGCCGCCGACGGCCAGAATATTGAGCCAGTGACCATCGACGAATTTCGTATCGGTACAGCGGAAACTTATGACGTGGTTGTTGAACCGAACGCCGACAGCGCCTACGCCATTTTTGCCCAGACCATTGATCGCAGCGGCTATGCCTTGGGTAACTTAACGCCCGATGTAGCATGGCGCGCCGATACACCCAAAATGGATCACCGTCCCACGCTGGGTCATGGTGACATGGGCATGGCAATGAATAGGGCGGGCATGGACCATTCTGGTCACAAAATGAATGGCATGTCTGCTATGAATCACCGTCAGCATGGAACGCCCCCGACTATTGTCGCCGCGGGGTATGGCAACCGTAAAAGTGTGACTGCCAATCATCACACAACCGAATTTGGCCCTCATACCGACATGTTGGCAGAGGCACCACAAAACGGATTGCACGACCCGGGCTTAGGCTTGCGAGAGCACCGGCAACGCTATAACCGAAAGGTTTTACGCTATGCGGATCTTCGCAATCTCACCTCCACGCAAGATAAGCGTGATCCCAGCCGAGAAATTCAGCTGCATTTAACCGGCAATATGAGCCGTTATATGTGGTCGATGAACGGTATTAAGTTTGCCGACGCCGAGCCCTTGGAGCTGACGTATGGCGAAAGAGTGCGTATTACTCTCGTTAACGACACGATGATGACCCACCCGATTCATCTTCACGGGCTATGGAGTGAATTGGAAACCGGCGACCCCGACTATATCCCTCGCAAACACACCATTCTTGTTCAACCGGGATCGCAAATAAGCTATTTGGTCAGTGCAGATGCAATTGGTCGCTGGGCTTATCATTGTCATTTGATGTATCACATGCCCGGCATGATGCGAGAAGTTCGTGTCGAGAAAGGAGGGCGGGGCTAATGGATACTTATCCAAAACAGCTGATCAGCCTCATTTTTCTCTATGCTACCGTTATAACGACAGTCAATGCTGGCGGCAACGACAACCCATTGTTAACAATGGCCAAACTCGACCAGTTTGAAGTGCGGGACACAGACGGGAGTGATCCTTTGGTCATGGATGGACAATTATGGGCAGGCTACGATCTTAAAAAACTGTGGCTAAAAGCAGAACTAGAAAACGTTGCCAATAACACCGAAAAACTAGAACTGCAGGCACTCTACAGCCAAGCCGTATCTGCATTTTGGGATATTCAGCTTGGAGCACGAAAAGATATCAACCCCACTCCAAATCGAGAGTGGGGCGTTATCGCCCTACAAGGCCTGGCACCCTATAACTTTGAAGTCGAAACGTCGTTATTTATTGGTGGCTCCGGACGCAGTGCTGTGCGGCTAGAGGCTGAATATGAATTTCTTTTCACCCAGCGACTCATCTTGACTCCCGAAATTGAAGCCAACGTTTATGGTCACAACGACCAAGCTACCGGCGTGGGCTCTGGCTTAGGCGATATTGAACTAGGACTGCGCCTGCGTTACGAGATACGACGTGAATTCGCGCCGTACATTGGTTTAAATTGGCAGAAGAAATACGGCGCGACAGCAGCTTTCGCCAAATCAAATAATGAAGATACCGAAGACGCCCAAATCGTGGTGGGGGTCAGAGCCTGGTACTAAGTTAATGTTCGAATCAAACCCACTATGCCGATGGCTTACACCTATCGGCGCTATTTTAATGCAGAATATTCTAGTAATTTAAAATGGATGTTAGTCGATGGGATTTCATCAAGAAGATAGGCTTAATAGAATGAAATGTAACATTGTCGTTTCTGCGTTCGTGCTTGTAATGCTGCAAGCTTGCGCTGGCACCAAAAACAGTTATGAGTCCTTAATCGAAGATAAAGGGGGCAGTTCTGCTGTTTACTTAACTGTAGGCGAAACCAAAGAGATATTGTCCATAAGTAATGGTTTTCCTGGCTGGTGGGGATTTTATCCAGCCATAGTCTCGCACTCGCCTGAAATCGCGAATGTGACGTGCAATCAAGAACGCAGCTTAACTCCATTTCGGTCACCAGGAGTCATACTGGGTGGTGAAGTGTGTTATTTAACCGCCAATAGTGTCGGAGAAACATGGTTAGAATATGGGAATGTACACACCATCAATATGAATGGTGCGGATTCGCAGGGTAAGAAAATAAAGCTAGTTGTGAGCGAGCCGTAATGGCTGCCTGAGTCTATTCGCTTAGAAATTTCACGCTAGAAAGCCAAATTTTAAACGGTATGTATAAACATGAAAATTATAAGACATATTTTTCTAATGACGTTAATAAGCTGGGGGGCAGGTGTTCAGGCCGCTATGTCGCCTTCTGCAGTAAATGTTCGGGACTTAGAGGCAATGGTTCAATTTATACATACGCATCCGCTTGTAGCGCAGAAATTGAAGAGCATCGATTTAATCTCCCTTACCATCTTTTTTGGTAATGATTGCGAAGCTCGGTTTGAAAGAAAGAGATCAAACTTTTTTACCCTAGGACGACCGGGGCCGCAGCCCGGAATAAAATTTAAAAGCAGTAACTGCTCCTTGAGTGAATCTAATGAGGATTTAACGCTATCCAGCACAAAGCCACTGTAAAGCCGTAACTTTGATTTTGAGTGGAGCAGAGGGATGAACAGCACATCCAAATTGTCTAAGTTATTCTAGGTCTTCTTTTATGTCGTATACTGTTTAGTATTCGACATAGGATTTCAGAGAGGTTATTATAGCAGTCTCAGGTATTACTTAATTGTGAGGCCACGAATCATGGCTATACCCAAGCCAACTCCATTGTATCCAACACACATAGAGCTTAGGGTGTTTGACTGTTTTCAGGGAGGTTGACCGGTAACCTCCCGTTAACTCATTGTTTTGATAGAATTAATATGCCAGCAAAGTTCATGCTACTTTCAAAGCTCTCATTTGAGTAATCGTTGATTTAAACGATTTACTCGGCAATCTGTCAAAGTCGTATACTCCGTGCATATTGACGTGTGCCCATGCTATGACTGAGCCATTAGAAATTGAATTAATTACCTCTTGGCGCTGACTATCGTCTAGCTGACAACAATAGTCAGACAGGAACAGGTAATTCCAGATAATAATGGCGTTCTTTAGTAGAGTCTTACACAACATCGCTTTCTGTATATCACTTTCAGTACCCACCCTTAGCTTTCCTTGACGTGCAAAAAAAACCGCTTCAGAAAGTTTCTGGCCATGCTCGACCCGGTTTAATTGTTTTTGAACATTACGGCGTATTTCTGGGTGCTCTAAATAACTTAGAATGTACGATGACTTCAGTAATTGCCCAAAGCCCTGAAGGGCTTTATAAACGTCTGATTTTGGTGATTGAGCTGACATCATCCGGAATATATGAGCTGCAGAGCAATAACCAAGTTTGATTGATGCCATGAGATGTAGAGCTTTATCCCATTGGCTTAAGATGCTTTTTCTATTAATGGTGCTCCCTGGCTTCAATACCCGTCCTTTCATGGCCTGTTTAGTTTTATCGTCATAGGTACACAAGGCTTGTTTATGGATTTTGGCAAATCGGGGTGCAAATGACACATTTATAAAATGCATTCCTGCAAACACTGCTTCGGTAAAGCCGTGCTGGTCTGTCGAATGCCAGTGTATCATTTCGCCCTCTGGATAAAGCGCCCGCGTTGATTCAACCATACCGTCGAGCATTGATGCGGCTTCACGATCAGATGAAGTATGGACATTGATGTTAAAGAACGCTTGGAATTCATCTGTATAAGAGTTCGCAGTGATACCTTGCTCTTTGCCATAATATTTATAAGAGAAATTTGCTAGAAGTGAATTAACAGCAACTGTAATTTTTTTGCCGTCGCTACTAGTATGTAATTCACCTTCATTGTTGTGAAACACCTTTGGCAGAGACAGTGACTGAATAAACGACACCATAGCTTCATTGGCTTTCGAGAGCGAAGAGGGGGATAACCACTGTTTCTCAGTGTCACGCAGTTGCTTTTCAGATATATTCCGAGCGGCTCTGGCCATATTGTGGTGTCCAAGGTTAGTGCCCAAACTCATGATAGTGGCATAAACTTGTTTTAGTTTGATGCTAGACAATTCTTTTCCCGATTTATCAGTTTGCAATACCTTAGAAAACTCCGCGTATTTATCTATCTCGGCCAACAGCTCATAAAGTGTCACCGCTTTATGGTTACTCAGCAGTGATGGTATGAATTTCGAATTATCGTAATCGGCGTCTAATTTCTTCAGCATCCAACCGGATGGCCTCTTTTGAAATCCCTCGATCTCATTCCGATCAATCATGTCGTTCACGCGGTAGTACTGTTGATTCAGGTGACGGCCGATTTTCTCTAAGACCTGTGGTCCGTCGACAAACGACTCAAGATTTGCTCGGCGAATCAATGTGTCCCGATCTGCCAGCCATTCCTGCAGTGGGATTAAGTAGCTTTGGTCCTCTCTGTATTTATACGAATATTTTAAAATTAATTTCTTGTCTCGAATCCCTATAATAACCGCGCAAAATAGAAGTATTTTCCAGCGTGAAATGGCGGGTAAATTAGACTCCTCCATGACGAGTTCTTTTTCTGATTCATTCAAAAACTCGGTGGGAGCTTTTTCATTGAACTCGCTGTCTTTAGAACGAAAATATTCGATAGCCTCAATGAGATCAGGGTTAGAACTCTCACTATCAAAGGTTAATGCTCGAAGTGCAGGAGAAAGCTTGCGTATTAGGCTTGTATGTTGATCAAACAGATAATGGTAATACCCTTTACGTTTTTGCAAATTGATCAAGTCATTTTCGAAGGTGTCGAACACGCGGCTGATGTCGTCCTCATCACCTTCTCCAAAGAAAGCTTCGATCAAATGAATCACTTGCTCATTTCGTTGCGACAGTGGCTTTTTTCCGTCTTTTGAAATGGTGTAAATTTCCCGAATCACGGCGCGCGATTGCTTGGCTGTATCTACAACTTGCCGATTCGTTTCTAAATGTTCCTCCTCACGTTGCGCTTTAACAGCCTGATCTTGCTTCTTTGCCATATTGACGGCACTTCGAATCACCTTCTTGAATGCGATGAAGGTGGCGTCTTGCCGTTGATAGAATTGGTCTTGGATAAAGCAGGCTAGATTAAGACTTAAATTTGCTTCGTTCTTTTGGCGACGTAATTGAGCAATATCATTCTTACTGATTTGGTCTGAAAAATGACGAATGCCTTCTGGCATTAGATCAACAGACGTCAAGCTCGATTCAGCAGCAAAAAACATATCGCGACAGTATGAGAGTATGTTTGCATTCCTACTCATTGCTTGCAGGGAGTCATCCTGATCGATTGTTTTCAGATCACTTAGCGAGAATGTCGT
Source organism: Spongiibacter sp. IMCC21906 (assembly GCF_001010805.1). Classification (NCBI taxonomy): domain Bacteria; kingdom Pseudomonadati; phylum Pseudomonadota; class Gammaproteobacteria; order Cellvibrionales; family Spongiibacteraceae; genus Spongiibacter; species Spongiibacter sp. IMCC21906. The sequence continues at coordinate 2,174,661 of NZ_CP011477.1, read as the reverse complement.
TTTGTTTGAATGAACTTGGTTTAAAAGCAATGTCCGAACGGAGCTAGTGCTGTGCTGATGCCATTTATCCAGCACGGATGACTCATATTCCCGCATACTCTCGGTAACAATCTTTGTTAACGTTGCATACGAAGGAATACTTACTCGCTTAGCCCAGCAGTGATCCAACAACGAAAATAAGATTCTTTCGGTCTCATACCGCCGTGCAACAAGTAACCGAGCTACCCCCATCAGTTCAATTGCGAAAGACGGTTTATAAGCATGCCAACCATGTGCCTGCAGAATGTGTTGTTTGTCTTCATTTTGTAGCGTCGTAGAGTACTCACTAGGCTCAAAAGAGTAGCTAGAGCCCAAGTTCAACCGTTTTCCAGCGGAATTTATATCTCGTTTATGTGCGGTTGATAAATCGAAGAACCTGCCTTTTGCCTGAAAATAAGCTTTATGTAGTAAGTAGCCAACTTTACGGTGAGATTTCTTATTACGTAGATATTTGCGGGTAACCTCATCAAGATTAATGTAAACCATGCGCTCATCGACAGTTAGTCTTGGGATACTATCGAATATTCTTCGACGATGTCGGCTTAATATGATTAAATCTGACAAGATTGTTTCCTTTCCCTAGTTATTAAATTTTATATTACCGCTTTTTTATATAACCAAACCTCAAAAATGTTTTGTACAAAACAAATTAATTCGTTTTTGGTTATAAAAACAAGATCCGTTATAACTAAAAATGGGTTTTACAAGCTTTTTCCTTTCTTCAGCTAATTGAAAGATGTAATGTGTGTCATTTCTATTAAATGCACAGTCAATGAATCCAACAACAGACCTTTATCAAGCCTTAGGAAAAGCTTACGGACATTTCAATAGCGAATTGTTCGATAGGGCTCTACCCGAAGTGATTTTCACGTTTCAACGTAAAAGCGGAATAATGGGGTACTTTTCACCTGAGCGGTGGGGAAATGCAACCGGTGATACACGTAATGAAATCGCTATTAACCCCTCGTTTTTGGCCAGCTCTCGCCTCATTGAAATCTGTCAAACGCTAGTCCATGAAATGGCTCATTGCTGGCAACATCAATATGGAAAACCCAGTCGAAAGGGCTATCACAACCTTGAGTGGGCAAAGAAAATGATAAGCATTGGTCTAATGCCATCGTCAACGGGTGAGCCTGGGGGCGAAATTCTAGGACAGTCGATGGGTGACTACATTATTGAAGATGGGCAATTCATTAAAGCCTTTGAAACGTTGACTGGGAGTATAAAGTTCGACTTCCCTTGGTTTGATAGAAAGGCTTTACCGAGGTTATATAACCCCGTTATAGCTGCCTTTCCCCGCAAAGATGAACATCAACCTGTGGCAGGTGAATTGAAACCTGAAAGTACGCTTCCCTCAGATCTACCCCAAGGGTTGATCGATAATGGCGAGGTTCGAACTTTGGCCAACTACTATGAAGGCTGTCAAGACCGAGAGACTCTCGCAGGAATGGCGCCAGATGCGTTTGTCATCCGCGAAGCGCCAAAGAAGCCGACTCGAATAAAATATATTTGCGAGGGTTGTGGCACCAAGGTTTATGGAAAGACGAAGTTGAACATTAGTTGTGACGATTGTAGCCGTTCTTTCTACGCTGTAGATCAATAAAGTATTGCCAGGTAGCTCTTGCGTTGTCCAATAGCCATGTACCAGCTAGACAGTATCAGTGGTAGACATGCTTGCAGGCCCCAAATCCCCAGATATATCTTTAAGTGAGCGGCCGCGTTCGATCTCTAAACTTCTAAACTTGCACCGGTATGCCGTAACCAATGTGAAGTTGCTTCTTTGAAATTACTTGCATTATCTTCACCGTAGCGTGTTTTCATTTGCTCGTAAGCTTGATCAAATAATTCCTGCACTAAATTTGATAACTGCCGTGCCGCGTCATCCCGCCACGACCTCGAAGTTTTTCAATAATAGGGGGGGGCACCAGGTACAGGTAGCTTATTTAAGCCTCGGTAGAGCCGGTAGTGCGTTAAGTAGCTTAGAAAGCTCGGTGGAACCGTAATATCTAGGACTTTTCTGCCCTTACCATAGATCTTCAGCCACCAATTTATTGTCATTATCCTTCCAAAAATGACTCATAGTGGGTGACCATTCAGCGCGATCTGAATACTCAAAAATGTGTAGAAAAAGCGTTCTTTCAGCAGTAATAGTGCCAATTCAGTGTTACCTATGTACAGGCCGCCTTGAATAAGAAATTTCTCAACATTCGATAAACATATCCACGTTAATGGCGGTCGCCAGCAGAAATCTGCATATTCCAAAATATCGGCTTTTCGGTATTGGGCACTGGCTTATCCTTGGTGAGAAATGCCCAGAGCAAAATTTCTCTATTTCAGAGTAAAATCGCGTGAATGTGTGTTCTGACTTATTGCGACCAGTGTATTAATTAACTTTGCGGTTTTTACCGCTTTCTGCCCGCAACCGGTTCTCAGTATGCACATACACTGTGTCTGTAGTAGCCATACTGGCATGACCGAGATCTTCAGATAGGTCTTTTAGAGCGCGACCACGCTCGATTTCCATACTGGCCCCGGTGTGCCTTAACCAGTGAGATGACGCTTCCTTCAATTTTCGTGCATTGTCTTCGCCTTTTTCGTCGCGCATTCTCTCGTAGGCCTTATCAAACACCTCTTGCACGATCCGAGTGAGCTGCCGGGACCTCATACCACCTTGCCCACGTATTTTTTCCACGATGGGATAGCTTTCACCAGGCCCTGGCAGTGGACTTAAACCGCGAAAGGCCCTGTATCGCTTCAGGAAAGGGATAAAGCTGTTAGGAACGGTGATATCCCGCAATTTTCGGCCCTTGCCATATATTTTAAGCCACCAATTTCCGTCAGAGTCCTGCCAGAAATGACGCATTTCCGGCGACCAGTTAGGCCGTTCAGAAAGCTCCGATATACGCAAAAACAGGGTTTTTAGGGCACATATCACAAATAGACTGCGTTCAAAGATATGGTCTTCTTCAGCCAGCTCATGTGTCACATCAACCACATATTGCCATTGCGATTCGGTCAAACGACGGACTTCCTTAACTTGGGCATCTTTGATGAAATGTCGGCAGTCGCCTTTAGCGATTTGGGCGGGATTGCCGTACAGATATTCCTCATTCATCAGGTATTTATAAAATGCGATTATTCCTGTGAAGGTAGCTGCTAAGGTTTCCTGAGAGGGTTTGTACTTCTTTTTATCTGGGGTTCTGTTACTTTCCACGTTCTTTGGCACTTTGAGTTTAAATGGCGCCCATTCCGGGTTCTGTGTATGGCAACCGTTGATATAGAGAAATTTTTCGCGGTTCGCGAAGCAAATCCACGACACTGGTGGCTGCCAACAAAAATCGGCGTAGTCCAAGATGTCAGACTTACGAAGTTGCTCCATGGGCTTTTCCTTAAATAGAAAAATCCACAGCAGGAAACGCTCGGTTTCATTCCGAAACCGTGTGTATGTATGTTCTGACTTATTGCGACCAGTGTACAAGAGAAATTCCTGGCCCCAGCGCCAGTGAACGTGCCACCAAGATTCTCCCGAATCGAGGAAGTCGCTTATCTCAGGGTAACAGCGAGCTTGGAAGTCTTTCAGTTCTGGATATGTCGGGTACAGCGCGACAGGACGCGAAATGGCCATGTGCTAGGATCTCACAGAGAATATCGATGTTCAGATACTATAGTCGCCCCAATCTCTTATGTCCAATACGTAACGGTATCGGATATAAAGAACTCGTAAATACTAATGAACCTAAAACCATTTAACTTAGAAGCATCGGTCGATTCACCCCAATACAGTCAATCACCCTGTCTTCGACGTGATCCAGCATCACCGGCATCCTGAAAAGAATACGGCCATCATGCAGATCAGTTTCAAACTCGGACTGCGGGCCCAGGAAATCGCCCTGCTTCAGATCAAGGAGGTTGCGAAGCTCAGCCCGTCAGGCACCGACTTCAAGTTGCTCGAAGTCATGAGTCTGCCAGCAGCCTACACCAAAGGTGCAGATGCCATGGGCCGCTCCCAAAGCCAGTATCGGCGCAGAACGGTCAGTTTCGATGTAGCGAGTTTTGACCAGGTGGTTCGCCAGGTTGAAGCGCTAGCCAAAGCTGGTGCTGAGCTAAATCCTGAAGATTTCTACCCACCTGTTAGGAAGCATCGTGGCAAATCACGTGATCTCCCCATGGTAGATGCGGCGCTTCGTGCCGCTCTCACGGACTATTTGCGCCTCCGGATTGAAAAAGCTGGGACATTGAAGCCCTCCTCCCCTCTTTTTATCACTCAGAAAGGCGGAGCCTATTCACCGAATACTTTGCAGGAACATATGGCTGTAATCCTCCGAAACTGGACCGGCGTCGAAAAAGCGAGTTCTCATAGCGGTCGACGATCGCTGATAACGAACGTCATTCATAAGCAGAAAAAATCAGTAAAGGTTGCGCAAAAAATCGCGGGACATGTTAATCCTTCTACGACATTGATCTACGAGGAGCCTCCGGAAGAAATTATTGAGGATGCGTTGAATAACCTTAATTAGTCTTCTTTCGGCCAGGAGCGAAAGGTTTCGGCAAAGCCTTCCAATGTCCGCTTTAACTTTAAGTGTTTGAATCTACCATACTTTGGATCCCCTTTTGTCCCGGGGGGGGGGGTAGAAGACAGCCAAATAGACAAAGGGGGAATTGCAAGCTTCTTCGAAATGGAACGCACTCTCTAGACGTACGTTTACGTTAGACCACTACAAAAAAGAGTGAAAAGACGGCCCGCTCCTACCGTCTGGTTACCCAACCCCCAATTGATATAGAGGAAGAGAAGGCGCTTGTGTGTGGGCTGCCAACAGCCATTAAGGGTAAAGCGGAGCGCCAAGGTTAATATACCTCACGACTGCGCTTCGCATCTAGCTCTTTCCAGAGATCAAATTTATCGCCCCACGCAGTAAACCACTGATCGTTGGAAGACTGAACAGACGAGAGGCCAGCTGCATCCAGACCAAAAACCTCCCCTATGCTGTCCTTTGTGGCGGAGCTGATGTAAGGACAAACCACAAGATCGAGAAACAAGATCAGTGTTTCGGCGTCATTGGGACAGTGGGACTTCATATATTCGAGTTTTTCGATGATGTGTGCTTCCACGAAGGCCTTTAATTTCGTATAGCGAACCTTGTCTTTTATATAGGACAGAAGAATCGTAATCGAAAAGTGGCTCATGAAGCCCGCAAGGCGAATATAATCACCTGTGTCCTTGTCCTCCTCAATCAAAAAATGACGAAGAAGGACGGAAACAGGTAGCCAATATTCCCGGCCGATCTGCAATAGGGAAATTAGTAGATAAAGGCCCTCAACCTCGCGATGAACGCTCATTGTATTCTTTTCGAGTTGCTGCATCACGTTATCGTGGACGTACTTAAATAGCAGGTGTTTCAGCTCGTACGGCAGGCCCTGCACATGCAAGAAATTCACGGAGGTCGCAATCATCCGGCAGAGGCGGATTGTATGATTGACCTTCGGGCTTGCCGAGTACGCGAAAAACACAAACTCCATAATCCCGAGCAGGGCCTTGGAGAGGCGCTTACGGTCGCGATCTGATTTGTCACTCTCAATATAGGCTTTGAAGAGCTTCTCGATCTTATTCTCGGCTATGGCGAAAGTGTAATTGAGTAGTTCACCATAGGTGACTCCTGTCTCCTTAATGGCGGATTTGTATCGGATGATCAGACGGTTCGCGTTTATGGCACAGACTAGGTTCTGCTTTGGTGGCTTTGAGGGATCGTCCAACGACTTCTCCTCACACATCGGGTCGACCTCGTTGTTCAGAAGTGTCGAGATGCGCTCTTTTGCCATAGTAATTTCGGTGATGATCGGTTTTTGATAAGACTTGATCTTCGCAGTGTTGAGACTTAGCTTTTTGGACTTAAGAACCTCCTGAAGCGTCTCGAATATCTTTAACTGCGTGGACTCCTCATTGTAAAAAACGAAGAAGTCATCAACATACCTGAAAATTTCATAATCGACCTTGTGAGTCAGATTTACTTCGTCCAATTGCTGGATCAATTCAACGTCAATCGACTGCAAAATGATCTCAGCGAAAATCCGAGAGAACTCCGGACCTATTACGATCCCATTGGTCTCGTTATGATTGAGGTTCTGCATAAGGCTATCGAACCGCCCCCCAAAGGTGACCTTCGATTCCCGTAGACTAAACTTTGTCTGATCTTTACCCAGTACGGCCCAGGGCAATGAGTGAGTATAGATGCGATCAAAGCATTTGCTCACATCGAGCTGTACCATCGCGTTGTATTTCTTTTCGCTGCGGTGGTATTGGTACGATTCAAAAAAGCGATGGATGTTCCGGTATTTTTGGTACACAAAGTAGGAGCCAAGCTGTTCGTACTCCCTATCATCCTCCTCCACCCCTGCAACTGTGTCTTTGCGCTCTTCATGGAGCTTGTCCTTGAAGTAAGCGTAGCGCGAGACTGAAACCGGACGGCGAATCGAAATCTCGCTGACAGAAGTGTGGTATATGATCAAAGCGCTGTGCTTTGCGTAGAAGCTAGCCACGGCAACTTGATTGCGCGGATGAACGACGCTCAGCGTGCGCCCGTCAAGATTGTGCGCAACGCGGAAATTAAACGGAATGGTCGTCATCTGGCATTTTTTTAAAGGCACGGAGCGACGTGTTCTTTCCTTCACGCCCCATTCGATAAGCTTCTCAGTAGTGATCGGTACTTCGGGGGCGATTCCAAATAGCAACCTCATTGTTCGATCAAGATCGTCACTTTCGCAAATCCAGCGTAAATTTCCTTGTTCTATCTCGATATTGTTGTTTCTCAGGAAGCGATAATAGCCCCTATTGGAAAAGGTCGGAGGTACCTCGAACGGTAGCATATCCGTGAGGATGGACCGCTGTTTCCTGTGGGTGAGAGAGGCTCGCCGCTTAGACATGTTTCCAGACCCTCACGATCACCTGCAACTCTCTCGTACTGAAATTATGATACCGGCGTTGCTCAAAGCCCGTGGTGAACTTGAGTTTTTTCAACTGCTTTTGCAGGCTGGGCCGCTTCAGTTCATTGATACGGGTCTTGAGCCGCTTATCGAGCAGTTCCAAGCTAGACAAGTTTGTCACGATCGAATTGTTGAAGTAGATTCCAGTAACCGCGCATGACTTGCTGTTAGAAAGACGGGTGTTGCCCGTCAGAAACTTTATACGGCCTATTAGCTTTCTGAATGCCTTCTTTGGGTTAACCGGCCTCTCTCGCCAATAGTCCACGAACGCGGCATCCATCCGTGCACGGTATTTAGCCACCTTGGCTGCACTGGGGCTGATTTCAAATTTCCCCGGGCTGAGGAGGAAGCGATATCCCAGATATTCAAACTTCTTCGTATCGGTGTCGTCTAACTTGAACTCCAGGGTTTTGACGGCGTTATGCGTAAGCCCACTATCGCCGAAGATCGCAATGATCATGTCCTTGAACGAGCCAAGGTCTTTGCCTATTGGTGGTCGAGCAAATACAGCTACGATATCATCGACAAACCGGCAATATAGGACCAAGCCGGGGATCGCCCGGATTTTTTTGTCTACAGCTCTTAGATACAGCTCCGCCAGATATGCGCTTATACCAACACCCCGAGGAATGCCAGTCGTGGTGCCGGAGATAACACCATATGAATCCAGCACCTGCTTGATGTATTTTTTTGAAGCGGGGCTCAACAACTGGTCACGATCCAGCTTTTCGATCAAGCGCTTGCGGTCGATACTCTCATAAAATGACGATATATCGGTGCGAACAAGTTCGAAAGGAAACTTGCTGCCGAGTATGTCGCGAAGCTGGCAGACCAAGTCGTGACGGTTAGCCTGTTTGACACCGTAAATGCGATGGATATTACGCTGGAGCTGCTTGATAACGAAGAAGGTTTCAGGCTCTGCATCTATGCAGAAAACAGGCTTCCCCTTTGGTCCGGTTTTTTGGGAAAGATCGATCTTGAAGTTCGGTTTAAGAACCTTTTGACTGATGTCATCCATGAGGTCATCGACAGCGGCAGATTTGGCCGCCTTCAACTCGGTAAGTTCAGCCTTCAGCTCAAGTAGTCTCGCCTCGAACACCTCGGCCGCCATGGTCGGTTCGGCCGCGCGGTGTTCGCGAATGTCCTTCATCTTATCGCGAACCGCGAGAGTGTGCGATTTAAGCGACGGAAAGTAACGGCTCGCCAAATCGAGCCCTTTACGATTCTCGGCATCATAGATGTGACGAAAGTTCTCTGCTGTGAACATTTGATCTAGCATTACTGGCGATTCATTCCATTTGATTCAGTTCGTGGCCAAGCTCGATACTGTACGCCCCGCTTTTTCGGTAACATAGTGAGGCAAATACATTTACGAAAATATATCAGCCTCCAATATCAAGTCTTGCTTTTTTCCTATAGAAAAGTCCGCTTTCGCGACCTTTCTGCCGTTCGCTCAATAGCAGACGTTTATCGCCCCACCCTTGGAGGTCAGCAACGGGGCGAAAGTCGTCCATCAATGAAAATCTATCCCGTCCAAAAAATGCCCTCCATCGGCGGTGAGCACATTGGTGAAGATTTCCGTGCTTTCGATCGATTTGTGCCCGAGGAGCTGGCTGACGATCTTCAGCGGCCGTCCGTGTAGCAGCAGGTGAATCGCGAAGCTGTGCCGAAAGGTATGGCAGCTAATAGGGGTCGGCGCGCCCCCTACTCTTTCCACCAAATTGTGGATATGCCGGTTCACCGTCTGGCGCGCCATGGTGAAGATCCACTCGTCCTTCCTAAAATGTCCCGCGTACAGGTAGCTTTGTATGCGATCTTGAAGCATCGGGTCAATGATGGGCACGGCCCGCTTTGGGCTACGGGCGAGTTGTACATTAGTCGGTCTCCCCGACCGCTGTTTAAGTGTGCGCAGCACCACCATAAAATCGTAGCCGTCATCGATGAAGTGACTGGGAGTGATCGCTAGGACCTCTGAGATCCGAGCGCCGGTTGTCCACATGAGGCCAAGGATCAGGCGGTAAGTTGGGTGCTTTTCGGCGTCGAGCAGGCCTAGGACTTCGGGCTTAAGCAAGTAGGCGGATCGCGTCGACGGTATCCAACACGAGTTCGCGCTTGGCCATGAGCCGCTGCCAGTCGATTTGCACATGCTGAATTGGGAACGTATCGAGTCGCGGCTCGTTCGGGTAGAAGAGTCGTTTTGGCCGGGATGCGGGAAATGCCCCGCTGCTGTCCTGAATCCGTACCATTTCACCTAAATCCCTGGTGCATATTAGTTACCTTTATACGCTCAGGTTTTGGGCGTTGCAAGCCGCAATAGTCGAGGAAAAACGCGCTGCAGTCAGGTGCACCGAAATAGGTATTAATGGTGCAAATCCGGCTCTTTTAATTAATGTGAAAACAAGTTGAATATCGCAGTCCATCTCTTAGTTGCGGCCGAGTCCTTAGTGCCCTACTTAGTCCCAACCTGGAAATAATTGAGCGTTGGCAGTGATTGCCATGAGCAGCGCTTTGGAAGAATATGTTTATTGCCACGTTACATAACTACAGTGAGCTCCTCTATGGGCCTGCTGGAGGGTGACCCTAAGGTACCGCTCTTACTACCGCTTGGAGTTATCACATGTACAAAACGAAATTATTTGTTTTTTAATTTCAGTTAGTTATCCAATCTATCAAGAGTTTCACTCTTCAATCATCAGCAACCCAAGCTTATAAAAAAGATAACCTATATTTCTACAACCAAGTTTTGTGCAACTTGCACCTCATACTTATACAAAAGTTTCATGAATTACCAATATAATCAATACCTTAACTTAGAAGCATCGGTCGATTCACCCCAATACAGTCAATCACCCAGCTTAAAGATTTTCGCTTTGATGCTTATTCAGAATTACATTCGTTTCTGACGTCCGGCGAAACGTGGTGGCTACAGCATTGGCACTGGGGTCAGGAGTTTCTGCATTACATTGGTCGCAATAAGTCGGTACATACTTTCTCGCGTTTTCGTAACGAAACCGAGCGTTTTCTATTGTGGCTTTATCTTTTTAAGCAAAAACCTATGGATCAACTTCGCAAGTCGGATATTTTGGATTATGCGGATTTCTGCTGGCAGCCACCGGTAACGTGGATTTGCTTGGCAAACCATGAAAAATTTCAGTACATCAATGGCAGCTATGTGCAAAATAAAGATTGGGCGCCATTCAAGCTGAAACTAGCCAAAAATACAGTCAAAAGCGACACGCCACCCGATAAGAAAAAATACAAACCGTCTCAGCAAACATTAACCGCCACGTTCACCGCACTTATCGCTTTTTATAAGTATTTGATGAATGAAGAATATCTGTATGGCAATCCAGCCCAGATCGCAAAAACAGATTGCCGACACTTTATTAAAGATTCTCAGGTTAAGGAAGTTCGTCGTCTGACCGAATCCCAGTGGCAGTATGTCTATAACGTGACTGTTGCCTTGACCGAAGAAGATCATCTTTTTGAGCGTAGTTTATTTATTATTTGTGCTTTAAAAACGCTGTTTTTACGCATATCTGAATTGTCTGAGCGCAGCAATTGGTCGCCGGTTATGGGGCATTTTTGGGAAGATTCAGACAGTAACTGGTGGTTAAAGATATATGGGAAAGGCCGCAAATTGCGGGATATTACCGTTCCCAACAGTTTTATTCCTTATCTCAAACGTTATCGCAGTTATCGGGGTTTAAGTCCTCTCCCCTCGCCTGGCGAAAACGCTCCTATTGTCGAAAAAATTCGTGGTCAAGGCGGCATGACAGCCCGGCAATTAACTCGCATTGTGCAAGAGGTATTTGATAGAGCTTACGAAAAAATGCGCGACGCAGAAGGCGAAGACAAAGCGCGTAAGCTCAAAGAGGCATCAACACATTGGTTGCGCCACACCGGCGCCAGCATGGAAATCGAACGCGGCCGGGCATTAAAGGACTTGTCGGAAGACTTGGGTCACTCCAGCATGGCAACAACCGACACGATTTATGTGCAAACAGAGAATCGTATTCGGGCCGAAAGTGGTAAAACGCGAAAAGTAAATTAGTGGAGGCACTGCTGTACAGGTCCAGTTGCCAAGCGATAACTGAACCGTATTTCACACGGCGTTTATCCAATTTTACCGAACCATCAATAAACCGTGAGATAAACGGGCAATAATATGCTATGAAGCGATCTTAGGGCGTACTGGTGTTTTCTGGGCCCCAATACGCGATCAGTGAGTTGATTTTTTGCTTTTCATCAAAACGAAGGACATCAATCAGTTCAATGCGCATCTCACCGTTGCCGGGGTTTAACTCAATGGTAGCCGGAAACGCAGCACTATCGCCACTAACCCGTACAGGGCCTGTTAAACGTGCTGATAAGCCTGCATCAAAGCCCGTTTTATAAAATTTGAGAATATCTGCTTTGCCTTCAATCGTTGATTGTGCAGTGGGATCGCACAACGTGGCGTTTTCTGCGTATAACTCATCTATAGCGTCCAGATTGTGGTCGCATAGCGCTTGTATAAATTGCTCAACAAGCTGAATTTTGGGGTTTTTACTCATATTCGGCTTCCTGAAGTGAGGTGTAATATAGGTCAGTGTAACGCTCTACCCTATTCTGTGAAAATGTTGCTTTATTCACACCGTTAGGGAACCGCATAATTGCCTTTGTGGTCAGTGTACTTGTTAGGGCTGCAGTGTAGTATTAGCCTGTTAAATTAAAATTATAGGATCATCACTCTGTGTTTTGTCTTCTTTTGTCTAAATTGCCTCTCCGCTTTGCGACCTTAGCACTGATTTTTGCAAGTGCCTGTGTTGCCATCAATGTACAGGCGCTCACTGCTGAGTCTTCCCACGAAAAAGCCATTTCTGAGATCATTAAGCAGCTAGAAAGCCGTCACTACGTCAAATTAGATGTAAATGATGACTTTTCTGAAAAACTACTGGATGCCTACCTGACGGACCTTGACCCCAATCGTCAGCATTTTTTGCAAAGCGATATTGATGACTTTCAAAAATACCGGGACCAGCTGGATAATCAGTTAAAAGACGGCAAATTGAGCGCTGGTTTTATCATTTTTGATCGCTATTTAGAGCGGATTACCACGCAGTTAGAAAAAACGATCGCTGAAATGCCCAAGTTAGTGAAAGGCTTCGATTTTAAAAAGGACGAAGTCATCGTACTGGAACGGTCAGAAAGCCCCTGGCCCAAATCCAGGAAAGCCGCCGATGAAATTTGGCACAAACAGGTAAAGAATCGCGTTTTAAGTTTAAAACTGGCTGATAAAGATGACGATGAAATCATTGAGCTTTTGACTAAGCGTTTTAAAAACCAGCTTAAGCGTTTAAATCAAATTGAAGCCGAAGACGTCTTCCAAAGCTATGCCAATGCGGTTGGTTCGCTTTATGACCCGCACACAGACTACTTCTCTCCTCGCGGGTCTGAAAACTTTCAAATCAATATGAGCCTTAAGCTCGAAGGCATCGGCGCTGTGCTGCAAATGGAGGACGACTATACCAAAATCGTTCGTCTGGTTGCCGCAGGCCCCGCCGATAAGCAGGGCGAATTGCACCCCTCTGATCGCATTGTAGGTGTCGCCGAGGGTGAAAAAGGTGAAATGCAGGATGTTATTGGTTGGCGTCTAGATGACGTTGTCGATCTGATCCGCGGCCCTGCGGGCTCTATTGTCAGATTGGAAGTGATTCCGGCTGTTGCCCAAAGTGAAGAAGAGCGCACTGAGATCGTTATTGAGCGCAATGAGGTCAAACTCGAAGAGCAAAGCGCCAAAGGCGAGATTATTGAGCTTACGGATGAAAATAAAGAAACCCGGAAGATCGGTGTCATTGATGTCCCCGCGTTTTACTTAGACTTTGAAGCTTTTCGCATGGGTGATCTTAACTACCGCAGCACGACTCGTGACGTCAGCGAAATTCTTGAGGATTTGCTGAATAAAGGTGCTGAAGGCATCGTCATTGATCTGCGCAATAATGGTGGCGGGTCTCTGGCTGAAGCTAACGCATTAGTAGGTTTGTTTATCGAATCAGGTCCAACGGTACAAATCCGTCACTCCAGTGCGCGGGTTATCCGTGAAGGAAAACGCCGTAGTTCGCCATATTATTCAGGGCCGTTAGGGGTGTTGATTAACCGAATGAGCGCCTCTGCTTCTGAAATTTTTGCCGGTGCAATTCAAGACTATCAGCGCGGTATCGTACTGGGCACCCAATCTTTTGGTAAGGGAACGGTACAGTCAGTAAACCCCTTGAGCCATGGTCAACTTAAGCTGACCGAATCAAAGTTCTATCGGGTTTCTGGTGACAGCACTCAAAATCGCGGCGTTATCCCAGATATTGCCTTTCCGCCTATTTATGACAAAGACGAAATTGGCGAAAGCATTTTAGATAACGCTATGACGTGGGACAGAATTGCCTCGGCCCGGCATAACTATTACTTTGACTTAAAAAGCGCGTTGCCAAAACTGCAATCTAAGCACGATAAGCGCATTGCCAAAGACCCAGAGTTTATCTTCTTGCAAGAGCAGATATCCTTGATTGAAGAGCTGCGTAATCGCAAAACCTTATCTTTGAATATGGAAACCCGTAAGACAGAACGGGAAGAGCAAAAAGCTTTACGCTTGGCAATGGAAAACCGTCGCCGCATTGCCAAGGGTGAAGAGCCCTTGGAAAAGCTTGAAGAAGACGAGGAGAAATCTGACGAGTTGGCAATGGCAGAAGATGGTGTCGAGCAAGAAGTCAACAACGACGAAACTGCCGATGAAGATAAAGAGGACAAAGACCCTGACCCCATGGCGGTAGAAGCCAGCCATATCTTGGTTGATGCCATTCCCTTTTTTAAGCCCGAGCGCTTAGCTAAAGGAAGTTAAAAAGAACTCTGTTGTTAACCAAAAAGGCCTCGATGTCGAAAACATCGAGGCCTTTTTGGTTTCCGTATTATGCGTTTCTGCCGGGATAGGGTTTAGCGGCTAGGTTCACGCATAGTGACAAATTCTTCTGCCACCGTGGGATGAATGCCAATGGTGCTGTCAAAATCCGCTTTCGTTGCACCCGCCTTAATAGCAACGGCCAAGCCCTGAATAATTTCTCCGGCCTCGTCTCCCAGCATATGGGCGCCAATCACTTTATCGCTCTGTTTGTCCACAATGAGTTTCAGCAGGGTTTTGCTGGGGTTGCCACTCAAAGTGTGTTTCAGGTGAGAGAATTTTGACGTATAAACGGCGATATCTATCCCCTGCTCTTTTGAGGCATCTTCGGATAAACCGACAGTGGCAAGATTCGGCTGGGAAAATATAGCCGTGGGAATCAGATGATAATCCAGGGGCCGGTTGTCATTATCAAACAGCCGCCGAGCCAGGCTCATGCCCTCGGCTAAGGCCACTGGCGTTAATTCTGCCCCACCGGTCGCATCGCCAAGAGCGTAGACATTGGGTTCGTCAGTTTGGAATAAACGGTCAGCGACGATATATCCGCCTTTATCAACCTTCACCTTGGTGTTGTTAAGGCCGAGTCCATCTATGGCGGGTTTACGGCCAGTTGCATAAAGCACCAGGCCGGTTTCCATGCTGCCGCCGTTCTCTAATGTTAAGCGATAACCGTCATCTGAAGGTTCGATGGCGGTGACGTTTTCGTTGAACAGTAACTCAATACCCCGTTGTGTCATTTCGTCTGCCAATTGCTGACGAAGTTCGCTATCAAACCCTCGCAAGAATAAATCTCGGCGATATATTTGGGTGATCTTCACGCCCAAGCCCTGCAGGATGCTGGCAAATTCAGTGGCAATATAGCCGCCACCGACAATGGTCATATGGCTTGGTAATGTATCCAGATAAAAAACCTCATTGGAGGTAATAGCGTGTTCCTTGCCAGGAATATCCGGCACAAACGGCCAGCCACCTACCGCGAGTAGGATTTTTTTGGCACGGTATGTTGTCTCGCCAACCTGTACCTCGCCAGGGCCTTTAATGGAGGCATGCCCGTGAATAATCTCGGCGCCGGCGTTTTCTAACAAGCGTTGATAAATGCCGTTGAGTCGTTCAATTTCTTTGGTCTTGTTGTCTCGCAGCGTTGGCCAATCGAAGTGTGGCGCCTCGCTGCGCCAACCAAAACCTTGGGCATCGTGAAAGCCTTCGCCATAGTGGGCTGCATAACTAAACAACTTTTTAGGCACGCAGCCGACATTCACGCAGGTGCCACCCAAATAACGTGACTCGGCCACTGCCACTTTGGCGCCAAAACCGGCAGCCATACGGCCAGCGCGAACACCGCCAGAACCCGCGCCAATCACAAATAAATCGTATACATTTTCAGACATGGAATTTCCTTCTGATAAGGCAGTGTGGGTGGCCAATTTAGAGGTCTGGCTCTGCCAGATCTCTGACTTCGTACCAAGCGAGGGTTTCGCGTAGTTTTACCACATCGCCCACAATAATTAGCGTAGGTGCTTGGACAGGATCATTAGCAATACGCTCCACCATGGTTGCCAATGTACCCACCACCACCTTTTGGTTAACCGTGGTGCCTTGTTGAATAAGCGCAATGGGGGTGTCGGGGCTGCGACCATGGGCAATTAATTGCTCGCAGATTACGGGCAAGCCTACCAAACCCATATAAAATACGGTGGTTTGATGGTCGTGAATCAACTCTGACCAAGGCAGGTTGATGCTGTTGTCTTTTAGGTGGCCGGTGACAAAGCGCACCGACTGGGCGTAATCGCGGTGGGTTAAAGGAATACCCGCGTAGCTGGCACAGCCTGCTGCCGCGGTAATACCCGGTACAACCTGGAACGGAATATGTTCTTGGGCCAGCTGTTCTATTTCTTCGCCGCCACGGCCAAAAATAAAGGGGTCACCGCCTTTTAAGCGTGCGACTTTTTTACCCTGCTTGGCGTAGTCGATAAGTAACTGATTGATTCCTTCTTGAGGGACCGCATGATTAGATCGCTGTTTACCGACAAAGACCCGTTCGGCGTCTTTGCGACACATTTCCACGATTTCTGGCGCGACCAATCGGTCATATAACACAATATCGGCTTTCTGCAGTAAACGCAGCGCTTTAAAGGTCATCAGATCTGGGTCACCGGGACCCGCACCGATAAGATAGACTTCACCACCAGTCTCGGGGCTTGCCTCAGCAATCTCCTTGCTCAGCATTTGCTCTGCCACCGTGTCTTTACCCGCAAAGACCATCTCAGCAATGGGACCTTGCAAGGTGCGCTCCCAAAAATGACGACGGTCTTCAATGTCGGCAAACTTGGCCTTTACCGCGTCTCGAAATTTACTGGCTAAATTACCGAGCCGGCCAAACGACGCAGGAATGCTCGACTCCAGCCGCGAGCGCATCATTCTTGCCAATACCGGACTTCTGCCACCGCTACTAATCGCGATAATCAGCGGCGAGCGGTCGACAATAGCAGGTAAAATCACACTGCATAAGTCCGGGCTATCAACCACATTGACTGGAATCAAGCGTTGATGACAAGCCTCGGAAACACGTTTATTAAGGGGCTCATCATCGGTTGCAGCAATGACTAAAAAGACATGCTCAAGCTGTGATTCATCAAACTCCCCCAACTGACTATTGCCGCCATTTTCTTTCACCAGCGCGGCCAATTCCGGAAGAATCTCTTTGGCGACTAGCTGAATAACCGCTCCGGCTCGGCTTAGCAAGCGCGCCTTGCGAAGTGCGACCTGGCCGCCACCCAATAGCAAGCAGGGCTTGCCATGAAGCTGGGTAAACAGTGGCAAAAATTCCATGCTTAGTCTCCCGCTGGGAGTCGTTCGAGGCCGCCCATATAGGGTTTTAAGGCTTCTGGCACCACCACACTGCCATCGGCTTGTTGGTAGTTTTCTAAAATAGCCACCAAGGTACGCCCTACTGCCAGCCCTGAGCCGTTAATGGTATGCAGCAATTCGGGTTTGTTGGTTTCGGGGTTGCGCCAGCGTGCCATCATTCGCCGAGCCTGAAAATCACCAAAGTTACTGCAAGAGGAAATTTCCCGGTAGGCACTTTGGCCGGGCAGCCAAACTTCAAGGTCATAGGTTTTTAAGGCGGAGAAACCTAAATCGCCGCCACAAAGAATCACCTTGCGATAAGGCAGTTCTAGTTTTTGCAGAATGGCTTCAGCATGACCGGTGAGGGTTTCTAAGGCCTGTGCAGATTGATTGGGGCGAACAAATTTAACCAGTTCGACTTTCTCAAATTGATGCTGGCGGATCATGCCCCGGGTGTCGCGGCCGTAGCTCCCGGCTTCACTGCGAAAACAGGGGGTATGGCAAACAAAGTGCAAGCCGTCACCCAAGGCTGCATCTTCAATAATGCTATCTCTTAACATATTGGTGACCGGCACCTCGGCGGTGGGAATCAGGTAAAAACCCTGTTCACCTTCCAGCTTAAAGAGGTCTTCTTCAAATTTGGGTAATTGGCCGGTACCTCTCAGTGAATCCGCATTGACGATGAAAGGAACATAGACTTCTTCATAGCCGTGCTCGTTACAGTGGGTATTCAGCATTAGCTGAATCAGCGCCCGATGCATTCGAGCGATGCCGCCACGCATAACCGCAAAGCGGCTACCGGTAATTTTTGACGCAGTGTCAAAATCCAAGCCGCCAATGTTGTTACCAACGTCGACATGATCCTTCACATCAAAGTTAAAACTGCCGGGTTCGCCCCATTTTAATACTTCAACGTTAGCGTCTTCGTCATTTCCTTCTGGAACGTCTTCAGCTGGCAGATTGGGTACGCCCAGCAACATTGATTCCAAGGCGTCATTGGCTGACTTTGCGCGCTCTTTAAGCGCCTCTAACTGGGCTTCAATTTTCGCCAGCGTGTCGTTGACCTGGGCTTTGGCCTCATCAACACTCAGGCCCTCTTTAATCAGCACGCCGACTTTTTTAGACGCTTGCTTGCGTTCGGCCAAGAGTTGCTGGCTGGCAACATCAGCAGATTTACGCGTTTCGTCCAGTGTTAAAAATTGCTCGGCATTAAACTCAAAACGCTTTTTTTTCAGTGCTTCGGCTATCGCTTGAGGATTTTGCCGAACCAGTTTGATATCCAACATCTAAAACAACTCCGTAACCATCGTGCCCTAGCGGGCTAGCTGTATCCCCAACCAGCAACCGAGAATGCAGCTGGCCAAGGTTATTAATATATAGCTGAGTGCTAATAAGGCTTTGCCAGCCTCAAGCATTGCTACTGTTTCTAGAGAAAATGTGGCAAAGGTCGTAAACGCACCCAAAAAACCCACCATTAAAATTTGGCGGGAATCAGCATGCAGTGACGACTTTTCGGTAATCACCACGTAAAGAATGCCGATCAACGTAGAACCAATGAGGTTGACGGCAAAGGTTGCCGTTGGCCAGCTATGGGCTGGCGCAAAATGCGCCACTAAGCGAGACACGCCAAAGCGTCCCAATGCGCCAGTAGCGCCACCCAGTGCTACGAGAATATATTGCAGTAACATCCGTGCCCCCATTCTAGTGAAAGTATTCTACCAGTATCTGGCTCAGGGATAACGCTGACGAGGGCTGCGTTTGTCCTGGTTTTTAAGGTAAGTGAGTTTTTCAGAGATCTTTTTTTCCAATCCACGATTTACAGGTTGGTAAAAGACCTGATCTTTAAGTGGTTCTGGTAAATAGTTTTCTCCTGCCGCATACGCATCGGGCTCATCATGGGCATAACGGTATTCATCACCAAATCCTTGGCCCTTCATCATTTTGGTAGGAGCGTTGCGCAAATGCATAGGCACATCGTGAGAACCACCGGTGGCGACTTCTCGCCGCACTTGATTATATGCGCTGTAGACTGCATTGCTTTTAGGCGCAGCGGCCAGATAACAAACAGCTTGGGCCAGGGCTAACTCCCCTTCAGGACTGCCCAAGCGATCTTGTACATCCCATGCATCCAAGCAAATTCGCAGTGCTCTAGGGTCAGCATTGCCAATGTCCTCTGAGGCCATACGCAGTAAGCGCCGGGCAATATATTGAGGCTCACAACCGCCATCCAACATGCGAGCAAACCAATACAGGGCACCGTCAGGAGAACTGCCCCGCACAGATTTGTGGAGAGCAGAAATTTGTTCGTAAAATAGATCGCCGCCTTTATCAAAGCGTCGAGTTTGTCCTTGAAGTACCTTGTCTAAAACGTCATCGCTAAGTTGTTTGCTGTCTTGGGTCGCTGGTGGAGCGGTATCAATGGCGATTTCCAGTAAGTTTAACGCCCTTCTCGCATCCCCGTCGGCAAAGCCAACTAAGCGTTGCAGTTGATCTATATTGGCTGACCACTGTTCTGCTGCCAGTGCCCGTTGCAGAATTTCCAGCAAGGCATCGTTGCCCAGCGCGGCGAGTCGATACACGCGTGCTCGTGATAACAACGCATTGTTAAGTTCAAAAGAAGGGTTTTCGGTAGTCGCGCCAATAAAAATTAAGGTGCCATCTTCCACATAAGGTAAAAATGCATCTTGCTGGGCTTTATTAAAGCGATGCACTTCGTCAATAAACAATACTGTTTGGCGACCATAACGTTGCTCGGTTTTGGCTTCTTCCACCGCCAAGCGAATATCTTTGACCCCGGCCAATACTGCCGAAATGCTAATAAATCGCGCCTCGCAGCAATTGGCTACCAGTTGCGCCAGGGTCGTTTTACCTACCCCCGGCGGTCCCCAAAAAATCATTGAATGCAGTTGCCCCGAGTCCAGCGACTCGCGCAAGGGCATTCCCGGAGACAACAAAGCCTCTTGGCCCAGGTAGTCGCCAATAGCCTGGGGGCGCATTCGAGCTGCCAGTGGTGCATTTATGGGTGAAGACATCAAAACCGGCTCGGTGCGCCTTCTTTAAAGACAAATTCGTCCGGCGAAAAGGTGGGTTTGTAATTGGCGTTGATAAACTGAATTTCGGTGCGTTGCTCAAGGGCATCGGTTAATGCCATTCCAATAAGCTTACCTTGCTTAAAATGCAAAACCAGCTCAGAGAAGTTGCTCGCATCATTTTTGGGGGTGAGTATAAAACTGCGTTCAATCCCCTGTTTATTCAGCTCGACGGCAAAGTTTTTTTGTAGCTGTTCTATCGAGGCTCCCAAAATCATGGTTGGTGCCTGGGCCAAATTGGGGTCGAAGGGCTCAACATTAAGTTGCTCTAAATCGGCATCGTAGCGCCACAGGGTTTTACCGTCGCTCACCAACAGATACTGAAACGGTTCTTTGCTGTGCCACCTGACTTTGTTGGGACGTTGCAGGGCAATATCGCCGCTGCTTTTTTGCAATACGGCACCATCGCTGTCGTAAACGGTTTGGCTGAATCCCGCCTTGAGACTGTTGGCGCTAGATAACATTAAGTGCAGCTGGGCAACATCACCATTAGCAAAGCTATGAGATGCAGCCAATATTAAGAAAAAAGCACATAGTAAACGACGCATAATGATCACTCTGCTGGGGGAGGTGCTAACACCTCTCTACTGCCATTGCTGGCCATTTCAGATACCACGCCAGCCGCTTCCATGGTTTCAATGAGGCGGGCCGCCCGGTTATAGCCGATACGGAGTTTGCGTTGAACAGACGAAATAGATGCGCGACGGGACTGGGTAACAAAATACACCGCCTCATCGTATAGCGCATCAGACTCATCGTTGCCGCTATCACCACCGGGGGCCATACCCGGCATGGCATCCGTGGTGCTGCCCTCTTCTAGTAAAGAATCGATGTAGCGAGGCTCGCCCCGACGCTTCCAGTCAGCCACCACTCGGTGAACCTCTTCGTCTGAGACAAAGGCGCCGTGAACCCGCACTGGTAAACCTGAGCCGGGTGGTAAATAAAGCATATCACCGTGGCCCAGCAGCTGCTCTGCCCCGCCCTGATCCAAAATGGTTCTAGAATCTATTTTTGAAGACACCTGAAAACCAATTCGGGTGGGAACGTTGGCTTTTATCAAACCGGTAATCACGTCTACTGAAGGTCGCTGGGTGGCCAAAATCAGGTGGATGCCGGCGGCCCGGGCTTTTTGAGCTATCCGGGCAATAAGCTCTTCTACCTTTTTACCCACAATCATCATCATGTCGGCAAATTCGTCAATCACGACAACAATGGCAGGCAGTATTTCCAAATCGGGAGCTTCAGCCTCTTCAGCACCGGCTTCAAAGTTTTCGTCGGGTACCCAAAGCGGGTCTTTAATGGGCTCGCCTGCCTGGATTGCCTCCCTCAATTTGCGGTTATAGCCCGCCACATTTCGCACACCCATGGCCGACATCAGCTTGTAGCGACGCTCCATTTCGGCAACGCACCAGCGCAGACCGTTGGCTGCATCCTTCATATCGGTAATAACCGGCGTCAGCAAATGAGGAATGCCATCGTATACTGACAGCTCTAGCATTTTGGGGTCTACAAGTAACAAGCGCACATCCTCTGGGGTTGCCTTGTACAAGAGACTAATCAACATTGCATTAACGCCAACTGACTTACCGGAGCCGGTGGTACCGGCTACCAGCAAATGTGGCATTTTTGCCAAATCGGCGCATACCGGTTCGCCAGATATATCATGCCCTAGCGCCAGAGTGAGGTGGGACTTGGCGGCATCAAAGGCTTCAGAAGATAAGACTTCTCGAAAGTTAACGATTTCTCTGTCTTCATTGGGAATTTCAATACCAACGTAAGGCTTACCCGGAATAACTTCGACAACCCTGACGCTTATTACTGCAAGTGATCTGGCAAGGTCTTTGACTAAGTTGCTGATCTTACTTACTTTTACGCCTGCGTCAGGTTCAAGCTCAAAACGGGTAATGACCGGCCCAGGGAATACCGCAACCACTTTGGCAGACACCCCAAAATCAAGAAGTTTGATTTCCAGTAGTCGTGACATGGCCTCGAGCGTGTCGGGAGAATAGCCTCGGCTGTGATGCTCTGCCTCGTCCAGCAGCGTTAACGACGGCAAGGTCCCCGTTATTGGCCCATCAAACAATCCCTTCTGCCGCTCTTTTTCAACCCGTTGAGATTTTGCAACAGGTGCAGGAGGCGGCGCTATTTGGGGCGTAATTCGGGTTTTTTGTGCCTCGGTTTTTTTGGCAACAGATTCGTGACGTTTTTGGCTGGCCGCTTTTGCCGTTTTACGTTCGGCCTGGGTAATCCGGAATTGATAATAACGATCTGCGGCTATCTGAAAGAAGCGCAAGGCTCTAGCGCCCAGATAATCCATGAGTCTTATCCAGGACAAATCGGTAAAAATGGTGATACCAAATAGCAAAATGGCAACTAACATCAGGCGACTGCCAAATTCGCTAAAGGATTCTACTGTTGCGTGAGAAATGGCATCGCCTAATACCCCGCCGGGACCAAAAGGTAAGCCGCTTTGACCACTATCTTGACCGCTGGCCAAGCCGGTACTGGCGATCATTACCAGCACAAAACCAATGACTCGTAGAAATAAAATCAGAGAATCAAAAGCCGGAGGCGCAAGCCTGTCTTTAAATAAGCGCCATGCTCTAAAGGCGAACATACAGGGAAATAAATAGGCCATATAGCCAAACAGGGCAAAGAAAATGTCAGCCAGCCATGCGCCAACCGGCCCCACCGCATTGGCGACGGCTTCGCCATTACCGGTTCGAGACCAGCCTGGATCACCACTGCTATAGGTGGCCAGCGCCATAACAATGAGAATACACACCGCCGACAAGGCGATAAGCAAACCTTCCCGCAGCCTTAGCTGCAGGGTTTCGTGGCGTTCCGGCTTAGATGCAATCGTTTGTTTTGCCAAGAAAAAACCGGCTCCCTTAAAGATCCGTAAATAAGAATGAGGTTGAGTTAAAACCCCGCAATGTTAGCATCATGACGGGCGGCTTGTCGCCGCTGAGTTTTTTGCTGCGCCAAGGCTTTTAGCCTATGATAACCGCCTTTGAATACAAGCCCCTTACTGACGTCAATTACCAATTGCAGCGTCGTTATTCAGTCACTTAGGATCGAGTAAGGTTCGATCCCTTCAACTGGGAATTCTGCACAATTATGAGCGATAGCCAACACCACCCCCTGATTATTTTAGGCTCCGGCCCTGCCGGTTATACAGCGGCAGTTTACGCAGCACGGGCTAATTTAAAACCGGTTGTCATTACGGGCATGCAGCAAGGTGGTCAGCTCACCACGACTACCGATGTCGATAATTGGCCCGGCGATCAAGACGGCGTACAAGGCCCTGAGCTAATGATGCGGATGCAGGCCCATGCCGAACGCTTCGAAACCGAGGTTCTGTTTGATCATATTGACTCAGTGGATCTGAAGCAGCGCCCTTTTACCTTGGTCGGCAGCAAAACCTATACTTGTGATTCCCTCATTATTGCAACTGGCGCATCGGCCCAATACCTTGGCCTTGAGTCTGAAGAAGCCTTTATGGGTAAAGGCGTTTCGGCCTGTGCTACCTGTGATGGTTTTTTCTATAAAGGCAAAAAAGTTGCCGTTATCGGTGGCGGCAATACGGCGGTAGAAGAAGCGCTGTATTTGTCTAATATCGCCTCTGAGGTGGTTTTAGTACATCGCAGAGATGAATTGCGCGCCGAGAAAATTCTGCAAGACAAACTGTTTGACCGTGCCAAAAACGGCAACGTCACACTCTGCTGGAACCACACTCTGGAAGAAGTGCTAGGTGACGACAGCGGTGTTACCGGTATCCGTATTGCCAGCACCAAAGACGACAGCAAACAAGATATTGAGCTTGCCGGGGTGTTTATCGCCATTGGCCATAAGCCCAATACCGATATTTTTGCTGATCAGCTGGATATGAAAGATGGTTACATTCAAATCAACAGCGGTATTGAGGGTAATGCTACAGCCACTAGCATCGAAGGGGTTTTTGCCGCGGGTGATGTGGCCGACCATATTTATCGTCAAGCAGTGACGTCTGCAGGTTTTGGTTGCATGGCGGCACTGGACGCTGAGCGTTATTTAGACGATTTATCCTGAATGACGGAGGTCGGTTAATGCCGCAAATTCCTTGGCTTGATCCAGCCGACCTCGCCTTCCCTGCCGTTGAGACAGCCTTGGACGATCCTCAAGGTCTGCTCGCGGCAGGAGGTGACTTGTCTACACCGCGTCTTTTAGAAGCGTATCAACACGGCATATTTCCTTGGTTTGAAGATGGCCAGCCGATTCTTTGGTGGTCACCCAGCCCGCGTGCAGTGCTCTTTCCCGAAAAGCTACATATTAGCCGCAGTCTGCGTAAACAAATGCGTAAAGAAGATTATCGCTGTAGCAGTGATCGATCTTTTCAGCGTGTTATTAATGAATGTGCAAAAACCAGCAGCAAACGCCCCGGTACCTGGATAACCGATGAGATGCGTGAGGCGTACTCCCAGCTTAATATTGCTGGCTGGGCTCATTCGGTAGAAGTTTGGCAAGGTTCGAGTTTAGTCGGCGGCTTATACGGTATTGCCTTGGGCGAGGTATTTTTTGGCGAATCTATGTTCAGTTTAGGGCCTAGCGGATCAAAGATTGCACTCTGTGCCCTTTGTGACTGGCTGATTGAAAAGCAATTTAAGTTAATCGACTGTCAGGTTGGCAATCCCTATCTCTTCGAGATGGGCGCGGAGGAGATTTCCCGGCAGCAATTTCAGCAGCTTCTCTCTCAGTGTGCCACTGTGAATTATGCTAAGGCAGGTAGTTGGAACTACCACTGGCAGTCTCAAGACAAGGTTGCGAAAATGGCAGTATGAGTGAAGAGAAATCCATCAAGCTCTATGCTACTCACCCCCACCCTTGCAGCTACTTCAAGGATAGAGAAGCTCGCACGCTGTTTGTCGATCCCCACTTGCCTTTTAACAATCGGCTGTATACCGAATTATCCAAGCGCGGTTTTCGTCGTAGTGGCAGCCATGTTTATCGGCCAGATTGCGAAAATTGCCAAGCGTGCGTCGCCAGCCGAATCCCCGCCAGTCTTTTTAAGCCCAGTCGAAACCAGCGTCGCTGCCAAAACCGCAACAATGATTTAACAGTCAGTGTCAGAACCGCAATGCCAGATGATGCCTACGCCCTGTACGAACGCTATATTAATGTTCGTCATAAAGACGGCGATATGTATCCGCCATCTCGGGAACAGTTTGAGCAATTTCTTTGTGACAATGTGTCCCCTAGCCGTTATGCCTGCTTTTACTTGCAAGAACAACTGGTGGCAGTGGCGGTTATCGATATTATGAATGATGGCTTATCGGCAATTTACACTTTTTATGATCCACACTCAGACAGACGCAGCTTGGGGGTTATGGCGATTCTGTGGCAGATTCAATACTGTCGAGAATTACAGCTGCCCTATGTGTATTTGGGCTACTGGATTCGCGAGTGTGCAAAAATGCGCTACAAAACAGATTACCGCCCCATTGAACTTTATATGAGTGATCGCTGGGTTCGCCTGAACTAAGCAGATTCATTAATAGCTGTACCCCAAAGAGATGTGTCGCTACAAATTGCCTATTAAGATGAATTCAGGCAAAATGCGCGCTGTTTTTTCTTAGTCGCCATGTCCGGCGGCGCAGCAATCGCAAAAGAATTTTTAGTGAGGAATATTGCCGAATGGCGAAAGAAGACCAGATAGAAATGGAAGGCGAAGTTATCGATACTTTGCCCAATACCACCTTCCGGGTACGTCTGGAAAATGGCCACGTTGTAACTGCCCATATCTCTGGCAAAATGCGCAAGCACTATATACGCATACTGACCGGTGACAAGGTGAAGGTTGAATTGACCCCTTACGATCTTACCAAGGGCCGTATTACCTTCCGCGGTCGTTAAACTCCCGCCCTTTCTATCTTCCAAATTGTAATTTTGCAAACCCACGCCGCCCAGGCCGCGTGGGTTTTTCTGTGGCCGTAGAATACGGCCACGATCTCACTTTACTCTACGGCCATTTCAGCAACTTCGGCATGTAATTCAAGCCCATCGCCATCAACACTGACGTGGATGGTGCCGCCTTCAGCGAGATCACCAAATAAGACCATCTCAGCCAAGGGTTTTTTGATGTGTTCTTGAATAACACGCGCCATTGGCCGTGCACCCATGGTCTTGTCATAGCCGCGCTTCACCAACCAACGACGAGCATCATCGTCCACATCCAGTACCACTTTTTTCTCATCCAGCTGAGCCTGCAGATCGACAAGAAATTTGTCTACCACCGTCAAGACTACATCGGCTTCCAGTGGTGCAAAGCTAATGGTGCTATCCAAGCGGTTGCGGAATTCTGGAGTAAAGAGACGATTAATGGCCTCCAGGGCATCGGTGGCATGATTTTGTTCAGTAAAACCAATTGAGCGACGACTGATATTTTCTGCCCCAGCATTGGTGGTCATGACCAAAATAACATTGCGGAAATCCGCAGTGCGTCCGTTGTTATCCGTGAGCGAGCCATGATCCATAACCTGCAGCAACAAGTTGAACAAGTCGGGGTGGGCTTTTTCAATCTCGTCCAGCAACACTACTGAATGAGGGTGCTTGGTGACGGCATCGGTCAATAAACCACCTTGATCAAAGCCAACATAGCCCGGAGGCGCACCGATAAGACGAGAAACGGTGTGACGCTCCATGTACTCAGACATGTCAAACCGTACCAACTCAAGCCCCAATAGCTGGGCGAGCTGCTTACACACCTCTGTTTTACCCACACCCGTGGGGCCCGCTAGCAAGAATGAACCAATGGGTTTATCGGGCGCTTTCAAACCAGCCCGAGCCAGCTTGATGGATGCGCTTAATTCCCCTATGGCCTGATCTTGACCAAACACCACCATTTTCAGATTATCTTCCAGCTTGGCCAGCGAAGCCTTGTCATCACTGGACACTGATTTTGGTGGAATTCGCGCAATTTTAGCGACAATGGCCTCAATCTGCGGCACATCAATCAGCTCTATTCGGTTCTCTTTGGTCTGCAGACGCTGATATGCGCCTGCTTCATCGATGACATCAATGGCTTTATCTGGTAAGAAGCGGTCATTGATATAGCGAGCTGACATCTCAGCTGCGGTGCGCAAAGCGGCATCGCTATATTGCAGGTCGTGATGGCTCTCAAAGCGAGAGCGCAGACCTTTCAATATCAGGAAGGTGTCTTCCACTGAGGGCTCGTTGACATCTACCTTTTGAAAGCGGCGGCTAAGGGCCCGATCTTTTTCAAAAATACCGCGGTATTCCTGGAAGGTCGTTGAACCAATGCAGCGCATTTGTCCGGAGCTGAGTAGGGGTTTAAGCAGATTTGACGCGTCCATTACCCCACCGGAGGCTGCACCGGCGCCGATAATAGTATGGATTTCATCAATAAAGAGAATTGCCCCTTCCCGCTTCTTCAAATCGGCAAGCAAACCTTTGAGGCGTTTTTCAAAGTCACCACGATATTTCGTACCCGCCAGCAAGGCGCCCATGTCCAGAGAGTAAACCACGCTGTTTAACAGCACCTCGGGCACATCACCATCAACAATACGTTTTGCCAAACCTTCGGCAATGGCGGTTTTACCTACCCCGGACTCCCCTACCAACAGAGGATTGTTTTTGCGACGACGGGTCAATATTTGTGCAACCCGCTCTACCTCATCGGCACGGCCAATCAACGGGTCAATACGACCTATTTTGGCCTCTTCATTTAAGTTAGTGGCAAAGTTTTCCAGTGGTCGCTGCTCAGGATCACCGCCGTCAGCCTCTTGTTCGGCTTGCTGGTCAGATTCGGCGCTGCCTTCGCTGCCGGACACTTTGGAAATGCCGTGGGTGATGTAATTCACCACATCGAGGCGGGTTACATTTTGGGATTTCAGAAAGTACACCGCCTGGCTTTCTTGTTCGCTAAATATCGCGACTAGCACATTGGCGCCGGTAACTTCTTGCTTGCCTGAGGACTGCACATGAAATACAGCCCGCTGCAGTACCCGCTGAAAACCCAGCGTTGGCTGCGTATCGCGCTCGGCATCTTCATCGGGAATGCGCGGTGTGGTCGCTTCGACAAACTCATCAAGGTCGCCCTTGAGCTGGACCAAATCTGCGCCGCAGGCCAGCAGGACTTTAACGGCGGCATCATTGTCAGCCAGGGCCAACAATAAATGTTCCACCGTCATAAATTCATGACGGCGATTACGGGCCGATTTAAAGGCCTGACTTAAGGTGGTTTCTAGGTCTTTGCTCAACATCGCCTGCTCCGCCTCTACTCAATTAACAGCATTCACGCTTCGCTCATTTCAATCTCAGCCAACAGCGGATGACCGCTATCTCTGGCATATTGATTAACTTGGGCCGCCTTGGTCTCGGCGATATCCCGGGTAAATACCCCGCAGACACCTTTGCCCTCTGTATGTACCGTCAGCATCACTTGCGTGGCCTTCTGACGATCCATGTAGAAAAAATCTTCCAGTACTTCAACAACGAACTCCATCGGCGTGTAATCGTCGTTCATTAACACAACGACATACAGTGGTGGCTTTTTGAGCTCCGGCTTGGCGGTCTCAATCGCGGTACCACCGCTATGGTCTTCGTCGTGATCTTCACTCATGTTGTAGATATCAGACTGCATAATCTCACTACGTTGTTAATTTGAGCTTATCACCCCTTCGCGCCTTAGCAATAGGGAAATGCACCAATTTGTGCAGGGGCAAAGCTTTACTTGACGACAACCCCCATCCTGTTTTAAAAAATGGGGTTGGCGCCGACCAAAAACAAGGGTAAGGCGCTGTTTCACAATAAATATAACGACAGTTGCGGGTCTATTTCTATGCAAAACGGTGTTGTCAAATGGTTTAATAATGCCAAGGGTTACGGCTTTATCCTCTCAGAAAACAGTGAAGAAGAGGTTTTTGCCCACTACTCGGCGATTTCAATGGAAGGCTATAAAACGCTAAAAGCCGGTCAATCGGTGAGTTTTGATGCCGAGCCAGGCCCCAAAGGCCTGCATGCCACAAGTATTACGACAGACGACCCCGAACGCTAGTTTCTCACGATTTCTGTCAGTTACAAAAAAGCCGCCTTGATGGCGGCTTTTGTCGTACCTTTACGAAGCGATTAAGCCATGTGCTTAATAATCGCATCGCCAAACTCCGAACACTTCAGGAGGGTGGCCCCTTCCATCAAACGCTCAAAGTCATAGGTGACGGTTTTGGCTTGGATCGAACCGTTCATGCCATTGATAATCAAATCCGCAGCTTCATTCCAACCCATATGGCGCAGCATCATTTCTGCCGACAGGATCAACGAACCGGGGTTAACCTTGTCCTGGCCGGTGTACTTGGGTGCCGTGCCGTGGGTGGCTTCAAACAAGGCCACGTTGTCGCTCATGTTGGCGCCGGGAGCAATACCAATACCGCCCACCTGTGCCGCCAATGCGTCTGACAAGTAATCGCCGTTCAAGTTTAGCGTTGCAATAACGCTGTACTCGTCTGGACGCAGCAATACTTGCTGAAGCATGGCGTCTGCAATCACGTCTTTAATAATGATTTCTTTGCCGGTGTTGGGGTTTTTCATTTTGACCCAAGGACCGCCATCTAGCAGCTCAGCGCCAAACTCTTCCATAGCCAGGTCATATGCCCAGTTTTTGAAAGACCCTTCGGTGAACTTCATGATGTTGCCTTTGTGAACGATGGTCAGCGAAGGCAGGTCTTGGTCAATGGTGTATTGAATTGCTTTGCGAACAAGGCGTTTAGTGCCTTCTTCAGA